>NZ_JAUSZD010000002.1:7662500-7969715 GCF_030817275.1 Paenibacillus sp. V4I7 | reverse complement strand
ACCATAAAATAAGCTGTGCAGCTACTGCAGGTTTAATAAGAGGAAATATGATCCTGTAGAAAATTCCAAAGTAGGAGGTTCCATCAATCTTCGCAGCTTCAATTATTGCATTCGGCACGCTTGTTAAATACTGGCGAAGGAAAAAGATCATCACAATATTTCCGAAAAAGCCTGGGACAATTAACGGCAGCAATGTATCTACCCAGCCCAACTCTGAGAATAAAATGAACTGCGGTATCATAACAACTGGATAAGGAATCATTAAGGCTGAAAGCAGCAGTAAAAAAATCTTGTCCTTACCTGGGAACCTAAGCTTTGCAAACGAAAAAGCAGCTAAGCTGGAAGTAAAGGTTCCGATAATTGTTACAGAAACAGCAATGAAGACACTGTTTTTAATACCCGAAAGCAAAGGTCCCTTTTCCCAAATTTCACTGTATTTAATAAATAAAAACGTCTCGGGTATCCACTGAGGAGGCAGTGCGAACACATCCTTCTTTTCTTTGAAGGAAGTCGATACCATCCACAATAAGGGAGCTACCATGACAATAGCGCCGATTGCTAATATGAGAAAAATAACGATGCTCATTATTTTTTGTTGTTTGGTAATTATCATAGGATTACCCGCTCCTTCCCGATTGATGTACTAATCCACATCATAGGATGATTTTTCATTCATTTTAAATTGGATAAGCGTAACGATAAATATAAACAGACCCAGCACAACAGCCATTGCTGATGCATATCCCATTTGGAGGTTGCCGAATGCTTTCTGCCACACATAAAAGACGACTGAAGCAGAACTATACTCAGGACCACCTGTTGAAGTCATAATGTTAATCTCGGTAAAAATTTGCGAACCGCCGATGATGCTTGTCACAACGATAAAGAATGTAACCGGCTTCACCATTGGCCATGTAATATTCCAAAAAGACTGTAAAGCATTTGCCCCATCGATCTCTGCCGCTTCATAATAAGATCTGGATACGCTTTGCAGCGCCGCCAAATACAAGAGCATCGAGTATCCTAAGCCTTTCCAGATTGCCATAATCATAATTGCAGGTTTAACCGTATTTTTATTAGCTAACCAGTTAGGTCCTTCAATTCCGAATAGATCCAAAAACTGGTTAACTAAACCATAATCACCGTTATAAGCCCATTGCCACAAAATGGAGATCGCTGCCAACGAAGAAATGACCGGAATGTAGTATATGACTCGGAAAGTAGTAGTTCCAAAAATTCCTCTATTGAGACCAAGCGCCAACAGTAAAGCCAAAATCAAACCAATTGGAATGCCAAGCATTAGAAATAGAGTGTTGTACATAGCTTTGTAAAATTGCTCATCTTGAAATATGTCTATATAATTATCCAGCCCGATAAAGCTCATCTGGCCCAATCCATCCCAATCTGTGAAGGAACCGTAGAAAGAATATAAAACTGGGTACAATGTAAATAGAATTAGACCAAGAACGGGTGCAAGTATAAATAAAAACCCGTAATATTTCTCTTTCCGATAGAGATTAGATTTGGATTTCATAATTCACCCCTGATTTAGTTAGAAGAAAATGATGTTAGTTCTTTGTTATTACACTTCAGCAACTAACATCATTTTCAACTGCACTAAAAATAGTCTTTCATTAACTTGTTATTTTTTAGATTTTTGTTCTTGTTCAATTGCCTTATCGAGAAGTTTTTGCATTTTCGGCTGTTGACCCTTCACATAATCAGCTGCAGTTACTTTACCATCAATGACTGGCTGAATATCCGTGAAGAAGAGCTGGTGCCATTCTGCATTGTAAGTCAACGTATTTGGAATAGCTCTGCCGTAATCTTTAACTATTTCCAAAAATTCTTTCTTGTTTGCCGGTTTAATGGATGTGTCTGCAGCCCACTTGTCAGCCATATCGATCAAGTTCGGGATTTGTACTTTAGCATCTACCAGGGCTTGCTGTCCTTCACGCGAAGCTGTTAAGTAAGTTACCAAAGCAGTAGCCTCCTGAGGGTGTTTCGTTTTGCTGGAAACACCAATTCCCAAGGAACCTAACCATGTTGCAGATTTACCTGTCGATCCAGCTGGGTAAGGAATCAGATCATATTCAAACGGCAATTTTTCATAGGTACTTAGATCCCAAGGTCCTACCGGGAAGAAGCCCATTTCGCCCTTCATCCAACGCTGGTAAGTATCTAACGTTTGCGCATCTTCAATTGATGGAGTGATCTTATGCTTATTTTGCATATCAGCAAAATATTGCAAAGCTTCAGCAAATTTAGGTTCATCAATCGTAACTTTTGTTTTTGTTGCATCTAGCCAATCTGCACCATTGCTCCATACAAATGATTGCAAGGACCAGTTAACATTGAAACCAGTACCGAACTGATCCATCTTGCCGTCACCGTTGTTATCTTTGGTCAGTTGTTTGTTGACTTTAATAAATTCATCCCACGTATAAGGCTTATCTTTGTCAGGAAGTGGTACTCCAGCTTTTTCAAACATTGTTTTGTTATAGCCGAGTGCAAATGGGCCAACATCCTTTGGTAGACCGTAAATATTGCCTTTCCCAACAGTGGAACCGTCATAACGATAAAAGTCAACGCCGTATTTCCAGATGTTGTTCAGATCAACATTTTTATCACCTTTAATGTTAGCTGTCAGATCCAGGAGAACGCCGCCATTTACATAAGCTCTCAAATCACCTGGTTCAAAGTAGAATACATCGGGTAAGCTTTTACCTGTAATAGCTGCCTTAATTTTTGTTGCATATTGGTCAGCTGTTGTTGTGATGATTTTAACTTTAACACCCGGGTGCTCCGTTTCGAACTTCTTAATCGTATTTTCGTATGCCTTTTGCTCGTCGGGGCCGCCGCGGAACATAAATGTTAGTTCTTTTGTTTCTGTTTTTGCTGCCTCTGTGCTTTTGCTTTCTTCTTTTTTCGCCGTATCCCCACTACCGCTTCCCGCGTTGTTCCCACCACAACCTGCAAGTACAATTACTAACGACATGGAAAGCGCTGCTACTGATACTAGACTCTTTTTCATTTAAACCCCTCCTAATTGTAGTAAATAATAAAAAATCCGATGAAATGGAACCGCATACATATATTCAATTAATAATGTAAGTTCAACCTTTAAAGCGATTGCCTTACAAACGTAAGCGTTTATATTAATTATTAATATATATGTTAAACTTATAATAAATCAAAGCGCTTTCACTGTCAACACTATGTTATTTTGCAATTTTTCGAGTTCATTTTTATTTTTGAGTTAGAGCATCTGCAACCGGAATGCCAAAATCAGGTGTCCCGTCACTGTGCCAACCAAATATTTGTGCTCGTGTATGGCGATTTGGATCATATAGAGGGTCACCCTCAATAAATTTGTAATTGCGGGAATGGTACACGATCACATCCTTACCTTCCGGACAAACCGTAAAGCTATTGTGACCAGGTCCATATTGACCAGTAGTCTCATTAGTTTGAAATACGGGGTGAGGTGTCTTACTCCATGAATCCGGGTTTAACAGATCACTCGACTCATCAGCCGTCAATAAACCCATACAGTAATTATAGTCTGTAGCACTAGCAGAATAGGTAATGTAAATTTTCCCATTACGTTTCAATACGGCTGGACCTTCATTGACCAAAAAACCAATTTTTTCCCACTCATAGTCCGGCTGTGCAATCATGACCTGTTGACCGCTAATTGTCCATGGATCGCTCATCAGCGCAATATACAGATTGGAGTTTCCTACTATGTTCAAATCCTTCTGCGCCCATACTAAATAGAGATTACCTTCATGTTGAAAGGTAGTTGCATCGAGCGAGAATGACTCCCAATTCGGTTTGATCTGACCTTTCTCTACCCATTGCCCTTCCAGTGGATTCGGTGATTCATTCTCCAGAACAAACATTCGGTGATCAAACAATCCCTCCACCGTATCGGTAGTGCGAGCAGCCGCAAAATAGATGTACCATTTGTTATTCAAATAATGGATTTCCGGTGCCCAAATATTAGCGCTCATCGGGCCTTCCGCATATTTGTTCCATACGACTACCGGTTCGGCGAAACCGAGCCCCTGAATCGTAACTGCTCTTCTTACTTCGATTCGATCAAATTCCGGTACAGAAGCGGTAAAGTAATAATATCCATCGGTATGCTTATACACCCAAGGATCTGCGCGCTGTGGGATAATGGGATTCAAATATTCCTGTTCAATTGCCTTGACGTTACTCAACATGTTCAAAACCCCTATCATTTTGATGATTTTCACAAATATGAATAACTTCATATTGAGTAAATAGTAATGCCAGCCCCATCCTATTGTCAATATATTTATTAATAATACACATTTATATTAATGTTTGGTTTACATGAATCATCTTGTTAAACTTTTCGATGTTGTTAAAGATTTAAGAAAAATGTATATTACTATATAAGGAATCATTCACATAAATATTAATCTTTTATTATACGGGGGAATTTGTTTGAGAATTGATTTATCGGAAGATAATTTACCTCTATTTGAAGCACTTTCAAGTAACGTTCGCATTCAAATCGTCCACTTGCTCTCCCAGAAGCCCATGAATATCCGTGAATTGGCGGAGGCCCTTGGTCTTAGCAGCGCAATTATGACGATGCACGTCAAAAAGTTAGAGAAAGCCGATGTGATCCGATCCGAAATGATGCCCGGCAAAGGCGGCGCAGCCCAGAAGATGTGCTCACTTCACATGGATCATCTTGAGATTGCTTTTCCGCAGCGCAATGTCACCCCTCGTTATTCAAGAAGAACCGATGTATCTGTCGGCCACTATACGGATTTAAACATCATTCCAACTTGCGGTATTTGTACGGTATCTAAAGTCATCGGTATTTTCGATGATCCCCGTTATTTCCTTGATCCGGAACGATTGAACGCTAAGATTCTTTGGTTCGCGCAGGGATATGTCGAGTATAAGATTCCAAATTTCTTAATGAACAGCGAGGAACCAGAGGAATTGGAAATATCGATGGAGATATCTTCCGAAGCCCCTTTAACAAACAGCGACTGGCCTTCTGATATTACGTTCTTCTTCAATGGACTTAAGCTAGGAATGTGGACTAGCCCAGGTGACTTTGGCGGCAAGGGTAGACTTAATCCTGCATGGTGGTTTGAAGATGTGAATCAATTTGGTCTACTAAAGCGGATCATTATCAAAAAAGATGGAACGTTCATGGACGGCTTGAAGCTGTCCGACGTCACGATTGACCAAATCGACATTCGTAATCCTCACTGGTCCTTCCGAGTTGCCATTTTAGAGGATGCCGAGCATATTGGAGGCGTCACCTTATTCGGGTCCGGCTTTGGCAACTACAATCAAGATTTAAGCTTCAAGCTCTATTTTTCTAAATCTGCACAGGATACAAATGGAACAAAAGGGAATTGAAAAGAGGGAGTGCTTTCGCACCCCCTCTTTCTCTTTCTATTCCTGCTCCTCCATCTGCATCCAGTGCTCATAAAGCCCATCCAACAGGTCCTGTACCGCTTCTCTCTCTATCCATAGCTTGCTGAGTTCATCTGCCGCCAGGTTCTCTATTCGTTGGTCTAAATTCTTCAGACGCGCTTCTTCATTAGCAATCTGCTTTTCCAGATTGTCCCTAGTGAACACGGACGAGTATTTAGACTTTCCCCGTGACGCCGCATGTGCAGCAACCGACTTTGGCACCCCAATAACAGTGGTTTCACGTATTTGATCTTCGCGCAGCTGCCGGCTCTTCTCTTTATAGTCGTCAAAGTTACCCAAGTAAACGGTAATACGCCCTTGATCCAGCTCCCATATTTTCCGGGACAGCCGATTCATAAAATAACGATCATGCGTTACAGCCAGCACGGTACCAGGAAACTCTTCCAGCGCTTCTTCCAACGCTTCCCTTGAAGCAATATCCATATGATTCGTGGGCTCATCGAGAATGAGTAAATTAGGCTTACGCAGCACAAGCAGTGCTAGTCGCAATCTAGTCCACTCACCTCCCGAGAGAGAACTAACCGACTTGAAAACATCTGCTCCATAAAATAAATAAGCAGCAAGCCGGCCCCTAGCCTCTCCTTCTTCCAGCTTCGCTTCCTCACAGAAGTAAGTCAGCACCGATTTCTTATGATCCTCTGGATACTCTTGTTGAGCCAGATAACCAATGTCGACCCGCGCTCCAAGCTCGAGCTCCCCTTGGTCAGGCTGCTCTTCACCCAGAATCATCTTCAACAGGGTTGTTTTACCTGAACCATTATGCCCGACGAGCATCACTTTCTCGCCATATTCCAGCAATCCGCTTGCCCGCTTCAGCAGCACTTTATCTCCGTATCGCTTATTCACATCGTCGAATCGAATCACTCTCCGACCTGAGCGGTCGTCCAGCTTCAACCCGAATTCAGCTGCCTTCGGATCGAGAACAGGCCGTTTGAGCTTCTCCATCCGATCCAGCGCTTTCTGCATAGAAGCTGCCCGGCGGAAAAATTTCTCATTCCCTCCTACTCGGCCCCACTCCGTCAGCTGCTTAATCGTCTCTTTCATCTTTTTGATGACCTTCTGCTGCTCCTGATAATCAGCAAACTGCTGAAGTAATCTAACTTCCTTCTCCTTCACATATCCCGAGTATGAAGTCAGATAGGTCGTGGATTCACCATCTTCCAGTTCAACGATCTTCGTAACTACCCGATCCAGAAAGTAGCGATCATGAGAAACAATGAAACACGCACCATCATAATGGGTGAGATATTCCTCCAACCACTCCACACCAAACAAATCCAGATGATTCGTCGGCTCATCCAGCAGCAGCAAGTCAGGTTTGCCGATCAGCTGGGAAGCGAGAGCAATCTTCGTCTTTTCCCCTCCAGACAACGAGGTAAATCTCCGTTCGTAAAACTCCCGTGCAATACGAAGACCGTTCGCTACTTGGTCGATTCTTGCATCCAGCTCGTAGCCGCCTTCCCGTTCAAAACGTTCTTGCAGCTGTGCGTACCGCTTAAGCAGCTGATCTAGTTGCTTCTCATCGCTCATGACGTCCGGGCTCGACATTCGCTGCTCCAGCTCCGTCATGTTAGCGCGGCATTCAAGTACCTCTTGAAAGCTCGCGGCTAGCACATCATACACCGTACCGCTCTCCCATTCCGTTGGGATTTGTGCTAAATAGCCGATCCGCGTATCTTTTCGTACCGTTAATTGTCCTTCATCAGGCTTCTCCATCTTGGATATAAGGCGCAACAATGTCGATTTACCGCTGCCATTGCGTCCCACAAGTCCTATTCTTTCTCCCTGATGAATTTCAAAAGTAACATCTTCGAGCACCAGCTGCGCACCATGGTATTTCTTTATATTTTGACCATTAACTATTAACATAATGAAGGATCCTCCTAGTTTATGAAAGACCCTATCCATCGCAACCAACGTACAAAAAAAGGCCGCAGGAAAATTCCTACGACCTTTCGGATTGATCCGTTGAGGGTTAAGGTAGGTGTCTTTTCGTGAGTTGTAATTCCGTATGAGTATAAATGGACAGACTTCTCGCGTCTTTGCCTGCTGCATGAACGATGCCAGCCATCGCGATGGGTAACTGGCTCACACGGTTGTTCACGAACTCTCGATTCATCCTACCTTCACCTCCTTCTCTATCACTAATTCAAAATAATACCATAACCACCGGTCAATTCGCAACCAGAAACGGCCTAATTTCATTCGCCCTATTCTTAATATTCACTGCGCATCTTATCCGTAACTTCAAGAAAGAGAACTTGGAGAAATTTCTTAATATTGACCTTGCCCTTCTCCGGCTTACAGTTCTCATCGATTTCTTTCATCTTCATACGCACATCCTGGAATTCAAAATACAGAGGCGCATAATGCTCAAATTTGGGATTGCTGTAATCCGTCAAGCCAATACTGGCGATATGGGTCAACGCGGTCATTATCGTGCGGCGAATTCGCTGTTCGACGGCTTTACCTTCTTTTTCAACATCCGCTTCTTTTACCTTGTGACATCTGGACACAGTTTCATAAAGCTCCTTGAGCGGCGGAATTCCTTCCGCTTTATGATGACGAGTGAGATGTTCCATAATGTCCATCAGGTCGCGACTGCCGGTGTCCCCCACGATCCCCATATCCATGAGAATAGGCTGCATAATTTCGCGGACACCGCGCTTTTTGCGAATACTCTCAGTACCTGTGTGCAGTAAACTCAGCTTGGTTAATGATTCTTTAATCTCCTGCAAGGAGCGGCTAATGTTCCACTGCTCGTTAACCTTGGACAGCACCGCTTCCACTTCAATTTTATTAATTGGCTTTTGAATATAGAATTCGACACCGGCTTGATAAGCTTTGCCAATCATTTCTTTATTTTCAATTTGCGAAATCATCACGTATTTCCCTTGATAACCTTGCTCCTTCAATCGAATGATGGTCTCAATTCCATCCTGGTCCGGCATCAATAAATCAATGACCACGACATCCGGTGTGGTTTCCAGAAGAACTTTTTCTCCTTCGCTCCCGCTGCCAGCCGTACCTACGACTTCGCCTAATCCGCCTTTTTCAATGATCTTTTGAAGCATCAGTCTACTTACCGCATCATCGTCAACAATCCCGAATGACAGCATGATCTCTACGCTCCTTTTTTCAACGTATCGGTCAATATAGTAATCACAAAAGTGGTCTGAAAACCCGGCTCGTCAGAGCGTAAATGAATGTCTCCACCTAATGAATGAACAATATCTCGAACATGAGAGAGTCCAATCCCTGTCGCGGCAAAGCCCTCTTGATTGAATTTGGTCGTAAATCCGGGTGCAAAAATCATATCTCTATCCTGCTCTGAAATGCCAACACCAGTGTCGGCAACGATGATGATGGTCTCAGCACCTTGCTCATAAGCACTTACGAGAATCGATCCTTGATCTTCAATTGCTTCCACAGCATTAGAAACGAGATTATTGATTACGGTTAAAAGGGGTAGGTATTGATTCGAACAATAGTCCGTTTGAATGTCGCTTTTGAATTGAATCTTTTTTCCAATCATCGAACTATAACCCAGGTTGGACTTGATGGCGAACTCCACGACTTCAGCCAGCCTCATTTCGGAAGCGAAATCGCGATCGAACAGCTTTAACAACCCGGCTAGGATGCGTTGCGAATCTTTTTTGACTTCATGAATTTGCTGGGTAATTTCCAAAATGGTGCGAGAGTAGCTTTTTAACCCCGCGCCATTAATTTTTTCATATAAATTGTGGCTCTTGGCTGTTATTTGCTCAATCGTATCCATCGACTTCCGTAAGTAAAATACTTCGCCATATAAACCGCTATTCGTATTTAACATTTGTTCCATACGCTTCTGCTGCTCATTATGCAGGACTCGCATCTGATTAATGGTCACACTGTTGTAGATACCGACCACGAAGTAGCTCCGCACGACAGCGGTAACTGTGATATACACTAACTGCTCTGAAAACATATGCGGTGAATGGAAAATCAAGCTGCGAGCCAACAATTCAATCTCATTGGACATAAGATCAATAACCGATAAGAACAACCCAAGAACAAAAGGGTGGAATTGGTCCCAATTCCGTTTAATGAAGCTCATGGCAATCGCAAAGGCCATATAATAAAATGCGGCTGATAAATGCGTTTGCGCGCTCGCGCTGAAAGACATGGCCCCATGTAATAGGATACCATCTTCCAACGTCCGAAATAGCAGAACAGTGATTCCGGTAACGATACCTGTATAGATATAAGGCAGATGCTTCATCAAAAGCAAACAGAGTAGAAAGGCGCTGCTGCCAAGACCAATCCGAAACATTTCCCCAATGAAAGGTGTGATCTTAAACTCTCCGGCAATTGCCGTCACAATAGCGACGAGAATCATTTGCAGCCCTTCGTTCTTTAAGCGTCCCAGCCTTTCACCCCCTACAAGATATCCCATATCTGCTTACCAATGAGGATTATACAAACGGTAAGAAATAGCGGTCGAACATACGCTGATCCTTTGCGGATCGCCATGCGTGAGCCCAGCAAAGATCCACAAACCATGGCTATTCCCATCGGAATGCCTATCCCATAATTAATGGACCCCATAACCATGAAAGTAGCCAAACTAGCCACGTTGCTACCGAAATTTAGTACCTTGGCATTACCGGCCGCTTTGACGAAATCGAATCCTAACATCAGAAAAACGAAAATAAGAAAGGAACCGGTACCCGGTCCGAAGAAACCATCATAAAAGCCCAAACCGAATGCAGCGCAGCCCATTAACATCGCTGTTTTCGTTGAAAACTGGCGGAAGGTTGAAAGATCCCCCCAATTTTTACGAAAAATCGTGTAGATGGTGATCAGTATAAGCATAACGACAACCAACGGCTTTAAGAAATCAGATGGAATTTGCCGCAGCACCATCGTTCCGCATATTGCCCCTAAGAGAGACAAAATGAACAAACCGCGTACGGCTTTCAGATCGACATTTCCAGACCTCATGAATGAAATCGTACTTGTCAGAGAAGACATGGTGCCCGCCAATTTGTTCGTTCCTAACGCGACAGCTGGGGGTAATCCCGTTGCCAGCAGAACCGGAAGAGCGATCAGTCCCCCTCCACCAACGACAGAATCTACATAAGCCGCTAGAAAACCACCGATGATGATGAATATCATCATTTCCCAACTTACTTGTAACATGATGCCAAGACTCCTTCTGTGTGTTAAATTCCTCTATACCAATCTTGATTCCATCCTGCGGGCTGCTAATGATAAGGCATAATTCACAGCGAAATATAGAATAGCCACTAAAAATAGAATGGGCATGGTATAACTGTAGTTTTGTCCAATTACTATTTTCGCATGATGCATCAGTTCAGGCAAGGAAATAACAATCGCAAGAGAAGTATCTTTTAACAAGGAAATAAATTGACTCACTAGTGGCGGCATCATTCGGCGCAGCCCCTGAGGTAGAATAATATGCCAAAGGGTTTGCACATAGCCTAGTCCTGAAGATCGAGCGGCTTCAATCTGTCCTTTATCGATGGAATTCAGGCCGCTTCGCACAATCTCAGCAATCATCGCACCTTCAAATAACGTTAATGCCAAGATCGTTGCATTCATGGGTCCGAGTTTAATCCCGATATCCGGTAAAGCGAATCTCGAGAAAAACATGATTAACAACAATGGTAAATTGCGGATAAGTTCGACCAATACGGCAAGTATAGGTGATAACACTGGTAGCTTCGTATACCGAATAGTACCGACGATACAACCTACAATAAAGCTTAAAACAATAGAAATAGCAGCGACCTTTAACGTTATATAGAAACCTTCAAATACAAACCTTACATTATCAGCTGTGAAAGCCTGCATGATATCCATTCGTTCACCTCCCCCTAAAGTCAGTCCGTACGAGCTAATTTACGTTCTAGGCGTAAGGCCATGTAACTTAGCGGCAGCGTGAGTATCAGATAAAGCATTGCAACGAAGATATAGGTATCGAAAGTAGCATAAGTCTCACTTGCGACTTGATCACCGAAATACATGAGGTCAAAACCTGCGAACACGCCAAGTACGGACGAGTTCTTAACGAGGTTAATAAATTGGTTGCTAAGCGGCGGTATGACAATTTTGATTGCTTGCGGAAGGACGATATGCCACATCGTCTGGAGATAGGTCAGTCCTGAGGATTGTCCCGCTTCAGACTGTCCTTTGGGCACCGACATAATACCAGCACGGATCGCTTCTGCAATAAAAGCTGCCGTGTACACCGTAAGACCTAAGGTCCCGCATACGAATCCGCTAAGGGTAATGCCGATGGACGGCAGCCCATAGAAGAACACGAAAACAACAAGCAAGAGCGGTATGTTTCGAATGAATTCTACATAGGCCGTACCTATCCATTGCAGTGGTTTCACCGATCCGATACGAAAAATAGCAATGACCGTACCCAGCACAAAGCTGCCAATTAACGCAATAACACTGGCAATGATCGTGTTGAAGAAGCCCTTCATGTAGATATCAAAATAATCGGTAAAAATCGAGAAATCCGGCATGCGCTCCCCCCTCATAGACAGAAGATGGGCAGCAGCTGCCACCCATCTCTTCTTTTATTCTTGTTACTCTTATTTGGTTGGCGCTTTGCCAATCCATTTCTCATAGATTTTCGTATATTGACCGCTTGACTCCAACTTCTTCAATGCATCATTCACCGCGGCTTGAAGTGTTGTTTCACCTTTTTTAATCGCGATACCATAAGGCTCATCCGTGAACGGTTCGCCAACCACTTCGAAGTTCTTATCTTGCTCCATCATGCCATAGAGGATGGCATTATCTGTTGTCAACGTGTCCCCTTGACCCGCTTTCAGGGCGCTGAAAGCATCTTGGTAATTATCAAATTCAAGTATGGTGGCATCTGGGGATTTCGCTTTAATATTCGCAACGGAAGTAGCGCCTTTCACAGCCAACACTTTCGTTCCTTTTTTAACATCCGCTACACTCTTAATAGGGCTGCCTTTCTTGACGAGCAAAGATTGTCCTGCTTTAAAATAAACATCAGAAAACTCAACTTGTTTCTTCCGCTCTTCGGTAATCGTCATCGTCGCAACAATCATGTCAATCTCTTTGTTATCGAGCATCGGAATGCGTGTCTTGGACGTTACTTCTTTTAACTCAATTTTCTTCTCATCGCCGAGAATTTCTTTCGCTAATGCTTTCGCAATGTCGATGTCGAAGCCTTCAACTTCGCCGCCAGTCGGGTTTTTCAAACCGAATAGCTTGGTATCAAACTTCACACCAACGACAACTTTGCCTCTGCTTTTGATCTCATCCAGAACGGTCGCTCCACCTGCCGGCTTTGCAGTGCTTGGAGCGCTGCTTGCTGCCGGAGAGCTAGCCGGAGCGCTTGATGCGCCCCCTTTTGTGCCGTTAGAGGCACACCCCGCCAATGCAAATATCGTAATTAACATAAACATGAAATTCCACTTTTTTGACATCATGGTTTTGTTCATCTCCTTATTAATGGTTAAGTACCCGATTCAGAAATAATTTCGCTCTTTCTTCACGAGGGTTGACGAAGAATTCCTCGGGAGGTGACTCTTCTACAATCTGACCTTTGTCCATAAAAACAACACGATCGGCCACTTCACGGGCAAAGCCCATCTCGTGCGTAACCACAACCATCGTCATTCCTTCATTTGCAAGCGCCTTCATGACATCAAGAACCTCTCCGACCATCTCCGGATCCAAGGCTGATGTGGGCTCATCAAACAACATAATTTTCGGCTTCATCGCCAGTCCCCTCGCAATGGCCACACGCTGCTGCTGTCCACCTGATAACTGTGAAGGAAAACTGTACGCCTTATCCTGAATACCAACCTTATCCAGAAAATACATCGCGATCTCGTCGGCTTCTTTCTTAGCCATACCATGCACCTTCATCGGAGCAAGCGTAATGTTATCGATCACTTTCTTATGTGGATATAGATTGAAATGCTGGAATACCATGCCGATATCTCGACGCAGCTTGTTCATATCCATCTTCTTATCGCTGACCTTGAACTCATTCACGATAAGCTCACCGCTTGTGATGGTTTCCAGTCGGTTGATACACCTTAGCAGCGTACTCTTGCCTGAACCTGACGGACCTACAACGACAACGACTTCCCCCTGCTTGATCTGAAGATTAATTCCTTTGAGCACATGGAAATCGCCGTAATGCTTCTCTACTTGACGAAATGAGATCAATGGAACCCCCCCTTCGATGAATCATCATTGATGTAAACTGTTTGTTATGTAAATTAACACTTGATGTATTTAAATGATAAGGAAAAAACTATGAAATCTTATGCAATCCGACATTTAATTAAAAAAAATGATGACAGCAAGATACGAACCTTGTGTCCAATCAGCTTGGCATACTATAATATAACCCAGATAGATACCAACATTGAATGGCCCGGAGGTTCTAGAATAAATGGCGGGTAAACCCAAACGATCAACCTTCCGAACCCGACTGGAAGATATGGTCACGACATTACGCAGCGACATCGTAACTGGAAAACTTCAGCCCGGTGACTTTTTACCTTCCGAATTAACACTTGCTGAACAGTTTCAGCTTAGTAAAAATTCGGTTCGCAAAGGACTGGAAGCACTACTCGATCAGGAAATGATCGAAAAAGCGCCGCGAATCGGGACGCGCGTTGTTGGGACAGGTCGGAACGAAAAGCTTACATTGAAATTCGGTTATTACTCCACTCTTTCCCTTGAAGCTAATTTATTGGAGCTGGTCGAAAAGTTTCAACAGCAGCATCCGCATATTGTCGTCCAAATGATTCCTCTTTCGCATTCGTACTTTTCTCAGAACACGAAGGAAGCCATGGAGAGAGACGCGCTCGACCTTATCACTTTAAATACCCAAAACTACGAAACGGTTACTGAAACTGGAGCCGTCTTGGATATCCTAGAGCCGCTTGAACGAAAGAATGGCACGTATACCTTTCTGTCAGGACCTTTCACCAAAGACAGTCATTTGTATGTGCAGCCGTTTATTTTTTCACCGATCGTCTTGTGTTACAACCGAGATCATTTCAAGGAAGCAGCATTGCCAGAGCCGGATAGCAGTTGGAGTTGGAACGATGTCCAGAAAGCAGCGCTAGCCTTAACGCAAAAGCAGGACCGAATCGGCATCTTGTTTCACCTGCAATCCATCAATCGATGGCCGCTCTTTTTACTGCAAAACAAGGTCGTTTTTGAACGAGATCAGCATGGTAAGCTGATTTTCAACAACGATAATTTTCGGAAAGCCATGCAAACCAGCCTTGGGCTGTTTGAAGGAATGAACCCCGACACCGTCTATATGTCGGAGAATGACTCTGATGCCGAACGGTTTTTCTTGCAGCAAAAAACGTCCATGATTGTGACCAGCTATTACAGCTTGAACCATTTGCGTAATGCTGAATTCGCATATGACATCGCACCGCTTCCCTATTCGTTGGTAGCGAAGACTCAGCTCTTAATCATTGGTCTTGCGGTCATTAAGTCAAGCAAACAAAAGGAAGCAGCCCAAACTATGCTCGATTTTCTCGTTTCGAACGAAGCGCAGCTGCATATTCGCAAAACCACCCTTACCATTCCTAGTGTCAAAACGGCGGCGGAGTGGATCGGGGAAGAAACGTTGGCGCGTCCTTCCCGGTTCTTCATGTACCGGGACATCATCCCGACATTTAGTTTCTATAAAGACATGAATGTAACTTTCCACGAACTGGAAACCATGCGCCACATTCTCAAGCTTTACTGGGCACGGCTCGACGATTTCGAGACGGTTTGCCGAAGGCTGGAGGATAGCCTCTAAGAGAGATTTCCCAAAATAACGTATCAACGTTCCACTAACTAGAGTCGGGTGACTTTTGCCTTGCAATCGACAGAAAACAAAAACAAAAAAAAGAGATGGCAAGAATAACCTTGCCACCTCTTTTTTTTGTTTTCTATGCCCCTAAGTGAATATCTTTACGTTTGGGACAGCCTCGTTTGGTTATAATAAAGCTCTCCATTCTTAGTTGATATTGCCAGACCATTTTTGCCCCAGTACCTGATAGAACGGAGCACCTTGAGCATTCAGACCCTGCCATATTTGCAGTGAAACGACTTGCTGTTGTTTTCCCATCATAAGCCTGACCGTATAGGATACTCCATCATCGTCCGTTGCCTGACCCTGTATATAGGCACTACTCGATGTTACAACCAACCATTGAGCCGTTTTCAATTCCAGTTTTAATCCATTCGGCTCTGCATGAATCTTCAATTTTCCTTTTGGAAGATTTGCTTTTTCATCCATTTCCCATTCGGCTTCGATGTGTACTTTCTTAGCTTTGCTGCCAATCGCCGTATTTCCCTCGGTAATGGCAAACCATCCCTCAGCTTCCACCTCTTCTGCGCTGGAGCCGTATACAGCAAGAGTCACGTTCGACTCCGCTTTCGCATACCCGCTATTCATCAACAACTCTGTCTTCACCTGATATAATCCTGCTGGAAGCTGCTGATTCAAATAAACATTTCCTGTGACATCTGTCTGATATACAACCTGTAGCTCCGGAGCGGCATATGCCGTGAGTGTTCCATCCGGATTCATCTGTGAAATCGTAAATTGGATCGGCAGCCCAGCTATAGCTCCCAATTCTCCATCTTCCTGCTGAGAAACCTGAGCTGCTAGTTTCACCATCCCAACCAAAGCGGTAGTAGTGCCTGTGTAGGCGACTGACGCTGTTTCACGCTGTACAGTTATGCCGCCTTTTCCTTCGCTCGCTCCAGTATGCGTGATGTCATCCCGCTCGAAGACAGCCCGCACTTCATAAACAGCCTCCTCCATATTGGCCGGTACGCTTTGTGTCACTACATATGACAACACCGCCACGCCTTGTGCATTCGTCGAGGCACTTCCTATCGTCCCCCCATTCACTGAGAATTGTACGGAACGGTTTGCAAGTGGCTGGTCTTGAAGATCTGTCAACGTCGCGCTTAAAGTCGCCGTATCGCTATAAGTGGCTTCCGTTACTGTATTAACAGTCAATGAAGTGCCTTGATAAACGGTAACATTGATCGTATTCGTTCTGATCGCCGATTCACCTAAAGTGATATCGGCATAAACGTTCGCCGTTCCCGCCTTGAGCGCTTTAACCTCTCCATACACAACGGACAGAACAGTCGGGTCGCTGCTTGTGAAGGAAGTCGTGCCCCCTGCCAAGATGGCCGGCAGTCCGTTCTCCAGAACGCCGGAACTGATAATCGGCTCACTTTGCCCCTGATCCAGCGTAACCTTGGCCATTGATATTGAAGCTTGAGCCAAAGGAGCTTGTAGTTTAAACAGCGTCGGTCCCGAAGTATAGTAAATGCTTCCGTCTACACCCAAGTCCAACAGATTCGATTGCGTTTCCGTAAGTTTACGGTATTTCAGAGTCACAGGATCGAATACGGTTACGTTGCGAGCAATAGTCGTATACAGCAAGCCATCTTGCCCCCAGCGTAAATAAAAGGAACGCCATGGGCTACCACCACTTGCATTCGGGTAAATCAGCTTACTTTTCACAACCGCATTGGTGCTGGGATCCATCGCATAGATAGCATAAATGTCCCCCCCTTGATCACCCTTCCCCCATGCGCCGCCCCATAACAGTCCGTCAGGACCGAAAGACAAACCGCCGAGTAATTTAGGGGACGTCAGGCCAGGAATGACAGGTACAAACTCACCCAGCTTGGTACTTGTCGCAACATCCCATTTGAACAGTTTGGCCACCGCCGTGGGTGGCGTCGTTGTGCCGAGACCTCCGTCGATGGAGGTACCACCGTAGACAATGCCATCTTTATAGGCAAGCGCAATGATACTTTGATCTTCTACAACGTTACGGGTTGACGTCCAGTTATTCGTTGTTTCATTGTAAATGGTTAAACTGCCGCCCATTTTGCCGTAGAAAGGAATCGTTCCGATAAACAGCTTGTTATCGCCGGAAGCAAACGCATAAGGCCGATCTTGAGCATCGGGAACCGTGTAAACGAGCCCTGGATTATGCGATGGCGTTGATCCGTAATTGTAGGGCAGGCTTGCATCATAACGGTAAACGCGTGCTCCGCTATAAGCGCCGAAATAGGTCTTGCCATTCAAAAAGCCGATCTCCTCAACTTGATGGGGAGAGAACGGAGAAGAAATTTGAGCTTCATATTTTTGCGTTGACTGATCAAATACACTTAATCCATCCAGGAAACCACCGAGATATAGCTTGCCGTCCGGCCCTGCTGCGAGGCTTTGTATATTGACACCATCCCTTGCCATAGGCACCTGGATAGTCTGTATCGAATGATCCAACGGGTTATACAGCGTGTACTTGCCGTTCTCGTACAAGGTAGCCAACACTTGAACGCCATTAGGCAAAGTGATCCAATCAAACGCTCTACTCCCAGTCTCAGGGAGTCCAACCTCCGGCATTACGGCCTGCACCGTATTGGTTGAGACATTATATGTCCACAGATTGCTCGAAAATTTATTCCGGTAATAAAGCAGATTGGCGTCATAAGGAGACGGAGGTGAGATTTTGCCATCAAATGCCTCCGGATCTGTATAGGCAAATCGTTTCTTAACTTCAAACGTCTGTTCATCCAAGATGGCAAGCGATGTACCACGTGCAAGGTAAAGAAGTCCGTTGTAAGGAGAAATATTGTGCACGAAACCATCCACACCCGTGAACGGCATTTGAATCTCAAACTTTTCTCCACTTACCCGGTCGATTCGCATCAAATGCTCTTTGGAGCCGATCCCGACATACAAGTACTGATCGGTAACCCCGGCTCCTCGAGCATATTGTTCAACTGGATGCATGCTGCCTAGATCGGCAAACAAGCCTGTGTTGGTATCGTAACTAAAGACCTTGGCATTCGGATACGTAGAGCCGTATATGAGGCCATTAGAACTTGCATCCAAATCCCATACGAAATTATTGGAAGGATTATTCCCTACTTCTGTGATCTTTCGGAGTAACGGATCGTATTTCCAGAACTTACGATTGGCTGTAGCGGCAAAATAGACGTTCTTATCCGCCCCCACCGTCACCGCCCAAGTTTCTGTCGTACCAGGGACTGCCTCCGAGAAGTTAATACTTCCTGAAGCAGCATCAACGGCATAGAACGTCCCTGGATTGCCGTTGGCCACGAAATAGAGTTCGCCATTCCCTATCGCTCCCCCCATGGTTGTCGCCGTGAGCGTTGCTTTGCCCAAGTTGACGGGATTGCCATACTTAAATGGTAATTTAAGCGCGTCGCCCTTATAAGTAAATGAAACATCATCAAAGTGTGCTTTGCTGATCCCCCCTACCCCGGAATACAATAAAACCTTCGCTGTTTCTGCTTTATCCGGAGCTATCCCCTCTATTTTGATTTGCTTCCATGTATTCAGCGGTGTGCCATGTGAAACGGAGGATGTTCCAATTTCTTTGCCTGATTCATTATAAAATTTGATATAAATGCTTACGCCTCCTCCGGATACTAAGTAAACGCTGGCTTTCGCTTCATATATGCCGTCTTCTTTCACACTGATCGCTTGAGTGCTCAGCCCAACGGATTTATCCGTATAGGTGTCATCAAGGAGAAGACTAGACAACCCGCTGTTCTGCTCCGTCTTACTTATCGACACAGAGCCCGCAGGCGTACCCGTGAACAACCCCCAACCAGGAATAGTTGATCCCGAAGCAGGATCTTCAAATCCGGGATTGAGCACGGCAATCGTATCGGCCACGCGGTAAAACTGGGCCTCGTCCACATATGCCGTCATGGTAGTACCCGATGAAGCATACACGAAGACCGTCGCAAAGGCTGCATCCGCCGGAGCAATACCTTGGGCTCGAATGTCCAGCCATTTGTTTAACGGAGAAGCGGTGAGATTATAAGTCGCCTGTTTGTTCAAAGGTTTCCCCGCTGCGTCGTGCCAGCGAATCCAAAGAGCAGGAGTTCCTGTAAAGTTTTCGATATACAACTTGACTGCTGCCTCAAAAGATTTTCCGGACGTTACAGCCAGCTTTACGCTTTCCGCTCCAAGCGCCCCTGCCACTGCCCCAGTTCTCTCCATCTTCAAGCTTCTATTGCCTGCGAATTTGATCGTTTCTGACAAAGAGAGCCCTGAAGGTATTCCGGCAGAAAAATAACCCCAGCCCGGAATTTTGCCTGATACCAAATCTTGTTCGAATCCGGAGTTGGGCACCGGAATGATCTCCGCCGCCTCAGCGGCTCGTACGTTGGAGGGCAAGTAAAAAGCTAAGCATAGTAAAGCCAACAATCCCAACAACCATTTGGATAACGTGCTTCTTCCAACCATTGATATAGCCATTCTCATCATCCTTTTTCAAAATTCTACCCGATCGGCAGTGTGTGTGGTGATAGGCGAGATTGATGTAATGCTTTTGTGAAATCGCTTACATACCGTGTATAAACGAACTAATGAGAAAAAGTTGTAACCTGACCAGTCAAGGAGCATGACAACGCTATTTTTAAATAAAAATGGCTAGAAATATCTATAATACTCTCATGGACTAGTAGGATTTGATGAAGGAAAACGAGGTACGCATCAACAATGAATGGCATTGAACACTTGTACAATATTGGCTTTGAGCGTTTCTTTGGGGATCGTATACAAATAGCAGTAACTACAACATTTCAAAAGATACAGGTACAGCACTTACTTGTTTTTCAGCTTCTACTTCTTGCTCCTTCCCATAATCAATGAGAACGCCTAATACGTCTCGTGGAGATTTGCGAAGTAATTCGTAAGCCACTGTCATAGATGATAAAGCCATCTCATGCGTGATAAGTGCTTGGATGGAAAACCGTCGTTCAGAAAGTAAACGGATAAATTCCGCCATGTTGCGACCTTCTGTCCAACGTACGTAACCGATCGGATAGTCAACGCCCTTGCTTTCGTAGCTGTCATGATACCGCCCAGGACCACCAGCGCGCGAGATAAGCACCTGTGCCTCTTTGGCAAACATCAACTCCCGATCGAAGTCCATCTTCACATCGCCGACGATGACGATTTTCCCCCTGTCGCGAATCCAGCGTAGAGCCTGATCAATAATGCCGGAATTGGCACCATTGGCACAGATGATAACCGCATCAACACCTTCATGCTGATGTAGTGAATCGATGGTACGGTTGACATCCTGTACATTGTCACACACTTGTACGGCACCGGCTTCCGAAAGCTTGGCGCAGCGTTCTGCCAACAAATCAAGCCCGATTACCCTACTGCCGGAAACGTCTGTAATCCGACATACGATTTGTCCCAGAATACCTAGTCCAACCACGACAACCGATTCTCCAAAACGCAAATCCGCTTGACGCAGCGCATGAATAGCGATCGCACCGAGTCCGACGAAGGACGCTTCTTTCGAACTGCATTCCTCCGGAAGCGGAACAACCAAAAGCTTAGGCACCACTAAGAATTCCGCATGCTTAACATAAGGAGAACCGTAACAAGCGACTCTCTGCCCTACCTTCACATGGGAGACGCCTTCGCCGATTTCCCGCACGATTCCCATCGCACTGTAACCAAGTTGAATGGGAGTATCGGTCATCAGGTTTTTCAGCAGAAGCTCTGTGCCTGAACTAATTGCAGAGTAGCAGGTTTCAACACGTACATGGTTCGTTTCAATGGAAGGTTCTTCAATGTCTAAGACTTCAACCTTGCCTTTCAAGGAAATGACGGCTTTCATCTCTTTCCTCCTTTCGTCATTGGTATTTATCTGGATCATATGATTCATGTTAAGCGATAGTAAAAGGACTGTCAAACCTTTTTTCATAGGCATTTCGTCCTTTTCTTCTGCAAATAGATTTAGATAAGAATCAAATAAGAACCAGTGATTATGATATAATCAACTTTAAGATGGGGGGGGGAACTAGCATGAAGAATGATATGCTCTCTTCTCTGCTGGAAACAGCCGAGCTAAAAGTGTTAAAGTTTGATATCCATCGCCGTCGCGAGATGAACTACCGGAACCGTGTATTTCAAGAGTATTACATGATGACCTATGTGAGAAAAGGCTCGGCCAAACTCAAGGTTCAGGACAACATCTATGTGATTGAACCGGGATCCGTCATTTTTATCCCTACTTTTCTGGAACACGACCAATATAAAGATAGTGATGAGGAAACCGAGTTTCTCTGGTGGCATTTCACTTACAAGATTCAGAATGTGATCGATGTGCTGCCGTTTTTACAGATCCCTTATATCTATCCGCTGAAAAATCACAAAAAATTCGAGGCCGTATTCGACGAATTCGTACTATCCACCACAAGGGAAGGCCATATCCCTAACATCATTTTGCAAAAAGCAAAATCTCTTGAATTGCTTTACTTGTTATTGGACAACGCTTTGGGAAGTATGAATACCTCGGATTTGAGACAGCAGTCTCACAGCTTTTTGTCCATTTTATTGAAAATTGTAACCCAGCCCGAGGCTTCGCTTTCATTAGCGGATTTAGCCAAGGAATTACATATGAATCCAACCTACGTAAGCAACCACTTCAAAGCGATGTTCGGCAAATCACCGATCCTGCTGCATCGAGAGATTAAGATCGCAAAAGCGAAATCGCTTTTGGAAATGCAGGAAATGAACATCACCGAAATCAGCAGCACTCTCGGATTTAATGACCTCCAAACCTTTACCCGCCTTTTCAAGAAATACACGGGCATTTCCCCTGCTCAATACAAGCGTTTGTTTGATAAAAATATTTAAAAATGCTTCCAGCTGCACGACCTGTATAAGTGTTAAACTTCAGCAAAGTTGTGCTCTATTTTTGTAAATCCGATACCTATACACTAATCTTGAGGGTCAATGAACCCGTTCGAGGAGGTAGGGAAATGGAAACACTGCGTATCGTTTTCACAGAAAAGCAAAAGGTTGAGGTCCGAAAGGAAACATTCGATCCTACAATCGGCCAGACCGAAATTTTATGTGCCGCTCTATGTTCCCTGATTAGTACAGGGACAGAGCTTCAATGCCTTAGAGGTGTATTTGACCCCGATACCAACTGGTCGGACTGGGTGAAGTATCCTTTCTATCCCGGTTATTGTATGGTGGCTGAAGTGCTTGAAGTTGGCCCTGAAGTTACGGGAATACAAAAAGGCGATCGCGTATTTGTCGAGAATTCGCATTCGCAATATTTTAAAACAGATGCCAAGCATGCCTATCTTCTTCCGCAGAATATCAGCGCCGAGCAAGGCGCATGGATCAATCTTTCCAAAACAACACAACTTGGTGTAAGAAGAGCAGAGCTGCAGCTAGGAGAAACGGTAGGCGTCATCGGTCTCGGACTTCTCGGACAGCTGGTTACTCAATATTTATATCTGTCTGGGGTGAAAGAGATTTTCGCCATCGATCCTGCTGAGAGCCGTTTACAGCTGGTTCAAGAACGACCGGGCATTCATCTGCTTCCCATGGATGCGGGAAAAGCACATGAAGAAATCAAGCATAAAACAGATGGCAGGATGCTGGATGTTATCTTCGACATTACCGGACATCCGGCCGTTTTAGCCCAAGCCACTCGGCTCGTCAAGCCTTTGGGACGAGTTATTTTGCTGGGAGATACAGCTACACCTTCTGAGCAGGGAATGGGGCGCAATGTTGTGTCTAATTCCGTTTCCATTCTGGGTATCCACGCCCAAATGAATTACAAAGGTTGGAATCATCCTGAAATGGCCGCCTTATTTTTAAGTTATCTCGCGCAGGGACGAATGGACGTGTTACCTTTGATTACCCATTATTATTCTCCATCAGAGGCCCCGCAGGTGTACGATTCATTGGTGCAAAACCGTAGTTCTGCCATGGGCGTTCTGTTTGATTGGACGAAATTAATGGGAGGAAGCGAATTGTGAAATCACAATTGAGGGTAGGACTAATTGGATGCGGGGCCATTTTACAGCGCCGCCATTTGCCTGAGTACCTTGCACATAAGGATGTAGTCATTGTAGCTGTATGTGATCCTAATTTGGAACGCGCACAAGAAGTCGCTAGACAGTTTGGTATACCGAATGCATACCAAACACATCAACAATTGCTGCAGAGTGGCGGCATTGACGCTGTTTCCGTCTGTACCCCGAATCATCTTCACAGCTCGGTGTCCATTGAAGCCATGGAATTGGGCATTCACGTACTGGTCGAAAAGCCGATGGCCACCTCTCTGAAAGAAGCGGAAGCTATGATTCGCACGGCCAAAGAACAGAATGTGTTTTTGATGGTCGGCCACAATCAAAGGTTTATGCCGGCACATCGCAAAGCGAAAGACATTTTACAATCCGGAAAATTAGGCAAGGTGTTAAGCTTTAGTACGGTATTTGGTCATTCTGGACCCGAACATTGGAGCATAGATGGCAAAAACAGCTGGTTTTTCAACCAGGAGCACGCCTTTTCCGGGGCATTAGGGGATTTAGGCATCCATAAAGCGGATTTGATCCACTGGCTGTTGGAAGACAGTTTCATGGAAGTCACGGCATTTTGCTCGACGCTGCATAAACCTACGAACGTGGACGATCACTCGATGATATTATTGAAAACAGCGAGCGGAACCGTTGGCTCGCTAACAGCCAGTTGGACCAATTACGCGAATGAAATAAACGCCACTATTTTATACTGCGAAAAAGGTACACTAAAAATCGGAACCGATGACCGTTTCGGAGTGATCGTTGAATACTCAGACGGTATGAGGGATTACCATGAAGTCGGGGCATTGCAAACCAATAAGGCTGGGGAGCAGCATAATTCGGGTGTTATTCATCATTTTGTCGAAGGTATTCTGTCTGGAAGCGGCCATGAAATTACCGGAGTGGATGGGTACAGAGCACTTCAGACCATACTTGCGGGTATGGAATCTCAGCAATTGAAGAAAGTCGTCGTTATTCCGGAGCTGGTGGTAATTAACTAATTCTTTTCTACAATAAAATGTAAAAAGTGCCCCTCCCACGCGATTGCAATGAGAGTGGCACTTTTGTCTACAAATCTTGCATTCGATGTTTATTCTGCTGACGAAACTCCCCAGGTCTGATTCCAGTCGCTCTCTTAAAGACTACACTCATATATTCTGTATGCTTAAAGCCGATGCGTTCGGCGATGACGGCTAATGAAAGTTTTGTATCAAGAAGTAGTTTTTTTTACAAGCTTAAGTTTTACATTTATGATTTCATCATGTGGTGTGCGACCCAATACTTTCTGAAATCGGCTTTCCAATATACGACGCGAAACCTTAAGTTGATCAAGAATATCTTGAACTTGAATGTCATCATAAGCATGATTGCGAATAAATCGTACGGCATCAGATACCATTTTATCCTCTACGGCAAGAACATCTGTTGACAATCGGACTTGAACATTTAAGGGTTCAATCAAGTGCATTTGTCCCCCTATTACTTCACCTGACATCATACGTTCGAGTAACTCCGCTGCTTGGTAGCCTGTTTTGACGGCATTCGTTTGGATGCTGGATAAGGGGGGATTGGATAATTCGCACAAGAGCTCATCGTTATCCACACCCAAGACAGCCACTTCATCAGGAACGGGAATCCGAGCAATGCGACAAGCCTCGAGAAGCTGTTGGCCGCAAATGTCATAGCACGCCATTATCCCTATTGGCTTGGGTAGGTCATACAACCATTGGACCAGCTTGTCTTTTTCTGTCTTCCATGATTTTTCACCTAATAGATTTTCAGAGGCTTCAAAAGCATGGCAATGATAGCCTCTCTCCGCAAGATAGACCTCCAAATAGGTGCATCGTAATTTAGACCATCGAAAACGAGAGTCCCCGTAAAATCCTATATGTTTAAAACCTCGTTCGAGAAAATGCTCTGCAGCCAATTGAGCAATGGATTGGTCATTGGTCTCTACATAAGGAAGGCTCGGAATCATTCTTGAGGCACTGAGGTCCACTGTTGGAAGACACGCGTCCTTAATAAACCGCGCGGTTTGCTCGTTTTCTATACGGGCGATAATACCATCACCCTGCCACTCACGAAGCCAACTCAAATCGGTGTTATTTCGGCTATATTCACTGAGAAATATCGACCAAGGACGGTTTTCGCGCAAATAGGTGTTTATCCCGCTAAGAAGTCCACGAGCGTACCCATTCGAAGTTTCAATTAAAAGAGCAACCTGTTTTTGCTGTGGATTCGTTATGGATAAGTTTTCGTTGAATCTTGATGTGAATAAACTCATTCGCAAACACCCCTTTACGCACTAGTAACTAATATATGGTTATATTCTACTATTTACAACTATAAAAGAACAGGTGAAAAATCTCATTTTAAAAAGCAAATAATCTCATCGACTTCCTTTGTTGTTTGGTCTAAAGTCAATTTATAAACGGAATATGATAGGAGGATCCACCTGTGTCTTCAAAAATACGAGTCGCCATTGTTGGTTTAGGCTTTGGAGCAGAATTTATTCCAATCTATCAAAATCATCCCCATGTGGACATGTACGCCATCTGTCAAAGAACAACGGATAAATTGAATCAAATAGGTGACCATTTCGGTATCCAAGTTAGATATTCCAGTTTTGATGACATGCTGAAGGACGACAACATTGATGCCATACATATTAATTCACCAATTCCAAACCATGCCGAGCAAAGCATTGCGGCATTGATGGCAGGCAAGCATGTAGCTTGTACAGTCCCTATGGCAACGACAGTTGAAGATTGTAGGCGAATAGTCGAAGCTGGGCAGCTGTCTGGGAAGAATTATATGATGATGGAAACCTGCGTTTACACCCGCGAGTTTCTATATGTGAAAGCATTGCGGGACAGCGGCCAACTTGGGAGGATTCAGTTCCTGCGCGGAGCTCATCAACAAGAGATGTCAGGCTGGCCTGGATATTGGGAAGGGCTCCCACCCATGCATTATGCGACGCACGCGGTAAGTCCATTGCTCGCACTTGCCGACAAGGAAGCAGAATTCGTTTCGTGCCTAGGTTCTGGACAAATAGCTGACAATCTTGCTGCAAAATATGGGTCACCTTTTGCAGTCGAATCCGCGTTATTCCGACTTCGTGACTCTAATCTTGCCATGGAGGTTACGCGTTCTCTATTTGAAACATCCCGTGAATATGTTGAAAGCTTCGACGTTTATGCGGATCAAATGAGCTTTGAATGGCAGCAGTTAGAAGGAGAAGAACCTATTATCTTCACCGGAGAGAACGCCCAGCGGGTTACAATTCCAGATTATGCAAACTTGCTCCCAGAAGGCATACGTAAATATACGATGCAGGGTGTCTACGATTCGGCAGATAACGTACATTTATCCTTTAAACAAGGAAACGGGCATGGTGGCTCCCATCCGCATTTGGCACATGAATTTATCATGAGCATAGTTGAGAAGCGTGAGTCTTTCCCAAATAGCTATACGTCTGCCAATTGGACTTGTGCCGGCATATGCGCACATGAATCCGCCATGAACAATGGTGCGCAAGTGAAGCTGCCAATATTCCGTTAAATCATATGGAGGTCATCCCCATGGATATTCCTTATTTAAGAGCTGAAAATGATGAACAAAGCATACGTATTTATCGTGGTAATCATCCAGATCCGATTCTTGTACAGAATGCACAAACACATCAACGTCCCTTTATTCACCCCATCCTTGCTCCGGATGGAAATGGTGTGTTAACTGAAAATGCTCCGCCTCATCACCCCTGGCAGCATGGCATTTATATCGGTTTGAATGATGTAAATGGCATTGGATTTTGGGAGGAAGGCATTAATCATCATCCAAAGGACGGCAGCTTTCACCCTCTGCCGCTCAAGCCTGCGGTTATTAATCTACACCATGCTTCATGGGAGATTGAAACATGGTGGCGCGATCCAGAAGGAAACCACATGATAACAGAACGGCAGCAATGGAGTCTGCATGATCTGAGGAGTACATATGAGCTTGATTTCCAATGGTCCTTACGAGCAGAAATCAAGCTAACTTTCGGACGTTACGATTACGGCGGTCTTTTCCTTCGTATGCCTTATCGTCATGAACTAGGAGGCGAAGCGCTCAATAGTGAAGTTCAAATAAATGGTGAAGCAGAGGGAAAACGTGCCCGTTGGGTTTCCTGCAGAATGCCGATTGAAGGCCGAACTGATAACGCTGGCTTTGTGCTTATGGATCATCCGAACAATGCTGAACATCCTGTGCCATGGCGTGTTGATGGACAATTAGGTATTTCACCAAGCCGGTGTATTGCAGGTCAGTGGATGCTTGGTAAAGGAGAAACACAAATCCATCAATATCGGATACTCGTATTTTGTGGTGATATGGATCCATCCCATGTGAATAACAACTGGCGAAATTTTGCGTCAAAAATATCAATTTACAAGGAGTGAATCCTATTATGAGAAGCGTTATTATCGTCCATCCTAGCTTCGATGCGACCTGGCCGTGGACCGCGGACCACTTTCACACACTTTGGAAAGCCCAAGGATCAACTGATTTTATTCGATTGGCCCCTAATGAGTTAAAAACGCTTGGCGAGCTTGTTCCCGAACCCGGCAGCGTTACCCGTTTGATTTCTTTAAATGTAGCTGTAACATCCGATTGCTTACATGCTTTCAGTAGTTTAAAAGAAGCCGTTATTACAACCTGCTCCTATGGGAGTCCTGTAACGGAAGAACAAATGGCCATTTTGAAAGATGCAGGGGTTAACATGTACACGCATCCAAGCGAAGGTTATTGGGGACAATCGGTATCCGAATTTGGTCTGGCGCTAACCTTATGTGGTTTACGTAGAATTCCTCAAACGCATCATGACATCATTTCAAGCTTGCAGCCCTGGAATTATGAACCTGAGAATGGTGTAGGCACACCGAAAAAAAGAGGAGAACAGTTTTGTGACGATCCCAACTTTACGAATGGAACCGTTGAAGGTAAACGAGTCCGTATTGTTGGGGCAGGCAATATTGCTTCCCGTTATGCAAGCTTTGTCAGCATGCTTGGGGCAGACGTTGCGGCGTGGGATCCCTTCGCTACGGAACCTTCATTTCACCGTGCAGGAGCTAGAAAAGAATGGCATTTGAGTCAACTCATCCATGATGCTGAGATTTTCGTACCCATGGTGCCATTAACAGAGCAAACAAGAGGACTACTTACATCGGAACATATTCATTCACTGCCTAAAGGATGTTTAGTGGTACTGGTAACGAGAGCGGAAATTTGCGATATGCAGGCAATTCGTGAGCGTGTTCTTAAAGATG
This sequence comes from Paenibacillus sp. V4I7, assembly GCF_030817275.1. Taxonomy (NCBI): domain Bacteria; kingdom Bacillati; phylum Bacillota; class Bacilli; order Caryophanales; family Paenibacillaceae; genus Paenibacillus; species Paenibacillus sp. V4I7. Next base: position 7,940,976 of record NZ_JAUSZD010000002.1, on the reverse strand, counting down.
AGATTAGCCTTGCAGCAGATGTATTTGATATCGAGCCCTTACCATTGCAGGACTCGCTGTTAGGAAGACACAATGTTGTTCACACCCCACATAACGCTGGACGAACTGTGCAGGCGAATCAACGTTGGGCCGAAAAACTAGTCGAACAGTTCCTTCCGATTTCACAATATGAATAAAAAAATAAATCAAAAGTGCCCCTCTCATGTGATTACATGTAGAGAGGCACTTTTTTTATGTTCGATATGCCATCGTATGGATTTTGGAAAATCCCCCTATTGTGTTATCTAGCCGGAACAACAGTAAACGTAGTCTTATCCGCTTTCTTCTTCTCCACTATCGTGGGAATTCGGTCAATTTTAATAACATCTATGACGCCACTTTCATTTTTAGTTAGAGTCAACGACAAAATCATTCCCCGAATCGTATTCTCACTTCTCGTCAGCTTCGACGATACGAAGTTGCCTAAGGAGGAAGCAGCGACTCGATTACGCACCTTACCATCGTTGTCTTTCACTACGGTCTGAGTTAACGGGTGCAGCACATGAGGATGTGAACCTAAGATTACGTTAACGCCTTGTTTAAAGAGGAACTGTATCAATTGTTTCTGATCCCTGCTCGGGTACGTCTGATACTCTTTCCCAAAATGTAAGCATACTATGATGAAATCGGTTTTGTTTTTCAATTGGCGGATATCTGCAATCATTTTTTTTCGATCAAATGGATTAACCATCCATCGATGAGGAACAGGTATGGCATTCGTCCCTTTGGTATAGGCCAAAATGCCAATATTCACCCCTTTTACACGCATGATCAGATGCTGATTAGCTTCATTAAGGGTACGAGAAGTCCCCGTATGTTTGAGCCCATGTTGATCGAGGATCTTCAATGTTCGCTTTAAGCCGACTGCACCACCATCCATACAATGGTTATTGGAAGTTGTTAATACATGAAACCCTACGTTTTTTAGCGTTGCTGCTAATGCATCCGGGCAATTGAATACGGGATACCCTGTTCTCGGATTTCTTCGTTCCATTGGACAATTGCATTTGGGTCGGATTCCCATCGCGCCTAATTTCCTGTTCCCGGAGAAGGTCGTCTCTAGATTACCAATCGAAAGATCGTGGTTCATTAGATAAGGTTTAATGGGTTCAAAAATAGAGTCAAACGAATATCCGTCTCCTTGTTTAGCAGAGTCAATGATTTCACTTTTCATCAACAAATCTCCCACAGCGGCAATCGTTATTTGCACCAATGCTTTCACTCCTCTCATGAGCACATTATTCGATGAAAGGGGGTGTTGATTGCAAAATAGGCTGAGCTTTGGAAGAAGAACCTCCATTCCCACTTCAGGTGGATTTGGAGGTTCCTTTACGAAAATTCGTGACTGACTCCTTGTGCTGAGCCCATACAACGTATGGCTAGCTCCAGCCGCTGTGCGTAATCCTTAGCGCTGCCCCGTTTTCACCAGCAACCCGTTCGGAAGCTTGGCATCCCAATTACCCGGGACTGGTAGACCCAGCGCAGACAGCACGACGGCAGCCGTGTCCATGATAGTCAGGCCAACCAAATCAGCCTCTGATTGAACGCCAGAACCACGGCAGCCCCAGAAAATCGTCATATCTTTCGGATGATCGCTGCCATGATTGAAAGCATCCAAGCCTCCGCCACCATGATCCGTCGTTACGATAATCAGACTGTCTTCCAGCATTCCGGCATTTAAAATGGCTTTACTGATCTCACCGATTTGTTTGTCTGCACGCGAGATCGCCTTTAAGTACTCCTCGGAGCCATACCCATGCTGATGGCCGGCAGCATCCACATCATCCAATTGAACGAACAGCAGCTCAAAATCCGGATTGTTACGGATATACGCGACAATGGCAGGAACCAACTCTTCATCTGGTGCAGCGTATTTATATACCGATTCGTTCTCTTCAATGATTCCGGTCTGGATCGGTTTCCATGAGACGAAGGATGCCATTTGGCTGTTAGGTTTGGCTTCGCTTATGATTTGAAATAAGGAAGGCGCATCCGAGGCTATTGGGTAGTTCTGTTCCATTTTAATATTCAAATGGGACTCATGCCTCTCAGGCGTTACACCATGCAGCAGAGAACCCCAGCATTCCCCGCTATTGGAGGGAAATACGGTCTGGGCATGATTCGTTTTGGCTCCGCCCAGGAGGAGTACATCGATATACGGCGTATCAGCTTCGCTGACGAACGCCCCTGCTCCATCAATACCAAGAATGATGACTCTTTTGACCGCCATTGATGATGCCATTGTCAATCCCTCCGACTACAAGTTATCCCAAATCCGGCGTATCCGTCAGTTCAATGACCGACGTATCCGTATGATGTAATTCAAATACGATAATTTCATTGCGTCCAATTCGCAGTAATGGCGCCGGTAGATACAACGTTTGCTGCGGCCCTTTCTCCCAGTAACGTCCCAAATTAAACCCATTAATCCAGACTATGCCTTTCGACCAGCTATCTAAACGAACGAACGTGTCCCCCGCTTCTTCCACGGTGAATTCTCCTCGATAAAAGGCAGGACGATCATTCCTTTCACTCACCTCAGCAGAGCGTCCAAATGGAACCGTCGTCAAATTGTCCAGTGGGAGTGGATATATTGTCCAATCAAACAAGAACTGATTGTTCATCCGTACACCCTCTGTTATACCTTTATAGTCCTTTAATTTCGGACCGTAGTTGACGCGCCCCATGTTCTCGACCACAATGTCCAGCTTCGCACCTTGAGCGGGAATATCCATCGGGAGTGGACGCGAGTCCCATCTTTCCACCGTGCCTTGGTAGACACCGTCCAAGAAGACTTGCGCACGGTCATGTACCTCCTGCAGGTGCAGCTTTTCACCCGTACGCGGCCCGGACACATGCGTGGAATACACGATGAATCCATAGCTTTGGCCCAGCTTTTCCATCGGCTCTGGATAGGTGCTCAGTACCGGCTTCGTGAGTTGTGTCAAATGGTCAAGCATATCTGCTTTTTCAGTCAAAGCGATACGACCATAGCTTTTCTTCTGAATAGGTGCAGGCCATTCTGGAAAATCCTTAACATCTTTTCCTAGATAGCTAGCAATCACGCTGCGGACAGCTCTATATTTCTCGGTCTCATCTCCGCATTCGGACAAAGGCGAATCATAGTCGTAGCTAGTGATTGTCGCCTCATATTTATCATGATAGTTCGCTCCGTTGTAGAAGCCGAAGTTCGTCCCGCCGTGGAACATGTAGAAATTCACTGAGGCGCCAGCGCGAAGCATACGGTCGAATACGTCCGCAACATCGCCCGCATCACGCGTATGGTGAGGCTTTAACCAGTGATCAAACCAACCGTTCCAGTACTCCATGCAAAAGAGTGGCTCATCAACACGGTATTCACGAAACTTATCAAAAGCTTCCTCCGGTTTAGAACCGAAGTTCACCGTGGCAAGCGTGCCTGGAACAGTCCCGCCCTGCAGCATGCCGTCCTCTGGACCGTCAGACGTAAACAGCATAACATCTACGCCGCGCTTGATGAACCCATCCCGCAAATACGTTAAATACGCCGTATCATTGCCGTAACTGCCATATTCATTTTCAATCTGCATCGCGATGATGGGTCCACCATTTGTGCTAAGCAGCGGGACCAATAGAGGGATCAGCATGTCATAGTAACGGTCTACTTTTTCCAGATAAGCCCGATCCATGCAGCGAAGCCGCATATCCGTATATTTCAACAGCCATGCCGGTAATCCGCCAAACTCCCACTCCGCACAGATATAAGAGCTCGGTCGCAAGATCACATGCAGCCCTAGCTCGCCAGCCTTCCGAATGAATCGCTCCACGTCCGCAATGCCAGCGAAATTAAAAACATTTTCCTCCGGTTCATGCAAATTCCAAGGCATATACGTCTCTACGGCATTAAACCCGCAGGCTTTGAGCTTCAATAAACGATCTTCCCAATAATCAGGCACGACGCGAAAATAATGGATGGCTCCAGATATAAGTTGAATAGGCTTCCCATCTAAAAGAAACTGCTTATTTTGGGCTTGTAAAATGGCCACGGTTATCCCTCCGACTAATGAATGCGATAGTGTATTAATGATCTAATCATCGCTGAAAAGTCGGTCAATCCTCAATCTCCAAATGGAGCATTTTCTATACCAAATGTGCCAGTTCAATGATATGATGGAACGTACAGCGATGACATACGGAGGGAGCCCTTCATGGAAGATTTGTACCGTTTTCCGAATATGATCAATACCTTACAAGTAGTAGGATGCCATTTTGGCTTGAAGCCCCCGGGATGGCACTACCCTCGGCATCATCATCATTTGTTTGAGCTGCTTTACTGCTCGGAGGGTGAAGTTGTGCAAGAAATGAACCGCGAATCGATTACGATGCGGCAAGGAGACTGGCTGCTGATCAAATCCGGCATCAGGCATCAATCTTCGAATTTGGCTTCCGTAGATTACGGCTACTTTAATGTGCATTTCGATCTAGATGATACCGAAATACGCAGCCTGCTATCGACGACTCCTTATCGGCACATCCATCATCAAGATGCAGAGCAAAGCAAGCTTCAGTTCTACTTGAGCGAACTAGAGGCCGTCATGCATCGCAATCAGTCGAAGGATACCGCCAAGCAAGAGCAGCAACCCTATTTGCGCTTCGAGGATAAGCTGCTGCTGCACTCATATACATTGCTCATCATTCATGACGTGCTAAATTTAATACGTGAACACGACTCACTAAGTAGACATGTGCCAACGAAGGACAAAGACGCCTCCTTGTTCACCGCAGATGTCGCCCATGCGATTGAAGAGAAGCTATCGCTCGGTCTCTGTGAGGAGGCGTCCGTCGCGGGGGTTGCGAAAGAACTGAACCTGAGCCGCAGTCAATGCAGCAAGCTCTTCTCCAAGGTGTACGGGCTATCGCCGCGTCAGTATGTCAGCCGGCAAAAGCTGAATCTAGCCAAAGAGCTGCTCGTCACAACCAATTTGCCAATGACGGACATTGCGGAGAAGCTCGGCTTCCACTCGGCCAGCCACTTCTCACGACAATTCCGGCGCTGGACCGGCCAGTCGCCAAGTGAATTCAAGCCGAAGCATCATGCCACGCAGCAGCCGCTCGTACTTTAGCGGAACTACGATATTACAAACAAAAACGCCCACAAACTATGAAGTTTGCGGGTGTTTTGCGTATTTTACTCCTGTGTCCCGGTTTACGGGCGTTCTCGCGATTTTACTCCTGTGATGCGTCTATGTCCGGTGTTTGTTCTTCAACCTCGTTAATCACGACGCTTTGTGATTCTGGTTCCCACTGCACATCGGCTTTCAGCGCTTCACTAATGAAGCGAGCTGGCACCATCGTGGACCCATTATAGACTTCTCCGGCCACTTCTAGATCAACGGCTTGTCCATTCACAAAGGCTTTACGAACACCTATTACAAGCTTCACTGTGACACCATCTTTCACTACGGTAACCGAGTTATCTTCTGGATTCCAAGTAACGGTAGCCTGCAAGGCTTCAGCAATCGCTCGGAAAGGAACTAACGTGTTCCCATCTTTAATCATTGGCGGGACTTCAAAGTTAGGTTCAAGGCCATTAACGTAAGCTTTGACACCAAGCTTGCCTCTCTTGCTATTCAGTGCTCCAAGCTTTTTGTATACAGTCAGGTTCGTTGAATCTGATTTAATCACTTCTGTTTGAATCTCTGCAGCTATGTCCAAATCCCCGTTATTCTCAGCTTCAATAACCGAGTCCGCGAGAATTGAACCAATATCTGCCGTATCATTTAACTGCAAATTATACTTTTCCAACAATTTGGAAATGATGGCACCGGCAGGACGGTCTTTGACATTTTCGTACGCGTTCTGTAAACCTTTATACCCCTTATGTCCATGAGAACCGTAGGTAGATGAAGTCACCGTTTCTTTTTCTCCGGAAACCTTCTTTTCCTTCTTTTCCTTTTTCTCCTTCAGCTTCCCATCCGCTTGATCGTTAGTACTTGTACTTGTACTTGTACTTGTACTTGTACTCGAACTAGATTGATTCGAACCTTTATCATGCTTAGGCTCTGCATATGCCGCAGAACTTAATAAAGTACCCAGAACTGCTAACGAAACCACAATGTTAAGTTTCCATTTCATGCTGTACACGCTCCCAGAATAATTTGTCGTTTTTTGTTGGTTCACTCATTATACCTCACAAACAGACAACATTCTGTATCACAGCACACAAAATGGCACTTTCATTCTTGCACTATTCGCCTTTCCTAAACTGCCCTGGTGTAATCCCCTCATAGCGTTTAAACACCCTAATGAAGGTGTTACTGTTCGAAAAGCCAACCTTTTGCGTAATATCCGTAATCGTATCATCGGTCTCCGACATCAACTGCTTAGCCAGCTGGACACGCTGTTTATTGACATAATCAATAAACGTTTCACCAGATTGCTCTTTGATGAAGCGTGATAAATAAGGCGCATTGACTTCAAACTTCAAAGACAGTGAGGTCAGGCTCAAATCCATATCCGCCAAATGCTCATCAATATAGCTCAGCACTTGATCTTTCAGATTCGTGTTGTGACTTTTCTTCTTGGAATCGACGTAGTCACAAACGGTTTTCAAAAACTTATAAATTTCATCTTCAATTTCCACGAAGGATTCGCACTGGGTCAATTGTTTAATGAGTTCATGCTTCTCTACCGCCAGTTCATTAGGTCCCTGATCCAGATGCTCGATAGCCTTCAAGATCGTGCCGATCAGTTCAAACATGAGAAGCTTGCCGAGCTGCAGCGATAGCGTGCCATCAGACACATTGGTTACGATCAGTTCGCTGACGGCCTCCATGGCCTCCTCGTATTGTCCCGTTCTAATATGATTGATCAACTGCCGCTCCATATCCAACGGATAATACAGCTCATTCTTCGGTCGTTTGATCCGATCAAAAGGTATAATCTGGCTCGGTCCAATGACGAATTTATATTCAAGCGCCTCCAGCGCCTCGTCAAATCCTTGTGGTATTCCGGTCAAAAGTGGATGGATATCACTGATTCCTATGGTTAGCTGAATATAAAATTTCCCCTGAATAATCGTCTGCGCCTCTTGCGCAATCTCAATCAATTCCTGTTTCGTCCGAACTTCATCTTCATTCTGAATATTAACCAGAAAAGCAATCATACCGTCCACTTCGGTCGTGAAAACCGTATGTTTTCGACCAATCAGCTCTTCCGTAATGTTCGTCACGATATAATAAACATACTGCAATTTGGACTCCGCATCTCGTGTCCCGCTGTCAGCAAACAAAGCCGCATAATCGCCGATATGAAACAGCAAGACGGCAAAACGGTTCGTCTCGAACCGCAGGTCAAACGATTCCATCGATTGCGCGAGTGCAGAACCGCTCTCGACTCTGCCTTTGAGCAGTCGTGCTAGAAAATGGCTGCGCAGCACGTCTTGCTGTTTCTGGATGGTTCGGTTCGCCGTAACCTGCAAAGCTTCATTCTCCGACATGAAGGACTGAAGCAGTGAGAATTCATTCCCAATACCTTCGAGATTGGACTTCACCTTCGGAGAAACCAAATCCACCATACGGCGGATCGGCATATAATGTCTTCGCGTCAGCCAGATGGACATCGGACCACCGACAAAAATACACATAAATAAGCCCGCATAAATCCAGCTTCGCAATTGACTTACTTTCGCTGAATAAATTTTCGTAGGAACGATGGACACATACTTCCATTCATTTTCAACGGAAGAAACGTAAGAAACCGTTACCTCTTCCTTGCCCCATTTTTGACTAAATGAGCCTTCCGCTGATTGGATCTGTTCGAAATCAATATCGGATACATGATCTGAATCGCCAGCGGTCATCAGCAGCTTATTGGTGGAATCGAGTATTAACACACTGCCAGCTTGGGCAATCTGAATATTCGAGATGGCTGCTTTCAACCGTTCTGCATTCAGCATGACAACAAGTGTTGCCGGCGCTTCGCTGGCATTCTGAATCGGCAGTGACTGCATGTACACCATGTCATTGTCAGCGAATTGCAGGAAATTTCCATAGTAGATTTTCTCCATACTGTCGCTCCACTGCTTCATGGTGATGCCTTTATTCTTTGCGTGAAGCAATTGGAAAAGGAGCTCATCTTGATTCATTGTCGATGTCGTGACTCCGAAATGATCTTTTTTCATATATACATATAAATCGTTAATATCCCCATTCGAGGCGGCATACGAACGAAGCGAAGTGATCAGATCCAGTGTATCAATCTTGACTTGCGAATTGTTGAAATCAGCTTGATTAACATACTTAATGACTTTAGGATCCAGGGAAAGCTGGAGACCCATTCGCTTAATATCTTTGAACTGATTGTCTAGCGATTGCTTCACCTGGTTAAGCAGCGCTTTGTTGGATCGAATGACCTCCGAGTTCAATAAATGCTGCGACTGAAAAAGAACCAACATCGTGATGACGATGGGAATACATAGAATGGTTAAGTTCGAGTAAAGCCAGAATAAAAATACGCTTCGCTTCACAAAGAAGTCCTCCCTTACTCATGCTGTATGCAGTATTATCCCATCTTCATCAGCTCAAGTACATCTACGATTTTTGTATCATCATCATTTTTAGTGATTCCCTCACAGAAAGTGGAAAAAACCAAATATCCCGCCCTCTTTTTGAAGATCCAAAAAGAGAACAGGCCTGGTCATTATTCTTTGAGCGCTCCAACCATGACGCCTTTCACAAAATATTTCTGTAAAAAAGGATAGGCAATCAGAATAGGCAATGTAGCCACCATGATCGTTGCGTATTTAATACTTTCCCCAATCGCTTGCGTGTCGTTCGCATTCCCCGTTCCAGTGGTCATCGAATCCGTGCTGTTTTGCACCAGAATTTCTCGAAGAATCAGCTGCAGCGGGAACATCTCCCGATCGTGCAGAAACAGCATGGCATTAAACCAGGAATTCCAGTGGGCTACGCCATAGTAAAGCACCATTACGGCAATAACAGGCATGGACAGAGGCACTACAATCTGAAACAAAATGCGGTATTCGCCTGCCCCGTCGATCTTAGCTGATTCCAACAAGCCCTCTGGGATGGCTTCGAACGAAGTTCGCATAATAATCAAGTTCCACGTGCTGATCGCCACAGGTAAGATGAGGGCAAGGTAGCTATTTCCCATGTGCAGATAGTTGTTGATTAACAAATATGTCGGAATCAATCCGCCGCTGAAATACATCGTAAACACGATACAGATCATCAAGAACTTTCGCATCATGAACTTCCTGGACAGTGCGTACGCTCCGATCGTCGTAAAAAACAGATTAACCGCCGTACCCACAATCAAGATGAGCAAAGTATTCCCATACCCCGTCAAAATGTTGGGATTTGCAATCACTTTCTGAAAAGCGTCGAGGTTAAACCCCAGTGGTTTCAACAACAAGCCGGAGTGCTGGATTAGCAAATTGGAATCACTGATGGAAGCCATGAAAACATAGTAGAACGGGTACAACGTACAGACGATAAGCAATATCATCAGAATCGCATTACCGATATCGAATAGACGCTCAGTTGCGCTTAATTTCATCGTGAGTTCCTCCTACCACAACCGGTTGCCGGAGAATCGGCGGGATAAGCTGTTAGCGCTAATAAGTAAAATGAAGTTGATCATGGATTGAAATAGCCCCACGGCCGTTGTATAGCTATAATCATTCCCTTGTGCAAGCCCTTCGCGATAAACAAAGGACGAAATCACATCCGCAGTTTCATACGTATTTGGATTATAAAGCAGAACGACCTTCTCGAAGCCGACCTCCATCAATCCGCCAATTCGAAGAATGAGCAAAATCATAATCGTTGGAATGAGTCCCGGAAGCGTTACACTCCAGATTTGCCGGAACCTTCCTGCCCCATCAACGCGAACAGCTTCGTACAACTCGGGGTTTATCCCGCTAAGCGCGGCCAAATAAATGATGGATGACCAACCGAGTTCTTGCCAAACAGACGTGCTGACGAAAATGGTACGGAAATTCTCTGCATTATTCATGAGGGCAGAATCTTGCCCGCCGAAGAACATAATGATGGAGTTTACAATACCTCCGCGGTTCGTGAAGTCAATAATTAACCCAGAAATGACCACAATCGAGATGAAATGCGGCAAGTAGGAAACCGTCTGCACAATTGATTTGAAAAGCTTCTGGCGTAGCTCATTCAAAAGGATCGCAAGAATAATCGGTGCTGGGAAGCCGAATATCAAGTTATAAAAGCTGATCAGAAACGTATTGCGCAGCACGCGGATAAAATAATAGCTTTGAAAGAAATCTTTGAAATGTTGAAAACCTACCCAATCGCTGCCCCAAATGCCTTTCGCAGGACTAAAATCCTTGAAGGCGATAACTGCGCCATACATCGGGAAATATTTAAAAATGAAGAAGTACAGCACAACCGGCAGTACCATCAGGTAGATCGCGCGATTTTTTCTTATGTCATCTAGTAAAACCCGAATGGAATTGGCCATGTTCTCACTTCCTTACGGACCCCCACAAAGTGACGTGAAACCTTCGAAGCTTATTCCGTCCGCACCGAGTGCTAGCTCGGTCGGCGTCTAAACTTTCCGCTTAATGCGGTCAAGCTTCTTCGGATTACTTCGATAAGAGTTTATACAATACTTTGCGGGGAGCCCCAGAATTATTAATTCAGAAGGGGAGGCTGGCTCCCCACGAGCTTTTTAGCGTTTGTTGTAACGATCTGTTGCCGCTTGGTAGATCTCCACAGCACGGTCCATATTCATCTTTTTCACTTGTTCTATCGTTTTATCGTAATCTTCAACCTTTGCGGCACCCATTACAATTTTAGTAATTTGCTCCGTCAACAGCGTACTCACGTCGTTCAAAATTTTCGCTGACTCCTTAGCTTCATCCGTAGACAGAACCACAGGCGGCAGTATCACTTTATAGGCATTATTCGCATATTTAGCGTATAGTTTCACGGCATCTTTTTGTGCTGGCAATTGATAATACTGATCGTTGTAACGGTCATCATCCAAACCAGAGAAGCCGTAGTTGGCAATAAAATATTTAGCCATCGCTTGACTGATCGGCAGGTTGTCTGGATTTTTCAAAATCAGGTCCGTGTATTTCGGTTGACCGTCTACTTTCGTGTACGTTTGACCTTCGATACCGAAGTTTTTGAGCATCGCGCCTTCTTCGCTATACAGATAGTCCAAGGCTTTTACCGTTTCTGCCGCATGCTTATTCGCACTTGTAATGACCGTTCCGATGTTGTCGTATTCCCATGACGCTTGCACAAATTTAGGCTCGTCACCCTTTTTCAAAACTGGATATTGGACAGCAGAGAGCTTCGCTTTCGGGTCTGTCTTCTGCAGCGCTGGCGTATACGTACCGATGCTTCCGCCGATGAAACCGTAGAATGCTCCCGCTTTGCCGGAAGTTACTTTCGCATCCATCGTTTTGGTGTCATTGGAAGCGAAGTCTGGATCGATCAGACCTTCCTTGTACCATTTTTGCATCGTCGTCAAATATTGCTTGAACTCTGGTTGTGCAGGCCCGAATTTCACTTTTCCATTATCGATATAGAAGCTGTTCGCGTTGGCAATCGTAGACATGCCCGTAACACCGTATGCGCCTGCGAAGTCAGCAAATGACATCGGGTAGGATTTGTTCAATGTGAAAGGAATAGCGCCTTTCTTCTCTTTAAACGCTTTTAGCACCGTTTCCCACTCATCAATCGTTTCCGGCGTTTTCAATCCGAGCTCATCCAGCCAATCCTGACGAATGACCATGCCGCTGAACGTTTTGTACTGGCCGTATTGACCAACCTTCAGGTGAGGCATTGCGTAAATATCACCGTTATCCGCCTTGATTTGTTTGGCGATTTGAGGATTTGCGTCCATAATTTTTTTCAAATTCGGCGCATTCTTTTCAATTAAATCATTCAGTTTAATAATCGTGCCGTCTTTGAACATTTTGGATGTTCCGCCCTGTACACTGTTCCAGTTCCAGAGCATCGAATCCGGCAAATTATTAGAAGCAACCATGACACCGTATTGCTGAACATCATCTTGCGGTGTGTTTCCAGATGAATGTTGGAAGTCAAATGTTACATTTGTCTTCTTGGCCCACTCTTTCACCATAGGCAGCTCGTTTAAGCTTTTGACGACTGCTTTCGCATTCGGATTCATCGGTGTCCATAATGTCACCTTCACAGGTTCTTTAGAATCAGCAGTTGCGGTTGGCGCTGTGCTGCCCTTATCTTTTGTAGATCCAGCGTTTCCGCAAGCAGTTGCAAGCGTTAGAGCTAGAATGGTTGCCGCAATAGGCAATACTTTTAGTTGAGATCTTCTTTTCATGGAAACACTCCCCTTATATCGTAGTCCGGCACTAACGCCGTGAAGCGGATTAGCCCTGTGGAAGAAGCATATCTCACGCCTCATCATGTCGTATATCGTCGATTATTCAATCGTATTGTTTTCTTAGGAATAGACGTCGCTTCTTTTTGTAACATCCTCATTATTTGAGAATTCCCTTATTTGCAAAGAAAAAATCGCCCTTTCACCGCTATGGGAGCCGGTTCTATGGCGATTTGCGTGTTAGTCGCTGATCAGCACTTCAATGCCGAGCGCCTCAATCGTATCGATCCATTCCTTCGAACAGCCTGAATCGGTAATGAGCATCGAGATTTCCTCGAGCTTTGACACTCTAGCGAACGTAGACATACCGAATTTGGAATGATCCGCTACCAGAATGGATTCCTCGGCTCGCTGCATCATTTTTCGCGAAATAATGGCTTCAGCTAAATGGAAGTCAGTAATGCCGTCCGCGAGTGAGATGCCTCCTACGGAGATAAACGCTTTGTTCACTTTAAATTGATCCAGCATCTGATCCGTCAGGGAGCCTGTTGCAGCTTGATACTCGACGTTCACTTCCCCGCCTGCGAAGATAATTCTTCCCCGGAACGTTTCCATGGCCAAATTGAGAATCGGCACAGAATGGGTGATCAAGGTTACATTCGTTCGATCCTTCAAGTAAGGCAAAATTTCAATCGTCGTTGTGCCGTTATCCAGCATGATCGTTTCGCCGTCTTGGACTAAAGAGGCAGCCAGCTTGCCGATCGCTGTTTTCTCTGACTTCATCATTTGGGTCCTCTTGAGAAAGGGAGGCTCAACAAGCTCCATGCGCATTTTGACAGCGCCTCCGTACACTTTGCGAAGCTTGCCTTCCTTCTCTAGCCGATCTAAGTCCCGCCGCACCGTTTCCGTCGAGACGTTAAGCATCTCAGACAGGTGATGCACCTGTACTTTCCCTTCCATCTCCAAATGGTTCAGGATGGTCATCCTGCGATCTTCGTATGTTAATGACATAATGGCCTCCTAAAAGTTTTCCGTAAGGAAAACTGGCATCGTCAGCATCAGCTATTGACCGATGATATCCACATGGTGATGTTTCCTGTTGTTTTCATCCAGTTTATAAGGTGGCGCTTACGATGTCAACGGATCGGCTTCATCCTTTAGCCAGCGAAGCAATAAGTTGATTGATCTGCTCACGCTTCTTAATAATCCAGTCGGGTTCATGCGGATAATCGCTGAATGTTAATGGCACAGCAAGATCTTCTTCAATGATGGCAATAGTTCTCTCGCGACCAATCAAACCTTCTAACATTTCAAGCGCCCTTACATCTTGCAAAGCTTCATAAAATACAACCATTCGAATGGATTCGATAGGTCCCGTTTCTCCTGGATATACAAGGAAGGCATCCCCAGAAGGAAAAGCTCGATCTGCATCCGTTTGGACAAATGGATTCACCATTTTACGTGCATATTGTGAATACCAGAAGTTATACCCCCAATGTAAAAATCCTCGTATATCAAATTTATATAACTGGAATCCAATGATCCGATTTCTCTCCGAAGGAAATACAAAGAATCGATTTGATACTTTTTTGTACTGCGCACAGCAATAATAAGTCCAAAGGTTATCCACGCCGCGGCTAATAAAGGAATCAATATGATTGTTGGCAACCACTGGTGTGTTCACAAGGCCATGTGCGTAAAATTCATAGTCCGAAAGTGCGTCGAACGTAGGATAGCCTTGAAGGAACTGGCTCAACCGGCTACTTGCTGCTCGATATGACTCCAAATTGTCCAAGGTCGGTTCGTCCGAAACGTGGAAAAACACGCGATCCTGAATGCCCTGCTTTTTGATAAACTGATCCAATTTAGGTAAAAGTGCCTCTAGGAACTGGCCATATTCTTCTCCAGTTGCATCTGTTTCCCAACCAAATATTCGCTTCAGCTGCCCCTTTTCCGCAGCCATGATTTTGGGCGCAAACTGTGCCCCCCATTGCGTAAATAAATGAGAAAACTCATAATATTCAACCCCGCAGCGTTCTCCAAGTGCTATCCATCTCTCCAGTAAGCGAAAATCAAATCGGTACCCATTCTCATCACGCTCTACCTCTACTAACTGCACAGTAGTCCGCTCACCGCCAACTTCTGTATCCAATGGAGGCGTGAATAATGGTGTTAAAATCATATTGATCCCTTGTTTGACCGCAGTTTGAACATATTGCTCTATAAGTCTCCAATGCTCTTCGCTGAAGACATTCACATTGTAATGATTGGCCAAACAATCCGTATGAAACCATTCGGTTCGAATCAACCTTTGCTTGGGCAAAGAACCGCTTAATACTTGCAAATCGATGCGCTCTGAACCCATCCGATTGCCATCAGTAGATAGCAATATCACATCAATTGGGTACACTCCTTCTGGATGTTGATTTTTGAGATCCACCGTTATCCATAGAGAGCTCCAGCTCCCAGGTAAAGCAACCTCGCCATTTGCATCCATAGGCATCAACGGATCGGGATACAGACCCGGATGATCACTGATTATATAATCATCATGATCGCCATAACATGCTAATTCACTTGGCGCCAATCCAACTTTTCGTACCGTCATACACTCGGCTAGTGGTGATTCGATTTCGATGCGTATGCCTTTAATAAGCTGCTCCGAGCGATACGCTACCTGAAACGAGTAAATTTCGTTGCTGAATGTTGTTGCTCGTTCAAGGAAATAACGGGAATCGAGTTCATGATGAGCGATTACTTTAGCCAAAGAATTCAAACATCGTAATTCAACCTTTTTATCAGACATGATGTAGTCTCCTCTTACTTACAATTAATATGGTTATTGATTACAAAGATACGGTTGTTACTCCGTACAGTATATCGGCATTTTTTGCTTAATCGCTTTTTTTTGAGAAAAAACCGTCCCCACGATCCATACTCTCGGAAACGGTTTCATTCTTGCATTCACTCATTTTATTTAAAAAATTCCTCATTGACAGTATATCAAACCAGCGATACAATAGCCAACAAACAACAATATATTATAAAGAAACAACATGATTACTACAAAATACAACTTATAGGGGGACATTTATTGTGCAGCATCAGCTTGCCTTTCGCGAAGATCGCACTTTTACGATTGCCCAGTTCACTGATTTACATTGGGAAAATGGTGAGGATGAAGATCAGCAAACACGTCGTCTAATGGAAGAAGTGCTAGACGCTGAGCATCCTGACCTTGTTGTATTTACGGGCGACGTCATTTACACAGGGTACGGGGCATCCGGTGAATCTGTTTGCAAGCATCCGCACCAAGCGTTTCGCGATGCCGTTCACACGGCCGAATCTCGTGGTATTCCATGGGCTGTTGTGTTCGGTAACCACGATACAGAAACTACCATCACTAGAGATGAGCTCATGAAAACAGTGCTGGAGCATTCCCATACAGTTACCCAGCGTGGACCAGAAGAAATTAACGGTGTTGGCAACTATACATTGTCCATTTCCGGTCCCAATGGTCAGACCGCTGCCGCTTTGTACTTCTTTGATTCCGGGGATCGCTCTGTGCTGCCGCATATCCAAGGTTATGATTGGATTCGCAGCAATCAGATCGACTGGTACAGAGAGGAATCGCGAAAGCTCCAATCGAGTATCGGATCGCAGGCATACCCTGCCTTGGCTTTCTTTCACATCCCGCTTCAGGAGTATAAACAAGTTTGGGACAATGAGACTTGCTACGGCGACAAGTTTGAGAACGTCTGCTGCTCCCCCGTTAACTCAGGACTATTTACTGCCATGGTAGAAATGGGCGATGTCATCGGAACTTTCTGCGGCCACGACCACGTCAACGATTATTGGGGCGAGCTTCACGGAGTACGTCTCTGCTACGGAAGAGCAACAGGTTACAATACCTATGGCAAAGACGGCTTCCCTCGTGGTGCCAGGATGATTCGACTCCGCGAAGGCGAGCGTTCTTTCGAATCCTGGCTGCGACTGGCTGACGGCACGGTAATCATGGATCAACCCGAACACAACCCCAACGTTTAACTTCTCTCAAGGTTTGGAGATGATCGCTTGTTTATCGTTTCAATTTTACTAGTCGTAGCTTCAGGTCTTACGCACGCGGTCTGGAGCTTATTCACCAAAAGAAGCCAGAATAAAAGCGTCTTTCTATGGTCCATCATGATGGTAACCACAATCGGACTTCTTCCATATTTAATCAGAGAACTCTGGCTTACCCCTTTATCCCTACAAGCCTACGGATTCTTACTTTTATCTGCGTGTTTGCAAAGCGTCTACTCCCTGTTGTTGGCACGCACCTACAATATGGGCGACCTCTCCCAGGTATATCCGATTATGCGAGGCACCAGCACGCTCTTCATTCCCATTGGCAGCGTCTTGTTCCTTCGTGAATCCTTATCGATATACGGTTGGATAGGTCTGCTCTGCATGGTCTTTGGTTTCATTTGGCTTAGCGGTATTTTCACCCGTAAACAAGCATCCGCCGGAACGGTTAAGCCATTCCTTATGGCCCTTAGTGTCGGCCTATGTACGACATGTTACGTTTTTGTTGATCGCATCAACCTTCAGCATGTCTCAGCTATCACTTTATTGGAGGTTACGAATATCGGGTTCATGGCTGCACTGACGCCCATTGTACTGGCTTCTAAACAACTTCGCGTCGAATGGAAGCTTAACGCCAAGATCATTTTACTGGGTGCGATCCTCAACCCCGGATCTTATTTGTTATTTTTGATCGCCATGAAATATGCTCCTGTTGGCCATATCTCACCAATTCGTGAGATTGGCACTGTCTTTGCTACGATTCTGGGCATTGTTGTGCTTAAAGAAAAGCAAGGCACACTACGAATTATTTGCTCGATTCTTATCTTGATCGGCATTTTGATCATTAGTTTTTTTGGCTAAAAAGGCCGGAAAATTTTTAAAAAGTAGGATATATCTACATTGACTTTATTCCATATCCAGCATATTATAATGTCAGTGAGTACTGACATCTTTTCGGAAGAGGGATAATAACATGGACAGCAGCAAGCTGGGAAGCAGCGATAGACTTCTCTTGGCGGCGCTCAATTTGATAGCAGCTAAAGGCTACAATGGGGTAACCACCCTTGAAATTGCCACGGAAGCAGGTCTTAGTGAGAAGACATTGTTTCGCCAATTCGGCAGTAAGCAGAAGCTTCTCGAAGCCGCATTTGACCGCTATCATTATGCCGAAGAGATGAAGAAGCTGTTTAGTGAAAAGCTCGTGTGGGATCTGGAGAAGGATCTGCTTCTGGTCAGTAAAACCTATCATGAGATTATGAACCGTAATCGCAAATTGATCCAGATCAGTCTCAAAGAAGAAGGCCAACTGCCCGGATTCCGCGAGCGTACACATAAGCATCCTCTGCAATTGCTGGAAATTTTAACGAATTATTTCATCGAGATGTCTGAGAAAGGCAAAATGATTCCCACGTATCCGGAGATGCACGCCTTCTCCTTTATGATGATGAATTTCGGGGCGTTCATGAACGATCTCGATAGCCATAAAAATTATTCAACCATTTCGTTGGAGCCATTTATTCAAGAGAGCGTAAAGATTTTTGCTAGGGCCTTACAACCCTAGTTTTTTTATAGATCGTATGTCAGTCAGTACTGACAGTCAAATTTTAAAGAAGGATGTGGTAACGTATGACTACCCAAACCCAAGAACTGCAGCAAGCCGGCGACAAATTAATGCGTATTTTGATGTTCACCCTGACTATATCCATGATGAGCGGCATCATGTTCAACATCGTCTTGCCCAAGATTAGTGAAGACTTCTCCCTTACAATTGCCCAGGTCAGCTGGCTCTCTTCTGCCTACATTCTGATCTACGCCATTGGCGCAGTCACCTACGGAAAGCTGGCAGACCGCTATAAGCTGAAAAATTTAGTAACCTTCGGACTCCTATTATTTACGGCCGGTTCTCTTATCGGGCTGACTTCACAAACATTCGGGATGGCGCTAGTCGGCAGATGTCTGCAAGCATCCGGAGCTGCGGTTATTCCCGCGATTGCGATGATCATACCCTTACGTTATTTCGCTCCAGAGCGAAGAGGCGCAGCTCTTGGCATGACCGCAGTAGGTTTAGCTTTCGGTAATGCACTTGGGCCTGTTGTCGCTGCTTTAATCGTTAGCACGGTACACTGGCGCTGGTTATTCGCTGTACCTTTGCTTATTTTGGCTAACCTCCCTTTTTACCGCAAGTATTTAGGAAATGAACAGCCTGGGACAACAGGGAAATTTGACTGGATTGGTGGCAGTCTGTTGGCCATCACAATAGCCTTATTTCTGCTGAGTGTTACGAAGGGAATCTGGCTTTTGTTAGGTGGCTTACTCGCTTTAGGGTTATTCATTGCTCGAATTTGCACGGCTGGGGAGCCCTTTATTGCCCCAAAACTCTTTCGAAATAAAAAGTACACACTCGGACTGACTATTTCATTCCTCATCAGCGGTACTTGCTGCTCACTCTATGTACTTAGCCCGCTTCTATTAGCAGATATTCAGAAGTTACCTTCCGTTTGGATCGGCTTCGCGATGGTTCCTGCAGCAGTCGCTTCGGCTGTATTTGGTCGTAGAGGCGGTAAACTCGCGGATGTAAAAGGCAACTCATTTGTCGTTTATGTGGCTTCAAGCTTACTGCTAGCTTGTTTTATGTTACTCTCCACTTTTACCGGAGGTTCTCCCTTTCTCATTGCTGTTTTTCTGGTTCTCGGCAACGTCGGGCAATCTTTCATTGTCATTGCGTTATCCAACTCAGTTTCAAGAACTTTGCCAAAGGAACAGGTTGGTGTCGGGATGGGCATGCTGGCAATGGTCAATTTCATTTCGCAAGGGATCGCGATCGGCATATACAGTAAAATCGTTGATCTTGGATCACAAAGCATTCCAAACTGGAACCCCTTTTACAGCTATTTATCTGGCTTTATTTTTAGCAATATCTGCTTAGTTATAGCCGCATTGCAACTGGTTATTCTAGCGATTTACTATTTTTCATTTGGCAAAAAGAAGCAAAAGAAGGTTGTGGTCTTGAAGGAGTCTGAGGCAGCTGCTTTATCAAGTAGTTATAACTAAACGACAAAATCAAGTGGACCCATGCAACTGCGCATGGGTCCACTTGATTTAATTGACAAATTCTGGGTATAACAATATGCTAGAACACAAAGCAAAAACTGTTAAGTTATGACTAACATACGGGAGAAACAATGACTATTTTGATCAGAATATTCTGCTTCATTTGTTTCTTTCTATTGATTGGATGTTCAGATGAACAAATAACTCCCAAGAACATTGAACGTTCTGATCTTGATACAAATCTACGAACATAGGTGCAATCAAAATCAAAAGAAAATGGTATTTATTTGAGAAAAATGAATGAAAATAAGGATCAAACAGAGAAGATTCGTTACCTTATTTACTCCAAAAAAGACCTTAGCTACGACTACAGAACAATTAAATTTGATGAGAAAGATGGGACTCTTTCTATCTATTTAAAAGATAAAATGGCCGCTGACGAGCAGTACTTGAAAAATGAGTCACTTTTCATAATTACTTTAGATACCCAGCCCGAAAAAATTGAAATGTACTTAAATGAAAATACCGTTGATTATCAAATGGAACAGCTTTGAATTAAGCAGCAAACAAAAGGGTGGTCTTAAGAAACATGAGGAAAATCCTATTAACCATTTTCTTTTTATTCACATATTTTCTGTTGTTCACCGGTTTTAAGTGGGCATATACTTTCTTTTTCGATGGAGGGATATCACCTTTTATTAATGTATTGCTGCTTATTTTTATAATAGCTTTATTTCTGCCATCCCTATTAATCACTAAATTTGCAGCTAAGTATGTAAAATGATTCGTTCCCTCCCGGATTCCAACATTATTTTGTTAAAAGCACGCGATGAACGCCTCTACTGCCTCCAGGTGCCGTTCCTATATATAAATATCCGTTATGGCTTGCAGCCGTAGTTACGCCAAACAATGAGCCTTCCGGATCATGCCAGCTTCCGATAAGTTCCCCTTGCGGGCCGAACTCCGCAGCAAGCCCATGCTTCGCTGGTGCACTTGCGCCGCTAAGCAGCGACTCTGGTACTTTGGCCATGATACCAGCCAACCACGGGCTGCGATGCATCTGATCTGCAAAAGAAAGGCGAGTCGTAAAGATCCCGACCCAGAAATGACCCTGTTCATCACGCGTAATGTTATCTGGAAAGCCTGCGAGATTGTCCGCAAAAATATCAGATGTCCCCTTCTTTGGACCCTTGAGCCAGTATCTGGTCAACTGATAATGATACGATTCCGCCACAAGCACGAAATCTTCATCCGCAGACAAGGCAACCCCGTTCGCAAAATAGAGGCCTTCTAACAGGACGGTCGTCTGTTTGGTCATTGGATCGTACTTCAGCAAGCGTCCATGCGGCTTGTTCTCGGCAATTTCTCTGAATGTCACACGTCCATAGTTCGAGGTATCGGAAAAATATATGGAGCCGTCCCGGGCAATATCAAGCTCGTTAGCTAAATAGATCGGCTTGCCATCTACTTGATTGGCCAATACCTCTATGCTCCCCGATGGGTTAATAGACAGCAGTCCCCTCTTGATATCCGTAACGATCAAATCGCCTTTGGCATCGAATTTAAGTCCATTAGGCGTTCCTTTGGTGTCTGCAAACACTTGGGCTTTTTGCGGATTGCCCTCTGCATCGAAAGGAACCTTGTAAATTTTTCCGTCCGAATCTCCTGTATATAACTGGCCGTTTTTATCGAATGTAATGAATTCCGGGAATTGTGGGGCATCTGTAACAAGCTGAGCAGAGCTGAGTTTGTTGTTCTGTTTCCAAGGGCCCGCTTCCTGAAAAGAGGGAGCCGTCGGTGCCAGCCATTTTACCGGTTCGATAGGTGAAGGAACTAGTAAGAAAACGATGACTCCAAGAATGAGCACAGCAAGCAGCGATAGCCCCAAACTGCGCACTTTACGTGGTGAGCGTTTAGGGCGATTCACGCCCTCTGGAGATTTAACGGAACGAACTTGTGGATTTGGCATTAGAGTGCCTCCTATGTCTTTTAAGTGAGATTTAAATTTGGACTACGATTTTTCCGAAATATTGCTTTCCTTCAGCCAAGAGCGCGAATGCTTCGCTAATTCGATCCAGAGGGAATACACGGTCGACGACGGGATGTAAACGATGATGGGCAATCGCTCGATTCATCTTTTCAAAGTGATCCCGGTTGCCGACTTGACTGCCGCGAACCGTTGTGGCTTTCTGCAAGATGCCCGTGACATCATATTCCGGAATCGTCAAGCCCGATAAGAATCCGACCATACTCAAGGTCCCTCCAATGCGAAGCGCATTTATGGATTTGGACATCGTTGCCGCTCCTCCAACATCTAGAACATGATCGACGCCGCCAGTCCGTTCTAACACTGCTTTATCCCAATCGGGAACTTCCGAATAATTGATCGTTTGCCATGCACCGAGAGCTTTTGCTCGTTCCAGCTTGTCGTTGCTGCTCGATGTGATGATCGCTCGTGCTCCAACCATAAGAGCGAATTGAAGCCCGAAGATAGAAACCCCGCCTGTTCCTTGCAGCAGCACGGTATCCCCCGCTTGCAAACCACCGTATTCGATTAGCATGCTCCATGCGGTTAATGCCGCGATCGGCAAGGTGGCAGCCTCCTCCCAAGTGAGGTGATCGGGAATATGGACAATTCCGTCTTCATGTAGAACGACATATTCAGCCGCTACTCCGTTCAACGGACCTCCCAGACTGTCTTCTAATACCCCCGGTCTTGGGTTGCCGGCAAAAAATCGCTGTTGCAAATTACCCGCTACTCGGTGTCCGACCTGAAACCTTGTTACTTCTTGGCCAACGGCTACAATTTCTCCCGCTCCGTCTGATAATGGAATGAAGGGGAATTTGATTTCAATTGGCATTAATCCGCTGAGGATCACTAGATCCCGGTAATTGAGAGAAGCTGCCTTCATGCGGATCAGCACCTCACGGGGGCCTGGCGTTGGTATGTCGAGTTCCGTTAAGTTTAATTCCTCAAAGCCGAAGCCGTTTGTCAGTTGTATAGCTTTCATCGAATTGTCCTCCCTGCAAGATCAGATTGATTATCTGTATTCTTATAAATATTATTATTGCCGGATCCTCCGCGTGGACGAAGCATGCCTCCAACAAGACGAAGACCTTGTTTGCGTGTTATGAATCGCGATAACTGCGCCCCGATATAATTCTGCACACCCGGAACGACGTATATTTTTCCTTCCTTCAACGCGCGAAGTGCAACCTCTACGACTCTTTCCGGCGTATCTTTCTTTCCGACGGATGCTTCTTCCGTTCCTACGACATTAAAGAAACTGGTGTCCGTCGAACCTGGACAAAGTGCAAAGAATTTCACTCCGCGGTTTCGATTTTCCCACCATAACGCTTGAGTAAACGACAAGACGAAAGCTTTCGTTGCTCCATATACGGCCATATAGGGAAGTGGTTGAAATCCGGCGGTTGATGCAACATTGATAACTGCACCTGAGCTTTTGCGCAACATGTCCGGCAAGAACAAGTGGGTCATATCTACAACAGCGGCGACATTGAGCATCACTTCTTCATGCTGACGCTCACCTGACACTTGTTCGAACAAACCATGTGTAGCAAAGCCTGCATTGTTAATCAGCAGTTCGATATCCACTTTCAAAAGTTGACATTGCCGATATAACTCTCTGGGCGAGCCCTCTTTCGCAAGATCCATCGCGATAACCTCGGCATTGATGCCATAATTCATTCTGAGCTCTGATGCCAAGCTCTCAAGCTTGCTCTTCGATCGGGCCACGAGTACCAAATGGCTGCCTTGTTTGGCTAGTTGTCTCGCGAATTGCTCTCCAATACCTGAAGAAGCTCCAGTGACGAGCGACCATTTCCCTTGAAATGTCATAGTGTTATTCTCCTTTTAGATACGATGTTTTAGTTAAGAAACAATGTTACTGAATGCTTAGAAGTATTCCCCAATTCCGAAGAAAGTTAAGAATCTTCAGTCTCGGTAACAGTGTTTCTAATTGAATTCATTGTAACCACACATTTTTAGAAAGTCAATATGATCTTTGAACATCCAACGTCACATTGACAACCACCTAACAACTATATAAAATTTCTGGTAAGAGAGTCAGAAACCTTGTTTCCTGACGAAAACACGATAACCGAAGGTGAAGATGATGAGCGACCAAGATATTTCCTCCACTGCGAACACACGTGTGTTGAAAACCTACCAAGAAGCTCGTTTGCAAAACAATGAAAATCTCCGTAAGCTCGTTGTTGATGCTGCGGCAACGCTCTTGCAAGAAGAGGGCCCGGAAGCCGTTACCGTACGTAAAGTAGCGCAGAAAATGGATTGCTCGACAAAAATCATTTATAGCTTGTTTGTCAATAAAGAGGGTTTGGCTCAGCAGTTGTATCTAGAAGGGTGTAAACTTCTAGCTTACGAATTCGAGGCGACACCGCAAGCAGCTAATCCAGTACAGTATTTTCTGAATTTAGGTGAAACCTTTTGGCAATTCGGGCAGCGTTACTCCGGTTATTATAAGCTGATGTTCGGAGGAGCCTTCGGAAATTTCAAACCGGACGAGGAGAGCATGCAAGGCACCGTAACAGCCATGCGGCAATTATTGACCGTGATCAGCAATGCGAAAGAGCAAGGGCTGATTCCTGGCCAGTACGACACGGAATCCGTTGTACGAATAGTCTGGGCCTCGCTCCATGGCGTTATTCATCTTTACATGGGTGGACATTTGGGAGATGTACAATCGGCCCATTCCGTATACAGGCAAACGCTATCAATGATAGTCAGCTCGTTGCTGCCAAGTCACAGCACTTAATACGGGATCCTGATCAGGTTGACAAGTCTCACACTATACAAAAATATGGCATGATACCATGCTCCTCCGTAAACGTCAAATAGCCCCCAACTTGAAAAGATAGGGGCTTTTTGACGTTTACAGAGTTCTATTTTGTATTAGAAGTTATTTTATAGTGATAGCTCACTTGTTACATTCTTCAGTCCGCGAGGGCTGAACTCCTGACGCATCACTGCCAGTGATGCGAGCTCCCGCAGTGGTTAGTTACACACCCCTTATCCCGTCTTTATGAGTTCTCCTCGAATACATCCTTCGCAACTTGAATCGCAGATGCGGCGCGCGGCCATCCGGCGTAAAACGCGAGATGGGTCAAGGCTTCGATCAGTTCTTCTTCGGTCAAACCGTTCTCTTTTGCTAAGCGAAGATGATAAGGAAGCTGCCCTGTAAGTCCTCCGGTGACTAGCACTGATATCGTAAGGAGACTACGTTCCCGAAGCGATAATTGTTCTCTTCTCCAAACGTCCTCGAAGAGTACTTCTTCCGAATAGCGCACGAAAGTAGGGGCAATATCCCCAAACGAGTCACGAGCGTTTGATACAATTTTTCGATGCTTCATTCTTATGCCTCTCCCTTGTTGTCCGGACGTTCGATCATTTGCGCAGCGCCGTTACCGAATGTCCAGTCCTCGAATTCCGTGTCGACCAGCACGACGAATACGTCTTCTTTCCTCATGTTAAGTGTATTTGATAATAGTTCGGCTAACTTTCCGTAAAAGCTTATTTTCTGCTCGGTGCTTCTTCCGGATTTGAGCGTGATTTGAATATAGAGCAGCCTGTCACTTCGCTCTATGTTTAAGTAATTCCGACTATAATAAAACTCGCTTGCTTTGTGCGAGTGGAACACTTGAAAGTAATCGTCTTCCGGCACATTGAAATGCTGGATTAGAGCTCTCATAATCGCTTGGCTTATGAAGGGCAGTTGCTGTGTCCCATATTGATTTTCCATATAGCTTACTCTGATGAATGGCATTTTAATATCACTCCTTCAGCAAGATACCCTAATTGTACTTCCCACTTCTTTATTTGTATAATTGAATAAAATCATATTTTAATTCAATTTATTCGATGGAGAGATGTGCCATGGACTTAAAGGAGCTAACTACGTTTCAAACCATTATTCAAGAAGGAAATTTCACCAAAGCGGCAGTGAAATTGAATTACGCTCAGTCTACGATTACAAATCAAGTCCAGCGGCTGGAGAGGGAATTGGGCATCCAGCTATTCAAGCGAGGATGGGATGCAGAGTTAACGGCTTCTGGACAAATTTTTGCCGCGGAAATTGAGAAGCTCATTCAACACTGGAACCATGTAACTGAGCAGGCGAAAGCTTTGCAAAGAGAGGAGATCGGCTCCCTGCGCGTCGGAGGGCTAGAATCGTTGATTGAGCATGTGCTACCCAACTCTCTGCGACGATTCTGGGAACATAAACCAAAAGTATCGTGTCACTTTGTCAATGGAAACACCGACTCCCTGTCACGCGCGGTACTCCAGAATCAATTGGACTTTGCCATATGTGGAGAGCCTGCCGATCTTTCTTCTTTTCACTTCGAACCGTTATATAGCGAAAATATCTCCTTTATTGTAGCGAACAACCATCCCTTGGCCGAAAGAAACGGAATAATCCCCTTTGAAGAACTACTTAACTATCCGATGATCGTTGGGGGAAATACCTGCTTGTATTATCTGAGGTTATCTAAGCAATATTCCCATTACACCGAAACTCCTTTTCTATATACAGTGAGCCAAATCTCGGCTATTCCCGGGTTCGTTCAGCGAATTCCTTCCGTAGGAGCCGTTCTCGGTTCCACGGCGTTACCCCCTAATATCGTGGGAATACACGTCGAACTGAAGGATTCATCCATCCCGGTCGGCCTGCTGCAATTACGTAACACTGAGTATCCTTCGTCATCAAAAAATCTTTTAATGCAATATGTAAAAGAAGAACTGCGGCGTAACTAAGCGTATTGATCTTAAGCTTTTGGAAAACTCCGGGTTTCGCTTCCTACAGAGACTCCACCAAACACAAAAAAACACGCCCCACTGGGCGTGTTTTTTTGTGGATCCTTTTAGCCGACCGAATCGTTCATATTACGAAAAACTCATCCTTTGTCCTATAGGAGAGAGTACACTAGAACTACTCAGCCCCGCTGCCCGCAGAGGCCGCTTCTCTCATCGCGGAAAGCGCTTCGTCTAGTGAATCGACTCCACTGTTTGCGCCGCTTCTCGCAGTACTTGCCATTTCAGCGCTATACGCCCACCAACGTACACGTACATTCCCCGGCTCAGAAGTTTGCTGTACCTTCACACCAATGCGGAACGTGCCTTTTTGTGGATAGGCAATCGTGCCAATCTTCACTTCAGGTGCATCGGGTTCAAACTCGCTGCCTTTGAACACATCGGAGGCTCCGCCGTATACGCGGTCACCGCTGGATAGCATTTCGGAGAAAGCTTCACCACTGCTCTCTTCCAAGCTAGTGATGATCAGCACGTTGCCCTCGCCAAGTCCATGTGCGATTTCGCCGGAGAAGAAGCTTTTGGTCGCTCTCCCGAATGGGGACACAGCAATCTTCGTGAAAGGCTCTATCGGAATGTCCACGACACCGCTCAGCATACCCGCAATGCCGCTGCCGCCGCCTGCTGGAATGCTTAAATCAAATGAAAGCTCGCTAATCGCTTTATTGAAGTTAACCTTGAATTCCGGAGGCTGTCCTGGCGCCAAGGTTTTCACTTTGGACTTCGTTACGAACTGACCGGATGTTTCCTCGCGGTACTCGTTCGCTTGAGCAAGCCTGTACATAACCGAGGAATTGTACACGTATTCGCCAAATGGCACTTGCTCGACACTTTCAATAACATAGGTTGGTCCCACTTGAACAAGGCATATTTTAGCCAAATAAATACAAGGCTCGGTAGGAGCTTCTAAAGAAGCCTCCAACGATTGTTTCACGAAATCCGACATCAACCGTTCCCGCACGGCCTCGCCAATAATCTGCACTTCGCCAATAGCTTGAGTTTGCAGCTCCAACTGCCTGTCATCCAGCTTCAAAACAGCCGTGCTCACCTGCACACCAATCGTGCCCTTCACGGAAGCTGTACTATCCGCTCGTAAAAGCACCTTCATTTCATATTCGCTCTCTTGCCCATCCTGCGGCTCTTGGAACACAATCGTTGTTCCATCAATCGCCTCTACGCGCTCAGCAGCCAGCTCATATTGAAAGGACAGTCTGCCAGCATTAAGAGTCTTCTCGAAGCGCAGCTTCATTTCGAAAAGTTGACCTGGATTCACATAACGAGGTGTTGTTTGAAGCACGCGCACCCCAGAATCTTGATAAAGTACGACCGTCTGATCGGACAGATTTGCCAAAGGCAATGACGCTGGATCAGGTGCATCTTCTCGGATAAACAGGCGGTAGCTTTCCAAAACGCGATTATAGTCATTAATTTCGTCAGAACGAACAGAAGAATTAGCCACCGCGTGAACGGGTTCTTTTTCCTTTTCGTCATAGGCAATACATAGGTATACGTTCTTGGCATACTGGTTATTGCTGAAACCGTCCATCATCGATAGCTTCAATGTCATTGGAGAAGGCACGACAATTTCCCGGCCAAGTGCGTCAATCGCAGCTCCCATCTCTACAGAAACGGACTTTTCATCGACCGCGACAACCTGCAGACCTGTAAGTACGCCAGAACCATGCAGCAAGCGGTTCATCATCCTGCGCTTATCGTTGAAATACTTTTGCTCAGACTCGAAATCCCTTACCGTCAGCAGCTTTCCATAGAAATACCGATTGCGCTCGAACGGGTAATAGCGTGTTTTTTTCATAAGTATCCCCTCACCTTCCAAGGCTCATTTCATTTATTCGATTTCGGAATCCAATTCCAAGCGCGTATGTATGTCCATTCGTTTATCGCGATCTACGTCAATCAGAACCGTATTGTAAGGCATCGACGAACGCTGATCGAGTGTTAACAAGGTTGGCTCTGATAAGTAAGTATTTATGCCCAGATAGGTATGCATGTCCGCGTACATCCACGGTTGTAGAACAATTAATTTGCCTTCGGTATAGGCTGGTTTTTGGTCTTCGATGATTTGCTCGATCGTTAGCCGTTGTGCATCTGTCTGTACGAATTCAGGCTTCAACATGATGCAGAAGCAATAAGGATTATCCCCATATAACTGGGCAAAAAGCTGGCGCAGCTCCGACGTCTCCTGCATTTGTTTAAACTGAAAATATTCCAGCAAAAACGGTTCAGACCCTGTGTAAATCTTAAGCATGTTCATCAAGCCCTCGCGAGTTCCCCGCAATTTGTAAAGCTCAGGGGCCTGTTTGATCAGCAATCTTAGCTTCGTCTCGCCCCATGCCTCATGATCCGTGATAGCCAGCCAGCGACCTAACCATTCCAGATAAGTGCCGGATACCGCATCCGGATCGAAATGAGAGGAAATACGGTCTATTTTATCCTCCATATCGTCAAAGAACGTGCTGAACATCGCTAGAAATCTTTCCAGAAAAGGGCTATGATCCTCGTCCTGTTGGTAAATCGGCGGCAAATAGGCAATCAGTGACGTTCTCGGGAAGTAGACCCGAAGCTTTCGGATGTAAGGTGATTTTTGCTCGCTGCCTACCAGCTCGATTTTGAACCATAGATAACGGCCTCTGGCATTCATCAGAAGAGCATCCTTCGGATTCAGAATGGACTCCGACCATAAGTCACGCGTCGCAGCCAGCTTATCTCGAATCGAAATGCCTGGATCCGTCAAATAGCCCGTATAATTTACGTATTCGCCATCAATGAATCCTTCACTTTCATCTGATGTAAAATAGGAAAAACGAACCTGCGTTTCCTCCGGAATATCGGCATCTAAACGAATCTTATGCCACTGTGTCTCCGTCTCTGTTGTATCCAGCTCAGCCGAGAAATAGATGGCCTCCGGAAGCTGAGTCCCCTCCAGCAGCATCGTACGTGCACGAAGATCAAGCAGGCTAATCTGACCACTTATCCGATCAAAGACATACAACCGGTTGCGCCCATCGTGCAGCAATTTATCCGTTCGCCCTCGAAAGCTAGTCACTTTATCAAACTGCTCACCATTTCCGCGAAACTTTAGAATAAACCGCTCCGTTACTCCTTCTTGCTGTGCGTATCCGCTGTCCCCTATATAGATATTATGATTCGTATCAATGGAAATACCGGCAAAGCGCCCTTCCTGCTCCAGCTTAAAATGAAACGGCTCCCTACCATCTTCATGGAATACCGTTACCGTTCTGAGCAGTGCATCCAATAGAACTAATGTACCACCCGCAGCAGCGGTGTAATAACGCCCTCGAAGTGCAGTAATTTCAGCCGCTTCTTCCAGACGGTGTATTTCATGCTCATACACATGTACCACTTCGCCTGCCGCGTTCCACTGTATAATGCCAATCCGGCCGCCCTTAGGGACTTCGGGACTTCCATTCATACCAATCGCAATGTCCAAAGGGACCGCCACGTAAAGACAATTCGCCGTTGTTAATCTCGTATTAACCGCGAGAGGGAATAATTCAAGCCCCTCCCAATCATGGATAGCCCACATGGTCTGTCCATTGGAAATCGAATAAACCGCAAGTCTTCTCTCGCTTTCAACGTGGGCATCTGCTATCACCAAAAGATCTGACATAGAAGCCAGCATCGCTTGTTGGCTAAACAACTGATGACCCTGGCGAAATAACGACTCCCGATGACGACTTTCATCATCATAAATCCATACATTCGAAGCCTCGTCTAGCAAAAATAGCTTCCGACCTGGCCCAACCGTTATCTCTTGAATAGGATGAATGCCTTCCAACTCATCTGTGCGAACGATGCGATGAATGCTGTATTTTTCCGTCTGTTGAATCGAAAATCCTTCGCTCTGCATATGAATATTGGCTTCATATCCCTGTTCCCAGTCAAGCGGTTTGTTAAGTGAGAAAAACGTTTGTCCATCCTGCATCGTTCGACACCTCTTTTCCTAAATAAGGATTATAAATCCGTCTGGCTAATGGTTTCCACTTCATGATCACCGGAATAGACCAAGGCATAAGGCGGAATATGAATGTCGCCAGCGCCATCCTTGTGGAAGCCTGTGCCCTCGGCATCTATCCAAATGTCCTGCACATAGACAACCCCTTTAATCCGTGAAATAACGCCATAAATATCGCCTTTATAGACAGTCCGGCCAAAACGCCAGCCTTCCGAGCCTTGCCCATGATCCATCGGCTGTAGTAATAGTCTGAGCTCTTGCATAATTCGGCGCTGTTCATCTTTGTGCTTGGGCTCCATCACCACAACAGCGTGAACCGTTATTTTAATATATTCGGCGGGAATTACATGTAGTTCTGTGGTCAAAAGACGATGCCGATCTAGATGCTGCTTGATCGTTTGCAAGAAACCCTTGCCTGCTTTCGGCTTATCGCTCTCGCTGTAAGGCACGACCACGACGGTCATCTGAGCGGGCGCTTTGACCTTCGGATAATCCCGCATGCCTAGCTTGTATAACGGGATTGCCTTCACACGCGCGACACGCAGACCCGGCGTCGCCTTCGTGATCGCCTCGTAGTCCTCGCCAGTCACGGCCCGCGTCGGCGTGTCGAGCTCACGCCGCACGCGAAGCTTCGCCTGCGTGAGCGTCTCCGCTTCGAGGCCGCCTCGCGCCGGGAACGGATTCGTCACACGCACGCCTTTGGTATTCGTGAAGCCGGTCACGAGGCCATCCTTCACGTTGCCTCGCACACCCCCGCCCGCTTGCAGCGCCAGGAACCGAATGTTCGGTTCCACGGACTTGGGCGGAGTGAGACCCGCTTCGTTATTGCCGAAGCGGATCGTCCCTGCCGCAGCGTCGTAGACGTAATGCCTGTCCGTGGACTTCGAATTATCGAAGTCATCCACGGACTGCCAGTCGTCCCAAACGACGTCAGTCTCTCCACGTGGCCGATAGCCAACCTGCAGCAGCATGCTGCTGGGCTTATACATCCGGCCACGGCTGATTTCAAAGGTCTGCCCGGGCAGACCTCTGCTGCCCCCGACAAAACGGCCATAGTCGAACTCGGCCGTATAGGCAATGAGCCGTACCCGCTGCGGACCCTGAGGCGGGATACTCCCGTTCACCCCGTCGCCAAAGCGCAGACGGGTGATGCGAAGAGCCGAGTCCTGCTGCAGCTGGCAGCAGAGATCATCCGGCTCGCAATCCTCAAGCTCCGCGACGATGTGCCAGTCGCGCCAGTGCCCTTGCTCGTCCTGCACCTGCACAGTGTGCAAGCCGTTGTAAGCGAGGTACGAGCTTACCTCGAAGCTCTGATCAGGCTCTCCAGAGCTGTTGAAAGCAGTAACTTCGCTGAAGGTTTCCTGCTCAGCCGCTTTCACCGCATTGAGGCTAACCTTCTCAATCTTCGGAGACAGCTCATAGCCGTCCTCCTCGAGTGTACAGCAAATCCAGAACCGGCTGCGATCATCCGCAGGGTAAAGAGCAATCGGCTTCATCTCCGACGTGATCCGAAAACGGAGCTCGCCGCTCTGCGACAGATGAACCGTTGAGTCGCTTATCTGCTCGATCGGCAGCCAGCTTTCGCTTTGCCTCTGCTGCTCAGCCCCCGCGAACGTCCAAGCCACCTTTGCAGAAGAAATCATCGGCGTTGTCCCATCTTCACGGTTACCCACGGTTACCGGATAGCGGTCAAATAACTTAAAAAAGATTGATATCTCCGTTTGCTCAGGCAGCGCTCTATCGAAACCGAGATACAAATGCGCGCCCTTACGCGCTTCAGGTCCAAAAGCATAATAAGCAATCTTAGCATGATTATTGGATGTAAAATCACCAGCCGCCGTTTCCGTACGGACCAGCACTTTTTCAAGCTCGGAAGGTACAAGATTCACCGTGTCTAGTGTCTCGAACAGCTGGTCCATCGCTTGTAGCGGTGTCCCCTTGGGGAGCACAAGCTGCTGCTGTAATCCAGCAAACGCCACCTCACAAACCGCGGATACAGCTTCACGAGGGCTAATCCCAAGCAGTTTCAGAAACTTCCGCTCACTGCGCTCCGTCACCCGGTTTAAGTAATACTGCTGCATCTCCGTCATCCATGACATCAATTCCAGCAGCGTAATCCCCGGGTCATGTTCATTCTCATCCGTCCACTCCGGAAAAAGCTTCGGTATCGACTTCCGAGCCTCCAGCACCATCTGTTCAAACATACGATCATCCAAATTAGGTATTGGCAGCACTTGTGCTCACCTCCTTCGATTATTACTAACCCCCACCAAATAGAAGTCTCTAAAGGCTCCTATTATCGCTATTTTCCGTTGGAGCTACTGATTAGCAGTCTCTAAGGACCCTTATTTCTGTTAAATCCCATCTTTTTATATGATATTGCTGAAATAAGAGTCTCTAGAGGCTTCTATTACAGCAAATCTAGGTTAAAAACAAAAATAGCAGTCTTTAAAGACTCTTATTTGCCGAAAACCCCTCATCAACAAGACTAACTCACTTGATGCTGGTGGGAGTAAGGGTACGGAGTCTCTCCTCACTACAACGCGTTCACAACAACCTTGTGCTTACCGCTCACAATGATCCCGTGCGGGAGCGCCGGAAGGCGGTTCACGTCAAGTTCCGTACGCTCGCCGTCCTCAATCTTGTATACGGTCATGTAAAGCTTCTCTACATGACTGATCACTCGAATTGATTTCAACAACGCGTAGAACACGGAGGGGTGGATTTGCTGGCCGATTTGCCAGCCTTTGCCGTCGAAATTGCCGGTTAGCGGATCGAGGAAACGGTTCAGCTTCTCAATCGCCTGAATTTCGGTAGCTACTACAGCCTCCATTCCCTCAACGGCCACGATCGCCGAAACGGAAATTTCCATATAGACCGGCTCAATCACTTGCAATCGTTCCGGGAAAGCAACCAGGCTGGAAGCCCGTTGTAGAATATACCTCTCCACCTGCTTCTTCAGCTCTGGAAACGCGGAGCTTCCCTTCTGCCCTTCTTTTGGCAGTACCACTAAAGTCATAGCCCCGATTTCTTTGTGCATATAGGCGTTCCGATTCGGGATGCAAGTGACTTTGGCAATGTTCGGATAAGCCTCACGCGCCAGCCACTCGTAATCTTTGGACGATACTGCCCGGTCCCGATGCTTCAGCAATTCTGGACCGCGCTGCAAGGCCGACTCCAGCTTTTCAGCTTGGCAGCCGCCTGACGCTGGTTCTGGGTTAAAAACCTCACCGACAAACGCAATAGAGTCCTGCATCTGGTTAATTTGCCGAGCCCCTACGTTTCCGATTTGTCCGGACGTAACTTGGTAAGTTACCTTCAGCTGCTCCAGCCCACCCTTTGGCGGTCGCATGCCATGGATACCATCGCCTACACGAATGCGTCCAAACGTACGATCGATCATATAATGACGATCCCGGTTGCCGGAATCCGCCATCTGGCGAACCGCTGTCCAACGAACCCAAAGTTGAAGTAAGTTTCCTTCGGAATCTCGACTTATTTCCATAAGAGGCACTCCCGTACGTTCGTACTCAGCGATTTCCTCTTCTGTCACAAACTCCGTCTCATCCACCCATACCTCTTCGGAGACAATCCCGCTTCTGCTGAGCTGGTATTCCGTTTCTTCAAGCCCTTTGGAATCGGGAATTTCCCCGATAATCGTCTCCTGCTGAAGCACTTGAACCGTATTCATGTACAGACCCTGAATGGTAGGAATTTGTATCCGACCGGAACTATCATCATATTTATCATCACGATTAACAGCACGAATCCAGTAGCCTTCTTTGCCAAACAATGACGCTCCAGTAAAATCAGATGGACCTACGAATTGCACGGTACCGCTCTGGGTCAAACCGTTCGTATCATCAATAACTTTGAGTGCAGCCCATTCGGGAAGACTTCCCGGCATCAAACTAGCTCGCAAATACTCCCATTCTAGTAATGGCATGTCCTGCTCCGAGAACCGCTGTTGTTTCACTGAGACGAACATCGCTATCGGGCCTTTTACAGGCGGTGTATCAAAAGAAAGATGCAAGGCAGGATGACGGCCCTCCAATGGTTGAAAGAGCTCAAATCCGCCCTCCAACTGACGGCTATGCCGAGTCCGATCCTCAAACACCGTATTATTCAGAGCTAAGCAACGTTCGGCTGGATACAGACGATCTTCATACTGATAGGTTAAGGATACATCATCCACCCAAGGTGAAAGATAGATCGCTTGTGCCACATATGCATTCTCAATATGTAAAATCCTCGCTCGGATCCAGCGGTTTTCGTTGCCGTTCACATATGTCGCTTCTAGATCATCCGGACAGCGAAAGTGAATTTCTTTGCGTACCTTCTGCTCCTGCGGATAATAAAACAGCTTCTCTGCTTCCTTCCCCACATCCAGCCGTAACCAAGTTGCTCCATTCCAATACTCCCAAGCAACCTCCAGAACGGTGACGTGAGTAACTGGCGGCTTATCGAACTTGGATTTTTTCATCACCATTTTCCAATCGACTTGTTCCGTCAGCTCCGGCTGAAACCGATTCTGAATCGCTTGCAGCCCAAAGCCCAGCTTAATATCGCCGTCTTTTTTCGAAAATACTTCCTGACTTCCGATGTAAAAAGAACCATAAAGTGCAAACTGATCACCAAACGGATAAAACCCCGATGGGTCCGCGCCAATATCATTGTAAAACATCTGATCAGGCCGAACGCCACCTGTTTCCAGTGTATCGACATAATCGGTTTTAAATGAAATATGGTCCATGGACATCCTGCTGTCAGCCAGCGTTTTACCTCCGCTTACGAGCGGCATTAAACGGCATTGTATCCAGCGTCCGGATGCCCCGTTCACTGCTTGGAGTGCTATCTCACCCGCGACTGCTTTCAATAAAATAACCCTATTACCTCTAGCCTCTACGTGGTCAAAAGCCCTCCAGCCTTCCTCTGTGGCATACAGCCACTCGGTTAGCTCGGGATCCGCTAGTTGGCTGGACATCGAAAGTTCATCAAAACGCCGCTTCGAGTTACGGAATTCGATTTCGATACGTGCCGTATTATACACGGTGAAAAGAGAGCTGTGCTCCAAATAAATGGCATGCTCCTGTAAATTGTCGCCATCCTGCAAACGGAAAAGCGCCGTCGGCGCTGCGTATCCTTGCCGGGATGCCGTGACGAACTCATCGGATACACGAATAATCATATCCTGTTTCCGGCTCGTCATGTACACATCCGTAAGCAGCGCAGGAGTCAATAACGCGCTACGAGCGGTCTCATACAGGATGCTGCCTTCCTCTGCTGCAGCGGCAACTTGTGTGCCTGCCGAGATGAACACGGATTCCTTCGTACCCTCGTTCAGCGCAAACGTCAAGTAACTTCGGGCAGGACGTGCCGGAAGCAGCGTAACATCGAACATATTGAGGAACGATATCAAATTTTTCGTGGGCACTCGGTTCAACCGTTTGATATTGTCATGAAACATATCAGCAAACATCAAGAACAACGCAGAACCCGGGTCCGGATTGTCAGGCGTAAACCGCCACTCGGGCGTATAGTATGGTGCCATTTCCTTCATTTGCGCGATCAAATCGAGTAAATCTCTAGAATCAATTTTGGGAGGTTGCACAGCTCCACCTCCTCTCTGTACGTGTCGTCATCGCTTCCGCAGCCAGCCTCTCTCTATTTCGATCCTTCAAATAAATAAAACGGATAGACTTGGTTAAATAAGTTATTCGTCGTACGTACCAAATAAGAAATATGAATCATCACCTTAGCAGGGTCATCTGCTTCCGGAATGGCTTGTACATCAACTTCGTGAACCCTAGGTTCCCAGTTCCGAATGGCTTCTTGAATATTGCTTTGAAGCAAATGAAGCGTTGTATCGTCCGTTAATCCGAAAATAAATTCCTGAACTCCGCATCCAAAACTCGGGCGCATAACCCGCTCCCCTTGTGTGGTCCCCAGAATAACGCGGATCGCTTCGGCGATGTCTTCCTCATACTCAGACATGCGGATTCGACCTGTTGCAGGATCGACCTGAATGGGGAATTTCCAGCCTCGTCCCAAAAATGCCTCCGACACCTCGCCACGCTCCTCTCGTTAATTGATTTTGACCATACTGCCTTTAATATTAATGATGCCGTCGGACTTCAGATCCAGTGTTGCCCCAGCCTTCAGAGCCATCGTGGCAGAAGCTTCTATGCTAATTTGGGTGGATTTGATTTTGATTTCCTTCGTGCTCTCCATACTGACCTCGCCTTTGGCGTTCAAGGTGATCTTCGAAGTTTGGCTGACAACCGAAATTTCATTCGCAGATCCGCCTTTGATCAAAATCTTGTTATTCCCACTTGAATCCGCGATCGAAATACTATCATCTTTATCCTTCAATTCAATAATTTGGCCCTTTTTCGTCTTAATCGTAATGCTCTCATCACCGCTTTTATCATTGAACGATAATTCATGGCCAGAGCGTGTTTTAATCATGCGCAGATCATTTTTCTCCGCGGGCGCAGGCGGCTTATTCTTCGGATTCCACAGCATTCCTATGACGTAGGGCTGGCGGAGTTCTCCCAGATGGAAAGCAACTAAAACCTCATCATTCACTTCCGGGATAAAAAGACTGCCCATATTATTGCCGCCCATTAACGTCGCGATGCGAACCCAGTCCGTTTCGGTCTCTGTTTCCTGCATGGACAGCTTGAGCTTCACTCGCCCCATTTTATCAGGATCGGTATTATTCGTTACAATGGCAACCATAACGCCACCAAATTTCTGACTGGCAAAATCGGACACGCCACCTATCGTAATATCGGGAGTTTTGAACATTAGACCGCATTTCCCCCCAGCTGAAACCGAGTTGTATAGCCTTCATCGTCAAAAATGTGTATAGCCCCGGTAATATAGTAAGTCTGGTCGAATGTTTTCCCAACACCACTGAGTTTGATATAGCGCCCGGCGCGAATTTCAGGAATCCCGATACATTCCCCGTTACCGCTAATCAACTTCATGGCCCGGCGATTCAGAATCGCATTTGCATAGCTTTTCGCTTCTTCCACAGAGGACACATTCGTATACATATGCTCGATGAAATCACCTTTAGATGCCAAGATATCCTTGCCTGTCTTGCTGTTGGAACCGAGCTTCGTAACGCTGGCCGATTTACCTTCAATTACTTTCAGCTCTTTATTATCCCAGGCACGAACGGTTACACCCGTAATTTGCTCGGCTAAGTTCATATCAATCATTAGACTGCGGAGCATTTTTCCCATTTCCAGCGTCATCACTGCTGTCATCGCCGTGAGCGGCTTACGGAAATATAAATTCTTCCCCACAACAAAGAAATCATAGTTAACCAAGTTAGCTAAATTTTGAATAAAGTGATAGTCATTAATCTGACTCTGCGAAAGCGCAGGAAATTCCGTCGTCGTTGCATCAATATGTGTTTTGAAGCCATACGTTTTGGCGATTTCCTCAACAACATCACTATATTTCTTCTTATTCCACGAACGAGATTTGGCACCTTTCATCATGAGATAAGATATGTCCATCCCCCGCACGACGAGGCCAGGAGCACCCTCTTCCGGGAAATCAACAACAACGGATGTAATATGTCCCGAAAATACAGCGGTCATTTTGTCTACATACCCTAAACTGATCTCAATGGCTTTGCCTAAAGAGAACGTAGACAGCCACTGGAACTCATTATTTGTAATATCGTACGCATTCGCAATCCGAAATGAAAAGGAGTCTGCGGTTCCATCGATAGACGTTTCAACGCGAAGAATATCAATGGCGATCGTGTCCGATATTTTCGTTCCATCTACGCTAATTAGATAGGAAGGCGCATAAAAATCTTTGTACTTTTTGGCCAAGTCGTCATAGGGAAAGGAGCTTGTTTCTAATTCTAAGGGCATCGGCTTAATCCAGCCTCGGAACTGAAATGCGGCGTCCCGTTGCGACTTTCATTGGATTATCAATCTGGTTGGCTTTGGCGATTTCCCGCCATAAGGTTGGATCCTCATATTCAGTTGCTGCAATCATCCAAAGCTGTTCCCCTTGATTCAGCATCTTCAGCTTCGTCCTGTCGGCCGAATGGCGAGGTATCTGCTTAAGCTGGTCTTTCTTGCTCAGCGTAGATTTAAAGGTCACTTTCAGCTTGGCACGAACCGGAACTCCGGTTTCCAGAAACATCGTGAAGTGCTGATTAACCGCCACAACTACTCCCTTGAAGTCCAGAGAACCCCATACAAACCGGCAAAGCGGCGGTGCATGAATCTCCTTCTCGACATCCAAGAGGCCTGAGATTTTCTTCGTAAGCAGACGGACGTCCGTCCCTTTCTCATAAGTATCAAAGAAAAAATCCATGGACAGCGTCGTTGTCCCTCCGCTAACGAATTGAGCGATGGGCATGGACAGACCCGGCACTGTTTTCCAAGAATAGCTGTTATTCGTGTCCAGGGTATACTCACCCGGATTGAACATCACTTGAACATTTTCTGTTTTGCTTCCCTTGTGAACGATAATCATTGCTTTCTTGAGTGCCATAGGTGTCTGTCCTTTCTGCTTTTATCTATACTTAACGTTATTAACGATTCATGATGAAAATAATTAGATGCCTCGACGCTGCCGCTCGAACTTCATCTTTTTCTCAATTTCGCGGTAAACTTTGTCCGCAATTTTGGCTATGTCCAGCTGCGGGAGCTGTTTCATCAGCTCCTGCAGCTGCTCGGCACTTAGCTCCGGCGCCGTCTGAGGAACCGGCGCAGCTGGGGTTGGTGCTTCGTCTGCGCTTGCTTTAGTGCGCAGCCAGTCCATCTCCAGCGGCGTTTCCGCTAGCGCGCTGCTGATCTCTGCGGCTGGAGTTTGCTTATGCTCCAGCGTGGGTTGCTGTTGCTGCTGCGAGGCTAAGTAATCTTGCCTCGCGTTTGGCGTGCCGCTGTTCATCGGCGCGCTTTGGTTTGGAGCGCCGACGCTCGGCACGCCGCCGGCTAGAGCCTGCCGCTGCACCTGCGTGGGCAGCGGCTTGTTTGCAGCAGCAGCCAAGCTTACGCTGCTGCTGTGGGTCATGCTGGCGCTGCGCTGAGCGCCAGCTGTAGTTGCCCAGGCGGCGCTGCCGATGGCAGCCGCCTGGGTGAGACCCGCAGGAGCAGCGCGAAGCGCTCCTGCGCTGCTCGCCAGCAGCGGCATGACACGCGGTGTCATGCTCACGGGCTGGCGAGCTATCGGCGCACGCGCAGCACGCGCGCCGCCGGCATTACCTGCTGCTAGCGAAGCGGCAGCAAGCTCAACCCCCTGAGCGCGCTCCTCTTCCAGCGCACTCACTCTAGCCCGAATGGTTCGCTCCGTTGAATCTGACTGGAAGCCGCCGGCTTCCAGTCGATTCTCCGAACCATTCCCTGCCTGCAGCTCGCGCTCGCTGTTATCGACAATAACTTGTCTCTGAACATGCTCGACTTGCGCCCTGCGCCAAACTGCTTGGCCGGTCTGACTCGTCGTTTGCCCAGCCATCCCTTCGCTTACTGCTCGATAATCCATCGTTAGACTGGTTTTTCTTGCACCCGTGCGAATATCTGCTGGTTGCCCGGCTTCTCCTTGACTTGTTCGACTCTTCACCTGTCGGGTCATTGCTTCACCCGTCCCAGTTTGAGTCATCGATTGTCTAGCCCCGCCAATCTCTGGCCGAATTGATGTCATTACCTCGGTATCGATTTTTCTTTGTATCACTGCTTGCTGTTCTCTTACTCGATCGATTCCCGTCGGCCCGCCTGTTCTTCTTACCATGTCCACGGGTGCCTGATTTATAGTGCCTCTAACAAGTTCCAGTGGGTGGTTTACTACTTCATTACTTGTACTGTCATTCCTAAGTTTGCTGCTAGCTGTGTTACCAACCTTTTCACTGGCTCTTTCTCGGTTGGTTCCACTTACTGCCTCTATATTCGGTGCTGTCTCACCTATCGCCCCTTTTTCAGCTTGCCTCCAAATGGCACGAACGGAAGCTGACTCTGATAGCTCAGTATTACGGGAGAAGCTGCGCTGTACGCCTATTTGATCTGCATCCACTGTAAGACTAGGACCAATCTTTTTCAAACTGTTTTCAACTACTTTTGTAGCTATCTCAGAAGCTAAACTTTGGGAGGAGGGGATGACACCCTGCGACTTAGTCCCAAATCTGTCTTCGTTCATCCTTGCACGTTGTTGTCTGCTCTCTTCTAACTGTCTCGAACCTGCTGACTCAACTGGCGTAAGAAAAATCCGTCGAGCCTCCGGCTTAGGAGATCCAGGTCTAGCTTGTCGGCTAGTTTGAAAACCATCAAGTCGATTCTCAGAACCAGCGTTCCTTTTAACTTCTGCTGCCAAGTTCAGGCTTGTTCCTATTTTCATGACACTGGATTTGGCCATTTTCGCAGCTAGTTCAATAGCTAAAGTTTGAGAAGGTAGTACGCTTCGTGCAGCAGCTGATCTATCTTCTTGTTGTAACACATGTTGTTGCTTGCTCAACTCACTATTTGTTTCGGTTCCTGCCACTTTACGAAATACACGCCCTACCTCTTGCAGCTGTATACGCGAGCTGGCTTGCATGCTAGCTCGATATCCCTCAAGCGGCTTCATAGCACCCAGCGCATCTGATGTTTGGTCCCTAAGTATCGCCGACCTCGCAGATGTTGGGATATTTCGGCCTATTTTCAAGCTTGTTTCATCTTGTTCTTCAGGTTTCGAAGCCGTTCGTAAAACACGCTGTGAATCACGCAAAAATGAACTGGCTTGCAGACTGGCCAGGTATCCCTCACGAGGAATTCCTGGTTGGAGTGTCACTCTATTGGAGCTAGAGTTGAAAGATAGTTGTTTACTACCCTCTTTCCTTTGTGCTTTGACAACTGCTCTTGTACTCCTATTTGGTTGTAGTAGCAATGCCTCAGAGCGTGACTGCATCATCAATTCCACATTCGGATTCGCAACCGATCTTGCGATGGCTAGGGGATTATCAGCTTTACTTTGCACAATATTCTCCCTGCGCATAATCCGCGGAATATGAGTAGTCATGGTTAGATGATCGGAGATCACCTGTAATTTATTTTGTGGAACTGTATGTATACTCCCAACAAATGAATCATTAGAAGAATTTTGTCTTTGTTTTTGTCGTTGGACCAGCTGCTTTAGCAATTTCTCGTTGCTTTGAATTTTCACAACAGATTCTAGTCCATTGTCCATCACACTAGGTTTTCTATGTATCTGGGAAGGATAAGCAGCCTCTACATATGGAGATGCTTCAATACCTTGCTCAGTCACTTGCTTAGTAACTAGCTTGATGAGGCGTTCCATCATGGAGGAGCCCCGATTTCTCTTGTTACCTTCACGCGAGCTTGAACGAGTTTTCCAATTTTCATATGAGGTTGCTTCCGAAATCGGCTGCTGCCCAGTCCCCATATCAAGCTTTTGACCGGCAGAAGAGTTAATCTCTAGCTGCACTGGTTGGTGTGTATGCTCGTCTTGCGGCACATGAATCAGTACTTGATCTTGATTTCGATTCGGTACCTGATCCTGTACTTGATTCGGTTGATTCTGTATTTGATCCTGAGCTCGTTTTTGCACCGAAGTCAAAGCATCATCTTGATGCACCACTTGAGCTGTTAGTCGCTCTTGTCCAAAACCTTCTACCTGTTCATTCCGTTTATGCCAAACCTGTTGCACACTTTGCTGGGCTCCCCTTGATATGGAAGCATGCATAGCAAAAGGCAAAGTTGAAGTCAATCGCGCCGCATTAATAGCTAATGGTTGCTGACTAGCAGCGAGAAAACCTCTAGCCGTTGAAGCTTCTCCCTTGCGATTTAGTTTCCCATCGCTCTTCCATTCACCTATAGGCGACAATAGGGCAGTTGGCGAAACATTCTCCTCATCACTGACATTAGCCATATTTTTGACAAGTAAGCTTCTAATAAAATGTACAGAAGCAGGTGCTTCCGATTTCGAGAAGGGCCCCTCACCAAGCTTTGGCAATAACTGCGGAAGTCTTTGTATTCCCTGCTGCAGTGTTTGTGTTTGGTCCACACCATTTAAATAAAGCTTGGCCGCATGCAGGTAAGAAGGCTCCATCCCAAATGTAGATACCACAGAAGGAGCAATAGCAGAATGATCTACCTTGGCATCAGGCAAACCAATGCTTGGCTTCCCCTCTTGGAACTGCTCTATCCATTGCGATGTATGCCGGATAGCATCCACATGTTTGACTACTTGCACATGATTATTCTTAGGTGCAGCTCTATGCACGTTTGAGCGCTGTGTATGTAATTTCGTATGTTGAGGTCCATTCACCGATTGCGCGTGTTGATTCGGGTTACTGATTTGGGCATGTGAAAGCATCCCAATTGAAGCCGAAATCTGCCGAATAGAGCGCTGAATTAACGGTGAATTCCCTTTGTTAACGTAGTTAAATGAAATTGATTTCTTTGGCGGCATCGCCTGCTTCTCACCCAAAATCTCATGAGCAGCAGCAGCTTGATGATTCAATTGATTTACGGATAGTTCCGCATTCTTTTTGCTTTTTCGTCCTTTTTTCTTGCTTTGCTTGTCAGCAAGCACTTGCATCTGTTGGTGAGACGATTGTACAGACGTTTGGCTCGACAAATGATCAACAGTCGTCTTTGAAGGAAGCCTGTAACCACTATTCGCAATCAGCTGCTGTAGCTGACGAATCGTTTGCTTTTTCGTAATAAGCGGTGCGGATTCAGGATGCTGCAAGCTTTGCAGCTGCAGTTGCAGCTGGATAACCCAAGACTGGTCATTCGTATCCGTTAAGGCTGATAATTCCTTATCCGTGAGAATTCCTTTTTGTTTAAAAATAAGAGCTAACAAACCTAAATAGTTATTACGCCAAAATCCGTATTTGCCCATAATGCCAGATGCAAACTGTTTGGACTGCATGGCTGCACGTCCCGCAGAGCTACTGCTAGCGGCAGAAATCTGCAATATGCCCTTGGTTCTCTTCACTCGGGGTTTATGCGATTGTCGAGATTTCATAAACAATCCCCCTAAGAGCACACTTATTTTTTGAAAATAGTTTTCAAACCGGCATGTACCAGCTCGATCGACTCGATAGCTACATTACCGCTGCTGGCATTCAAATCAGGTCCGTTCCATTTCACCGGAAAAGCACTAAAAAAATTCCATCGGCACATCTCCGTGCCTGCTTGATTATGTAGAATAATGGAGCCATTTTTACGCTTTATTTTGCCTTGGGCGACACCATTGTACCATTCCCAGAGCTCGCTGGAAGTGGTGATGCCTCTTTTTAGCACAATATTGGGATACTTCGTATGTTCGATCATATAGTGGGGGTGCGTATTCACGCCGCCTTCCCACAAGGGCTTAACTTCCGTTTCAGACTTCATGCCTGTTACTTCAGAAAAACCGCCGACAATGAGTCCGTCAAGCTCTACCTCGAACCGGAATGCGCCGCCTACGTTATGCAATTTGGACTCGTTTTTGGACTGTTTCACTTGTTACTCACCTCTTACCGAACACATCAAACGGATTGTCAGGCTGCTTTTTACCATCGTCATTCAGATTGCGGTTGATGCGGGATATTTCCTCACACCACGTTCGGCGCTCCCGGTGCTCCATTGACATGATTTCATCATGCGTCCAATGAAAGTAGTAAGCAATAAAGCCCGCTTCCTCATAGATCTTGTCAATGGGATA
This sequence comes from Paenibacillus sp. V4I7, assembly GCF_030817275.1. Taxonomy (NCBI): domain Bacteria; kingdom Bacillati; phylum Bacillota; class Bacilli; order Caryophanales; family Paenibacillaceae; genus Paenibacillus; species Paenibacillus sp. V4I7. The sequence goes on along the minus strand of NZ_JAUSZD010000002.1, from coordinate 7,896,961 downwards.
ACCCGTTATGCCCCCGCCATCTCGTCCAAAAAAGACACGTCCACATCAAACTCATGCTCACATTTCGGACAGCTTGTGTGTACTCTCGGCACTTCCATTTCATTGATTTGACGATAAAAGTTTTGTAGGAACGCGAGATCGGCCGTGAAGAACTTCTCTACCACTCGGGTATCTATTGCACGCAAATCACCAAGATTGGTAATCACTCGTGTAAGTAGGATAATCGTTAAATAGCCCGGATTTTGCTGGACGCGCTGGTCACGCATGGGTAGGATTTCATCTGCAGCTGTTGCTAACCGCATAACGCCTCTCTTGTGCAGCGTACCGTTGTCATCCACATATCCTCTAGGCAGCTCGAACTCATATTCCGTTTTGAAAGCCATGATGTTACCCCCTTAGCATTATCAAAGAAAACTTACTGCGTAAGCAAACTAGCTTAGCGCCTGAAAAAAAGAAGAGTTAGGAGCCGGAGACTTCGTGCTCCGGCGCCTACTCTAGCGCTGCATTACTTCGTGCGTGTCATGCCTTCGTGGGCAAGCTCTAGGCTCTCAATGGCAATTTCATTGCCTGTACCTTTGAAGCTTGGAGCAGAGTACTTGGACGGCCATGCTTCAATAACCTGCCAAGTCGCTACGTCTGCGCCTTCTTCGTTGATTGCGATGATCGTGACCGTTTTGCGGGAAACTTTCCCCTGAATCGACTCAGACATCCAGTTATACATGTCCATGGAGTCAGTAACACCCCACTTTAGTGAGATGTTGCCGTATTTAGCAAGTCCCGGAAGCTTCCGAGGCGTAATGGTTTCGTTTCCTTCGCGGTATTCAATTACCGACAAGGATGCGTCAAATCCAGAGATTTCGCTGAAACCAGCTTGCTGAATACCTTCTACTTCAATTCTAAATCTAAAATTGCGGTATGGATCCCTACGTTCGCCAGCCATATAATACCCCTTTCCTAATATGAGAAATATCTAACGTTTCGACTATTCTTCTCTTGTTTTCTGAGTAATGCGGAAGATTACAAACTCGGCAGGTTTGACCGGAGCAACCCCGATCACACAGATCAATCGACCGTTGTCGATATCATCCTGCGTCATTGTGCTGCGTCCGATGTTGATATAGAACGCCTCGGAAGGACTTCCGCCCATTAAGGCACCGTCTCTCCAGACACGAGTTAAGAACGCATCAATGGTTCGTTGTACACGAGCCCAAAGCTGTTCATCATTCGGTTCGAATACGACCCAGTTCGTGCCGTTCTTGATGGACTCTTCAATGAAGATGAACAAACGTCTCACGTTCACATATTTCCATAAACCGTTCGACGACGTTGTACGAGCACCCCATACACGAATACCTTGTCCGGCAAAAGCACGAATCAAGTTTACGCCTTGTGGGTTCAGGATATCTTGCTCGCCCTTGTTATATTGGCAATCAAGACCCACTGCGCCACGAACGACTTCATTAGCAGGCGCTTTTTGAACACCACGCGTTTGGTCGGAACGGGAGTAGATACCAATAACAGAGCCAGATGGCGGTATGTATATATTTCTTTTGTCTAATGGATCGAACACTTGAAGCCAAGGATTGTACATCGCTGCGTAACTGCTGTCAAAGATGTTACGGTGCGTCATCACATCGGCTACTTTTGTCTTCTCACGCGGAATGTCGAGAACGGCAAAACGGCTGCCCAGGTTTTCGCAATGCGCTACGAGAGATAATTGAACCGTAGGCTCAGTTACACCCGGAATCGCGATGATGCTCACAACATCGTTGTCGATGAAAGACTGGATACCTGTACGTTTACCAGGTCCACGATCTACACCCATGAAGATATCAGGAGTCACTTGCGCGATGGAACCGTTGCTTCCGCCAGACAATGCGATCTGGAATTTGCCCACCGTCTCATTCTCACCAGAGAGCACTTCGAAAGGAGCAACAGCACCCAGATCCTTACCATCTGTCAAATCTTTCACCGTAATGATGTTCGAACGGGAAACAATTTTCTCAATGTGGTTCGCCGCAGAGATGTTTAGGGACACTTTCTCATAAGTCTCTGCTTCATCGCCGTAAAATACATGCAACGTGAATTCGCTAGTTGTTAACACTTTGGATGGAAGCAGACCGCTATCCACAACATCCCCATCAAGCGCTTCAGCAAGCTCAATAATGTTGTCTTGGGAAGAAACGACTTTGTTGTACTGCTTCTGGCCAGCGGCTTCGAAGGCAACTACATCGCCGACATTAAAGCCAGCATTATTTTTCACGCGATATTGGGTCTCGCTCAGCACTTCATAGATTTGCGTCTTAGCTTTACTGGACGGAACAACCACGATACGAACTTGGTTCCCCCATGTCCCTGGGTTCTTGGAAGCAATCTCCAGAATCGCGGATTCTTTGTTCGTTGCCGCTTTGTTCGTTGCTACCTTAGCGTCAGTTGGCGCTACGCGCATGACATAACAGCGAGAACCTCCATTTAAATAGAAATGCTCAACTGCATAAGAAAGGAAACGATACTCACCGAATTCATTCTCGGACAAGTAACTGCCGAATAAACGATGGAAATCAGCTACGCTCGTAACCAGTTGAGGGACACCTTCAATTTCCCCTCTTTGCGCAAGCCCTATAAACCCGGCCGTACTTGTGCTTGCACCTTCAAGCGGTTGCGCCCCGCTGTCAAACTCTTCCACATAGACTCCAGGTGATAAATAGTCAGCCATTGTTCCCCAGTTCAGTCAGATGGCACTTCTTGCAAATCAATACGGCCACAGACATGAAACCAGTTCTCTCCTTTCTGCTTGTCATTTTTGTATAGAAGATGGACGTGTCCATTCTACTAATTAGGGTTACGTGAGCCGAATAACGCCGAGGTTCGTCGTTATTCCTTCTGCTACTATTACTTCCTTCATAATATGCCGCCGATCTTCGCCGTATGTAATAGCCAACTCTGTCTGAAAGGACGGAATCCGATTGCCGCGAAAAGCAATAACGGCCTCTCCTTTTTCTGTAACGCGGCTTTCTTGGATGGGCAGCAGCAGTGCACCTCGAGTGAATACTTTAGTCAGCTTTTTCTCTAGACGAAAACGCTTTTGATGCTCCAATACCTGGGCAATTCGAATTTGCTCTTCGGCAGATTTAGGACCTCGTCCTCGAAGCAAGTAAGAATCTCCAACTGCAATAACACCTGTAAACGAACCCAGTGTTACTTCGAGTGCTCCCTTGTCGACTTGGTCTACCATAATTCGAGCACGGGCACACTCCTCCGATAATATCATCGCCTGCAGCTTGGCATCCTTCAAAGGAGCCCCGTCTGCATGCTGCAGCATGACTCGGATAAGTCCTGTTCCTTGCGAAAAAGGATAAGAAGGAAGCGGCTTTAACTGAACAACCTCTATAAAATTGTCGGTTCCTACTGTGATGAGAGTTTGCTCCTGAAAATAGTGCTCATTGCTTACCTTAAGACGGTAATCACCGGGCGGTAAATCATTGAATATATAGGAACCATTCGTTTTATGAATTGCTTTCGAACGGGTGCCTTCTAGATATACGGTGGTGGTGTTGCCAAGAGGAGTTTTTGAGGTAATTGCATCAATGACGCATACAACCAAGGATACGCGGGTTTTCAATTGCGATACGCGAATATGGTCCACAACCTATGCCCCCTAACCCTGTATACGAAAATCGGTTTCCGAAACTCTTTTGGTTGTCTTGATGCGGGTTGAATCGATATTTACAGGCCCAACTGAATAGCAAACAGAGAGTCTGTAAGGGGTATCAGCGAAATTCCACATATTCAGCATGCTGTCTCCTGTAATAGGATCCATGACAATGCGAACTTCTTCATCTTGCTCGGCTAGTGTTCCGAGGGTCATAGAACCTCGAAGTATAGAATGATCGTAGAGCACTTGCATCGCTCTTCCTAGTATCCGATGCTCGTCCAACGCTCTGGACTGCAGCTCTGCTGGTGATTGTACCGTTAGCATGTAGCTAAGATCTACAACCATAGGCGGATACTGAATTTCATTTGTCCCTCTAGCAATCATGTGAGTGCGACGATTATCGCCGCTTTCGCGGACGTTGTACAAATAAAGAGATAAGTAGAAATCCCCTTTATCGACAGGCGAAGCAAGCCCAATCATCTCTGGTTGAGGAATGGGATCAGGAGTCATGTTTTCTCTGAGAAGCTTGATTAAAGATGCGCTTACATCTGCAATTACAGAATAATCGCCAATAGGAATCACTTCCTGCCTCAAAATACCTAGTTATGTAATGTAAATGGTAAGGATTATGTCATATTGTGTACCTTTTTCTATTATAATTGCAATTTACTAGGTTGACTATAGGAATTAATTTATTTATTTGTAATTCTGCTTTTAAAAAGATTTGGGCGAAAGAAGAGTACAGCTGCGCGCCCCCACCTTCTATATTTAGTACTCTTCCCACTCCTGGCGGGCAAGGATTTTGCCTGATTTCTGCAGCTCATGCCGAATCGATTTGATAATATGCTGCATCCTTATGGGTTCGCCAGCCTCAGCAGCTAGGAAGGCCGAAGAAAGGACTACGTTCTTAATATTCCCACCGGCTATCTCATAGCGCTGCGCTAGATATTTAAAATCGACATCATCGCTAAGAGGCGCTGCAGGGGGAAACATAGCGTGCCAAATCTTTTCACGATATTCACTATCCGGAAAAGGAAATTTAATGACGTAATTGATTCGCCTCAGGAAGGCTTCATCAATATTATTTAATAGATTCGTTGCCAGCACCGTGATTCCTTGATACTCCTCCATTTTCTGAAGCAGGTAGGCCGTTTCAATGTTCGCATATTTATCATGCGAATCTTTCACTTCCGAACGTTTTCCGAATAGCGCATCGGTTTCATCGAAGAATAATACCGCATTGCTGAGCTGCGCTTCCTCAAAGATCTCATGCAAATTCTTCTCGGTCTCGCCTATATATTTACTGATCACCTGCGAGAGGTCGACCTTGTATAGCTCCAGCTGGAGTTCACCGGCGACAACCTGTGCAGACATCGTCTTCCCCGTGCCCGGTGGACCGGCGAACAGCATGCTCAGCCCCTTGCCGTAGGCCAGCTTCTTCTCGAACCCCCAGTCGCCGTAGACAACGCCACGGTATTTCACTTGATTGCACGCATTGCGGAGCTGATCCTTCTGCTCAGGCGGGAGTATGACATCCCCCCACCCATAGCGAGGCTCAATGCGCGTCGCCTTGCGCTCGAGCTTGTGCTGCACCTGCTGGTAGCAAGCCTTATAGAGCGCATCGGCTCGCAGCGCGTACGGCGCAGCCACGTCGCCGGATCCCTCCACAGCGGCCTGCGCCTCGCGCTGCCAGGCGGAATACCCGCGCGCCAGCGTCAGCGCGCGGCGAATTTGCCCCGGGGTGAAGCGGAATTTCCCGCTCATCACCCGCCAGTCCACGTCCGCGCTCACACCGAGCTCGCGCGCGAATGCCGTCCAAAGGCGCTCACGCCCGCCTTCGTCCGGCACTTGCAGTTCGTGCTCAAGGAGCAGCCGCTCCTTGGGCTTCCACGTTAGCCGGTTGAACCGCCCGGCCAGCAGAAACACCATGCCGCCGTAGCCGTCCAGCAGCTCGTGAAACCACCCGAGTCGCCGCTGCGCCGCAAGATCCGGTTCCTCCGGATAGAGCGCCTCCAGCCGTGTGAAGCACAGCACGGCTTGGTGCAGGATCGCTTCGCGAACAATCGCGCTCAGCTGATCTTCAAAGCTCGCTGCGTGCAGAAGCACATCCGCGAGGTCGGCAAGCAGCAGCGGCTTATTGAAGTGGCTGCTGAGATGCTCCACCTGAAGCTTCTTGCCTGCGCCCGCATTCCCCCAGAGGTGGAAGGCGAGCCGTTTGCGCTCAGCCGCCGGTGCCTGGAACGCTATTTGGATGAAGCCCTGCAGCCGCTGCTGAAAATCCTCATGGACCAGCAGAGGCGCCAGCTCGTCATCCGGATAAACCATCCGGACGGCCGGTTTCAGCTTCGGGTCCATTTCACCGGAATCCAGCATGAATGAGATGATTCGTTTATCCAGAAGCAGCGGCCTAGACAATAACGTCTGGCCGCTAATTTCCTGCGCCTCGCGGTGAAGCACATAGCGCGCCAGTTTACCCTCGGGCGCCATGAATGTCGTTCGTGCTGCCCGCATGTCCTCTGAGGTGCTGCAAGCGATTTGGAGTGCCAGACTAATATTAGGTGTTTTGCAGGTCAGATCATCTTGTAAAAAGCCGAAGATGCGTTCATATTTACGATCCAGTTCGACTGCGAGCCCTAGCATAACGAACCGCTCTTCTACGGGCGATAACCCAAACACAGCAGATACATACGACAGAGGCAAGAAAACGCCTGCCTTACGGCTTTCTTCACGTCTCAGGGCAATGAACGCCTCCGAATTCTGAATACTAGCCAGCAGCTCGAGTTCTTCCCCATCATGTTCCTCATCTCCACTTGGTCCGCCTATGAGGCGGATGAACTCGTCTTCGGACACGAACATCCCGCGAAACGAATCCGTTTGCGGGTCGGGCGTTAGCTTTTGACGACGCTTATATAAAAGCTCAAGCTTTTTATCCAACAAGGTAAGCTCATCCTTATAATGTTCCCATGCATGTATGTAACCTTGAGCTGCCATAGCCCCTCCTGATAACCCTGATCTATATTTACAAAAAAATACAATCCATCCCCTTAGTAAACAGCTTGCCTAAACGGGTGGTTATTCTTTACAATGATTTGATAAGGCACAAAATGTTTTTCCAATAATTGCTAACCCGAAAGGAAAGTGGCCTCCTCTACATGGAACAACTTCCGGCTAATGATCATATATGGAATCGAAAACTTATACATATTTTATGGTGGATCCTATTAATCTATGAAATAGTTGCTATCTTTGGATTCTTCTATAATTTGTATGATCAGCCGCCGCAATGGTTTAACAGCTTCATGCAAGTTCAAATCATTACGGCTTGCCTACTGCTCATCTTAATGGGAGCCGGTTATTTGGCTATTCACTTTCTGAAACAATACAGCGATTTTATCATGATTATATGGACCATGACCATGGTTAGTATCTTTATTATTCGTATTCCTGAGCTGATGAGCAGCTACGAATTAATTAGTATCCCTATTATTTTAGCCTCTATCTATTTCCAAAAGAAATATATTTTTTTCGCTTATAGTTTAGGCATTGTATATTTAATTTCATTACTAGTTTGCCAGGTATATCAAGGGCATGCTCTAATCCCCTCTGATGTGGTCGTGTCTATTACAGTCCTCACCTTAACGGCACTTGTGTGCTTTGCAATCATGAGTAAAGGACTAGTTCTCATCACAGAGTTAAAAGATTCGGTCGTCCGCGAACAGGATCTCCTTATTCGAAATGTGATGATTGATCGACTTTCCAAAGTGGATGCGCTCACCGAGTTATTTAATCATCGTTCTTTTCAAGAACATACCGATCATCTGATTTCGCATATGCCCCATGATACGCCGCTTGAGCTTGCTCTTATCGATATCGATAATTTCAAAACGATTAATGATACTTACGGGCATTGGGTCGGTGACATGGTTCTCAAAACGATCGGCTCCATTCTGAAAGACGTGCTCGGCCCTGACGATATGTCTTTTCGATATGGTGGTGAGGAATTCGCGGTTCTGTTTGTAAATAAATCACACGAGGAAGTTTTACATATTTGCGAAAAATTAATGGAAATCATCCGGAGTACCGAAATACCTGAGATGCCGGATCAACCGTTAACGATGAGTATCGGGCTCGCTAGCTATAATCGCAACACAATGAAAAAAGCCTGGTTCCAGCTTGTTGATGAATGTTTGTATACCGCCAAAAGAAATGGGAAAAACCGCATTCATTCGCATATTTCTGAATAGATGTTCTTCAGCTAGGAGCCCTAAAGCTTCTGGCTTTTTTTCCGAAGCCATTCATATATATCAAGCCAACTTTCCGATTCTGAATAAAACGATATGCCTCATACATGTATTTGGTTGATTAGGCAAATAATAGCCAAAACCAAATAAGGTGGTAAACATATGTGTCATTCCATATCTATTCTTGCTGATGTCAACGAACTTGTTAAACAATTCCGCATTGATCGGCTGCTATCGTATAGCTCCAATCGTTATGAGGTGCGGCCGACAGAGTCTGTTTCCGCTGTGATGATGAACAAAAAGGGAGAACGTATCCTTGATGAATTCCGTTGGGGTCTGATGCCGTTCTGGGCTAAAGATGCCGTATGCGGGGACCGCGATTCGATCTTCACCAATGTCGTCTTCGAGCGTATCGTCAGAAAGCAGCGCTGTATCATTCCTTGCAGTGGATTTTATATTAGTGTCACGGAGGGAAAAGAGACAGAGTGGATTAAGTTCAAAATGCGCAGCGGTACCTTCGGCATCGCAGGGCTGTATGATGTCTGGCGGGCTCCATCTGGTGAAGAGGAGCTTCGTACGTGTATGATGCTGATGACAGAAGCGAACTCACTCGTCTCTCCTTATCAACGCAGAATGCCGGCGATACTCGACCAAGATCAGGCCGAGATGTGGCTGCAGCCAGAGATGAAAGACAGCAGACTCCTCAGATCCATCCTTCGACCTGTAGATGATCTGCTCATGGTTGCAAATGTATTGTCATCCCCTGAAGAGAAGCTGGAAAGCGGTTCGGATGTCAGTGTTTTTGTATGAAAAAAAGAGGGCTGCGTCTACACGCGGGGCCCTCTTATTTGTTAATGACAGGCGGCAGGACGCCACCTTCCCCGATTAATCGTACGCCTTCCGCACAAACACCGTAAGGCTCCCAACGGCATGTGGCACATAGGTGACCAATCTCGTCCGGTTTTACACGGTCAGCCACTTGCCCACAAATCTCCGACCAGCTCAGCTCCATCTCCACTTGCAAGCCAAGCTTGGTGACGATTTCTGCATCACGTTGATAAACTGTCCTATTTTCACAATGCGCTTCTTGATCCTTCGGGTAAGCTGCGCATAGATCATCAGGTCCAAGGACTATGCGGATCATCGATTCGGGCTTTTGACGCAATTCTTCGTAGACAGTCGTCATGTTTTCGCAAAACTCTTTCGAATAACCCATTCCTCTGTATCCCAACAGACAAAGTAAGTGATGTCCCCTCAGCTGAATCGCATTTGTCATATCGTAATTTTAGGGACACGGTACAATCCGTATCCATCCATTTTGATGATTGGATCTTTATCTTCTACGAGACCCGTCGTTTTGGAATGTAGGGCAACATCAATGAGCCAGCGTGTAAAATCCGCCACATTCATCGTTTCCATCTCTGCCAAGCTATAAAATCCTGCTGCATCGACCTCCACGCCGTCTGGCTGAGGCTCACCGCTTATGTAATCCAATTCAAAAGCAATGTATACATTATGTATGCTTCTAGGCAAATCGCGCACAGCTACTAGACCAGTAACAACTGCTTTGACTCCGCTTTCCTCCAACACTTCGCGCTCAATCGTATCTTGGATCAGCTCATGCTGCTCAATATAACCACCTGGGTTGGTCCATCGGCCTTTCCCTGGCTCCTGAGCCCTGCGCACAAGCAGCATCTTCTCATCCTTCATCACGAGTGCACCTACACCGATGCTATAATTACCCCAATGAACGAAGCTGCACTCCGTACAAGCTCTTCTTATCGTGCCATCCACATCGCGCGACTCCATAGCGGCTCCGCAGGTCATACAAAACTTGGCTTCCATCTCTCTCATCTCCAACTTCCAATAGTCTAAATTCCAACTTCCATTCGAGCTCACTGTATGTAAGCTTAATGCTTAAGGTGGAAAATAGGCAACTCCGATCCCGTACGTTTTCCGTTCATTGTATGGGAAATTAGAGATACTTCCTGCACTTGTCTTGCGATATCGCTGAATTTAGAAACTGCGAAACACCAACACCAACATTGTGTAAATAGCATCTGTAGTGGTTTGGGTGATTTTGGTGGTTTGGATGGTTTGATGGTTTGGGTCCCTCCCAAAACAAACATATAAACCCGCCACACCCGTGGAGACTCCCACGGAGTAACGGGTTAAATGTTACACCTACACCAAAAACATCGCCACGACCGTCGTCACCGCGAGGCCGATGAGCACAGGCAGTAAATTCCGTCGCGCCAGCTCGAACGGACTCACACCACAGATGGCCGCTGCTGGAATCAGCGCCCACGGAATTAACGTGCCGCCGCCGACCCAGATGGCGGCCACTTGCCCGAGCGCTGTGAGCACAGCCGCGCCGGAGCCAATGGCGGCAGCGAATAGCTGCGCAATCGAGCCCACGAGGGAGATGCCGGAGAAGCCGGAGCCGTCGAGGCCCGTTATGGCGCCTACGACGGTAAGCGTCACGGCACCGATCGCGCCGTTCAGCGGCACTTGCCCCGCGAGTGCCACACCCAGATCGTTCACGATCCCGTGCGAACCTTGCGGAAGTACTTTGCCGAACAACTCCGTGAAGGCGGAATCGCCTAGATAGAAGAAAGCGGCGATCGGGATCACGGGGCCGAATACTTTGAAACCGAATACAAAACCTTCGATGAGGTAGGAGGTCGTTTGTTCTAGTCCTTGATTCCGATGCGCGAGCAGCGTCACCGCAATGAGAATGAATACGGCGGTGCCCCCAACGAGCGCTGTCGCATCTCCCCCTTGCAGATTAAGCACGAACATCGCAATTACGTCTAAGGCGAAGAGCAGAGGAATCATGATCGCCAACGTTTTCTTCAAATTCGGGGATAAATTGACCCTGGCCTGCCAAGTAGCCGAAATGAGGGAACCACTATCCCCAGGACCACTCGCCACGAGGCCATTCCGCCACGTTCCGTTCTTCATATCCCTCCGCATCATCCAAAAAGCGGTGATCGTCGTCACAAGCCCCATCACGATAACCAGCGGAATGCTTGCCTCCATGACGGCAGTCACCGGTAATCCAGCTGCATCTGCTGTTAATTTAGGAGCTCCCTGTATAATGTAATCCCCCGAAAGCGCAATCCCATGTCCGAATAAATTCATCGCCATAGCTGCACCTAGCGCTGGCAAACCAACGCGGACGGCAACCGGCAAAAGAACAGCACCAATGAGCGCAACACCGGGAGACGGCCAGAAAAACCATGACGTCACCATCATAATGATACCGATACCCCAGAAAGCTAAAGCAGGCGTGCGCAGAAAACGGGTTAGCGGAGCGACCATGGTTTCATTAATGCCTGTTCGAATGAGCACGCGGCTCATCGCTACAATAATGGAGATGATCATGATGGTACCCATCAGCTCTTTGGTTGCATAAATGAAGCTATTGAAAATACCAGAAACGGAGCCGCTCAACGTTTCCGTTGCCAGCAAGCCAAGCGCGAAAATACCAACCACGCAAATCATCGTCGTGTCTCTACGCTTGATTAATAGGGTAAGAATAAAACCGATAAATACGAAATAGACCCAATGAATCGGCAATAATTGAATGTCCACCCCAGATCACGCATCCTCTCTGCCCATACAGCATTTGGTGCTACATTGTATGCTAGGCTGGGCGGAGGAGTTCGTGTAAATTCGGGTTGTGCGACACCTTGTGGTACAATAGAAGAACTATTTTAACCAAGTAAGGGGAATGCCGAGGATGGCTAGAAATCAACGCTTAGTAACGGATACGGATTTTCAAGATGCTGTTGAAAGACAGGCTGTCGTCCGTGTTTTCAAAGATGATCACATTGTAGATTCGAATGCAGTTGTATTGCGTTTCAGTGAAAAAACGGTTGTCGTACAAACTCGTGTTAGTGATTTGACGTACTATGATCGAGAGGCTTGTGAATTTTTTGAAATGAAAAAACGATAGCCGCTGCAGCTATCGCTTAGTTTAATGTAGAGGAAGTTAAAAGAACGAAGCGGTAGCCCGCTTTTTGAAGCTCAGGAATAGCTTTCATGATGCCTTCTGCGGTATCTTTCTCCGGGCGATTCATATGAGCTAGTACGATAGAACCGCTTCGGGCTTTTAAAAGCGCTTTGTATACCTGCTCCGTGTTATAAGTCGCTCCAGCATCGCCGAGTACATTGTACCCAGCCAACTGAAAGCCCAAATCCTGAACGACTCCTGCTGCAATATCATCATAATAGGCTGTGCCCGAACGAAAAAATAATGGACGCCGTCCAGTCAGCTTCTCGATCTGGTCAGCATTGTCTTTCACTTCATGAATAACATCGTTCACATTCTTGGTTCCTTCGATACCATACGCCAACCTGCCATTTACGGACAAGGGCCGATGCTCGGTTCCATGATTTTCAATCTCAAACAGTGGGTTTGCGGCCAATTTGGAAAATATGTCCATGTTAGCCGTTATCCATCTCGCATTGATAAATAAGGTAGCCGGGATGTTCTCCTTGATCAAATAGTCGATTAGCTTCTTATCGTACCCACTGCCTTCCTTCCCCCCACATGCGTCAAAGGTCAGCGCAATCACTTGTTCCTCCGTAGTAAGTTGTGTCCGAACCCCAGGGACATTTTCGCCCCATTTCTTTGGTTTAGCGTCTCGGTAACGGTCGATCAAGGTTTTTTCCAAAGACGAAATAGCCGGATTAGGCGATGAAATTGGATCGCTTGAGTCCGATGATGGAATCGTCGGAGTATTCATTGTCATTGGTGTTTCTATTGGTGTTTCTATTTGTGTTTCTATTTGTGTTTCTATTGGTGTTGATGTTGAAGTCGGTGGTGGTATTGTTGTCGCTGCCGGGGCACCACTTACTTCAGCAGCCCCTTGAGCTGCCTCTCTATTACCAATCTCACAGGATGATAGCGCTGTCATTACAAAAAGAAAGAAAAGGAGGCACAACGTGCGCTCCCTCATTTGTGCTTACGCCAATCCAGACTGCTCTTACTCAGCAGATGTCCAAAATCATTCTCAAGCCGCTTTTCTTCTGCTTTGCGAGCAGCTTCCGCCTTCGCTCTCTCTGCATCTTTCTTCGCTTGTTCCTCTGCTTTCATGGCATCAGCTTGCGCTTTGAGTCCCTCAAGTATTTCAGGGCGCAGTAAATCCTTAAGTGTTGCAGGTTTATCTTGCACGCTGGTAACAGCAGGAGTAGACGACCATTTTTTCTTAGCCATAACGGGTTCACCTCAGTTCAGTTTCTCCCTATTATTGTACACTTCTACTCGTGCAAATGATACGGTACCGTCGCCACGACGATATCTTTATCCGCTTGAAGCTTCGCGCGAATACGTGCAGCAGATTGGTTATGGAGCAGTCGATGCCACCATTTTTTCGGCATAAATTGCGGTAAAATGACCATAATGTTTTGTTTTTCCGAAACATGCGTGTCAATTCTCTCGATAAATTCAGCTAGCGGCTTCAGGATCGTCCGATAACGTGATTTAAAAACAACCAATCGAACGCCCGGATCCCACTTCTCCCACTTCTCCTGCATCAATTCTTCATCTTCATCTGAGAACGATACGTAGAAGGCAATTACGTTTGGCGACAACGATTTCGCATAGCTCAAGGACTGTGCTACAACCCGATGAATGCCCGCCACAGGCACAATAATCAATGGTTCCTTCGTGTAAACCCGCTCAATCGTTATATCAATACGCAATTGATTCGCTACATCATCGTAGTGATGACTAATTTTCGTAATTAACCAAAGCAGCAGTGGGGTTATGATAATAACAATCCACGCACCTTCGGAAAATTTAGTTATAGAAAATATGAGTAAAACAGCAAGAGATACGATCCCGCCAAAACCATTGATGAGCAGCTTTCCGATCCAACCTTTCACACGCTCTTTCAACCATTTACGAACCAAGCCGCCTTGCGCAAGTGTAAAAGATAAAAACACGCCTATCGCATATAGAGGAATGAGTGCATCTGTCTTACCTTTGAAACCAATAAGAAGAATACTGGCCAGTACGCCGAGTGTGATAATACCATAATGAAACGAAAGTCGGTCTCCTCGGAATGAGAACATACGCGGGAAGTTTTTATCCTGTGCCATAATGGATGCTAAGATTGGAAACCCGTTGAAGCTAGTATTGGCTGCCAAAACTAGAATAAGCATGGTACCGATTTGAGTTGCATAGTACATCGCTCCACGACCAAAAGCATGCTCTGTTACCATCGATAATACGGATGTATGACCATTAGGATCAGGTGCAATGCCATATCCCAAAGCTAAGATCGTTACTCCTCCAAACACGATAGCCAAAAGTGTCCCTAAGGATACTAACGTACGCTTCGCGTTTTTTACGGACGGTGTGCGGAAATGCGGCACGGCATCGGAGATGGCTTCGATCCCTGTCACGGCTGAACACCCGGAGGAAAATGCTTTTAAAAGGACGAATAACGTTAATGAGCTCGTCATTGAACTCGGAGCAAACGCAATAGGATGCGTATTCAATGATCCTGTCAGCATATCGTATATGCCTTTGCCCACTAGCAGTAATATACAAAGAATAAAAAAGTACGTTGGAATAGCGAAAATCGTACCTGATTCTGAAGTTCCTCGCAGATTAAGCCAAACCATGATCCATACAAGAATTAAAGTAATCGGAACAATATACGGCACCGCCGATGGAAAAGCTGACGTAATCGCCTGCACGCCGGCAGAGATTGAAACGGCAACGGTAAGTGTGTAGTCGATAAGCAGCGAAACTCCTGTCAATCTTCCCCATGCCATTCCTAGATTTTCTTTGGTAACCATATAGGCTCCGCCGCCTTGCGGATACGCCTCAATCACCTGTCGGTAGCTCAAAACAAGAAGCATAATCAAAGCGATAATGGATATCGCAATGGGCAAAGAGAACGCAAAAGCGGCAATCCCAACGGTCGCGAGTTCTAAAAGAATCTGCTCTGTCCCGTAGGAGACCGACGATAAGGCATCCGAGGATAGAATCGGCAGTCCTTTCCAAACCGGCAATTTTTCTGATTCAATTTCGCTGGATTTGAGCGGTTTGCCAAACATAATTTTTTTTAATGAATCGCTTGTCATTCGTGTTATTTCCTCCAATTAAACCTAGTCTCTGACTGAAAACTGCGTTTTAGGACGCAAAAAAACACAAGGATAGACCTTGTGTTTATACACATGTTCTCCTTCCCACGGTCGCTTACGAGGTTAGCTGTCGGGTTCGGGCCGCGAGAATCTGCCCTAAAAGGTACCCTACTGAAGCACCTTTACTCACCCCATGAATCTTATGGTTCCCCCGCTTTTCTAAATAAGAAAATTAAGCGAAATATTCAACTGTAACGTACGAGTTGAATACTACTCTCTTCTTGCAGCATAGTAAAGGATCGAAAAAACTTAAAAAGATAACTCCAACCACCACTTTCACTCAATAATTCGCTTACAATCATACGATTCATTGATTTTCTTCTGTTCTCTTATTACATCGTGGTTTTTTAAACATTTGTTAATGATCCGAGTTATTATTGGAGCAAAGTAAAGGAGAATATTGCATTATGATGGTAACTCTAACTCCTGTACAAGAAACAAATGAGGAACTGCATAATCATCTAACCATTCACTTCTGAGGGGTAAGGAATAAATTTCCGTTTTCCAAGGAAACCTACTTTCAGGTGATGACATGAATCTGACAGAAACAACGGATATAGCCAGACTTAAACTTCAATTTGAGTCAAATAGCGATTTTGTTATGGAACGAAAACAACTTTTGGATAAGGAAGTTGTATTTTGTTATTTTCGCCCCTTTGTTAACCTTTCACAAACGAATCAATTATTATCTTGGATGGAGTCCAGTCCAATCAGTGATTGGCTGCAACAAATAAGCCTATTTAATGGCAAATTAAACGCTTCTTACGACTTGCAGATGAGCAGCTTATTGGAAGGTAATTTAGTCATATACTTACTCGATAACCCTATAAGAAATTTTGTTATCAAGCCTGTTCCGTCAACGATTAGGAGAACGCTAAATGTTCCACAAAATGAAAACGTCATTGATTCTTCTTTTGTAGCATTTAATGAGGATTTGGACACCAATATGGCGTTGATCCGCGACGAGCTAAGATCCCCTACACTAACCATGAAAACCTTGATTTTGGGGACAAAACAACCAAAAAGAACGACCGTAACTTATTTATCAGACTCTGTAAATCATAATTTACTTACATCTTTAATTAAGAAGCTCGAGGCAAACAAAGCAAAAGAATTTCATCATTTGCAAGAAATCATTAAAGTTTTAGGAAAAGGGAATTTCAGTCTTATGTCCCCTTGTTTAACTTCTGAGCGACCGGCAGAAACGGCTGACCACCTGAAAAATGGTCGTGTTATCCTGTTTATCGAAGGGCTTCCGTTTGCTTTTGTTATGCCCGTTATCATTATAGATCTCTGGTGTGTGAACTCAGATCGTAACTTCCCCAAGGTCACAATGATTTCATTGCGGACGCTTCGGATTATCGGCTTGTTTATCGCTATAGTCTTACCTGCTCTTTATGTATCGTTGGTCTCCGTGAATCCAGAGGTTTTGAGAATACAACTAGCTTTGTCTGTTGCTCAGAGCCGTGAAGGGGTACCCTATCCTGCCTTTTTGGAAGTCATATTTATGTTAATTATTCTAGAGATGCTGATTGAAGCCAGTGTTCGCCTTCCCAAGAGTATCGGTCCCTCGATAACAACAGTGGGTGGAATTATTCTTGGGCAAGCCGTTGTAAGCGCAAAATTGGTAAGCAATCTATTCATTATTGTTTTGGCCGCTTCCGCTTTAGCGAATTTTACATTGAACGGTGTACAAAATGGCTTGTTTATTCGAATGGCTAAATATGTTCTGATCGTGCTTAGTGCCATTTTTGGTGTTCTTGGAACAATTGGCGGACTCATTTGGCTGTCCATCTATATGGCCTCTATCACGACATTGGATGTCGCTTATATCAATGTAAATGTAAAGGAAGGTCCCCAGGATGGTTAATAAAATATCCGTCTATCTGACATTCATTACTGTCCATTTCGGACTGATTTTTTTTGTATATCCTGAGAAAATATTTGAATCGACAAGTAAGGGCCATTGGGAAGCGATACTGATTGGCTGCCTATTTGAAGTAATTGTGATGTGGATCTATCTGAGAGGCCTGTCATCTTTCCCTAATATGACGATCGTTCAGATTTGTAAACAAGCTTTGGGACCCTGGCTATCAAGAATCCTTCTAATTCCAATCATGTTATATTTCCTAGCGACTCTAGTATTAATCTCTAGAGTATATTCTGAAATGATGACCATCGTATTTTTACCAAAAACGCCGATATGGGCCTTACTCTGCTTTATCTTTTTGGGCTTGTTTGCAGCTTGGCATGGCATTGGAACAGTGCTCAGAACTAGTGTCATTATCTCCGTTTTGTTCATACCTTGGATTTCTGCAGCACTCAGCAGCTCCATGTCAAATTTCGATATACGTAATGCCTTCCCCATTTGGAACACTACCTTTGATTTTTTGAGGCATCCTGCTTATTATTCCAGTTTTTTTGCTTTTTCTGGGTTTTTATTTTTGGGTATGATTCATCCTTTTTTTCAAAATGTCGCGCGCAGCCGCAAGGTATTCATCCTTTTGGTTGCTGGCTTGAGTCCTTTATATTTGGCATCCGTTTATATACCCCTTCTCATTTTCGGGCAAGAGACTGTCATTCAATTCCAATTTCCTCTTCACACAGGAATGGATACAATCGATATGAGCTGGTCCATATTCGAGAGAATGACGCTTTTTTACACAACTTCTATGATTGCTTTTCTAATTGTCTATAGTGCGGTTTTAATTTGGATCATAGCTGAAATGTTTCGGAGCATCGTTGTTCCCTTATCCAATAAGTGGTTAAGTGTAATTATTACACTCATTACCTACTTTCTTAGTTCACTGGTTCCAGGTTGGTCTGAAACTGAACAATTAATTTGGCTGGATACTGGGCTCCGAGCTTATAGTATCTTTATCTTTCCAGTTGTAATTGGGATTATTGGCGCGCTGCAAAGGAGGCGAGTTAACCAAGGATGAAATACATACTTCGTTTAGTCTTTGCCCTCCTAACTATCTCCCTGTTATCGGGCTGTTGGGACAATAAGGATATTAATAAAAGGATACTGCCTGTAGCAATGGCTATTAGTCTAACAGATGCAAAAACGTATAAGGTAGGGCTTCGAATACCTCCCAATAATGCCAAGAATATGATGCCACGAATCATAACTGGGGAAGCCTCAACAATCAGTGAAGCCTTGGATCGGATGCGAGGAAATGTAGAAAGCAGTATTGATTTACTGCATCTCAAACTTCTGATGATTGATGAAAAAACCGCTAAGCTTGGTATAAAAGAAGTGCTTGAATATGCCATTAGGTCTCATGACATTGCACCTAAAGCGCTGGTTTCTGTGTATAGAGGTGATTTTATCGAAATGTTAAACAAAAAAGAGCAAGGCGGAGCGGAAGGTGGCACTGCGAGCTATGATTATTTCAACAAGTTGGCTGGTTGGACACCCACTACTTCTATTGTGTATTTATGGGAAGCGTTTCGAGGGGTTTATTCGCATACGGAAGATTTTGCTCTTCCTATAATTAAACCTGGAGAGCGTACGATGTTTCAGTTAGATGGTTCCGCCATCATGAGCCGGGGATTCATGGTAGGAACAATTTCTTCGGATGATACGCTAATCTACAACATTATGAAAGGTAATTTTCAGGGGGCTAATGTAGAAGTAATGGAGCATGCCAACGTGCTTCTAGTCGACGTTGATTTTAAGCACCGTCATCATTTTAAGAGCAATACACCTCAAGTGGAAACGGAAATGAAGGTTATTGTCATGCTTCTGGAGACGAAGGGCAATCCCAGTAAAGAACAGATAAAGGAGGAACTCAAAAACTTGTTGAGTAAGCGGGCTAAGGCGATGATTGCCAAACTGCAGGAAAATCAGTCTGATTTGTTTGGATATGGACAATATTTCCGTAATGATCTTTCTCATGCGCAATTAAAGGAATGGAGAAAAAACTGGTATCCTCAGCTGAAAGTGACATTAAATGTGAAAGTAAGAATTAGAAATAGTGGGAATTTGAAATTTAATACGATTGATTCGTGAACATAAGGGCAGAAACGACTGAAAAACACAGCTTCCAAGCTGCATTTTTTTAGTCTTTTTCTATTTCTATGAACGCTTCAAACCTAACTTCTCAACATCTGCTAGCCACTTATCACGCTGCTTATCCGTTGAGGACTTAACGGGAGTTATTTCTGTAATCTTGACGGGATTGACTCCACTGAATTGCAAGGTCCCACGCTTCATGACATGATGCCCTGCTTGTTTGTACACCCATCGGTAGTACCAGGAAGGTGTGTCCATCGGTCAAGGCTTAGCGGCTTTTCAAAAATATAATGTGATCGTATGCAGTGGATACAACATCAATTGGCAAATAGAGGAGAAACGTTATCATCGGACTGTCCTACAATCATTCTCACAAGCAAGCGTCCCGACACTGCATAGAGGATATGGCTAGTTCTTTGTATCATTTGATGATAAGGCTAAGCTGCAGAAATATTTCTTTAAAAGAGGTGCATTTCACTCATGAATCGAGTTCGAAAAGAGCTTGCTGTTGGTTATTTGGCTAAACCGGAATATAAAATAGGAGAGGTCGCTTACCTTCTTCACTTCTCAGAGCCAAGCGCCTTTCAAAGTGCTTTTAAGAAGTGGACAGGGATAACACCAAGGCAGTATAGGATGGATTTATTGAACCAGAGGATTTATTAAACGGTATTAACGTCTTCCTGATTATCATTATTCTCTGTTCCGCCATTTACATTTGCATTCTTCAAAAATTCGATATGGCTAAATCCCCAACCGCACATATTGGTTAAAACCGAACTTAACGTTCTTCCGTGATCGGACAAAAAGTACTCAACCTTGGGCGGAATTTCTTGATACACACGGCGTACCACGAGTCCATCTCGCTCCATCTCACGAAGTTGATTGGTGAGCATACCTTGCGTGACACTCGGAAGATGACGTCTCAGCTCCCCGAAGCGCTTAGTGCCTTCATTCAGCAAAATAAATAAAATGAGCGGCTTCCATTTCCCTCCGATCACCTGCAGAGTAGCCAATATCCCCTGCGTCGTATTGAAATCGCGATTTTCCTCCCGCATGATCCCAACTCCCGATCCCAAGATTATGACCTTCATAGTTGTTACTTTATCAAAGTATCCGAAAATAAAATAGTACGATGTTTTATCGTACTTAGTACGATTTTTAGTACTATCTGTCGGAATCAAGTACCACCCATGGTACGTTTTAGCTGACATAGTATGAATAAAAAGCGTACTTTTCAAAAATGAAATTCCCCACAATAATGAGGATGTAACTCGCTAATCTACGCAAAAAGAGAGAGGATGTTTACTTTGAATATAATGGTTATTATCGCTCATCCCCAGCTGAATCACTCCCGTGCCAATCAGACTTGGATACTTGAGCTGAAGAAACACGCCAACATTGATGTCCGAGATCTTTATCAAGAGTACCCCGATTGGAAAATCGATAGAGAGAGGGAACAACAATTGCTGCTCCAATATGACCGGGTAGTATTCCAGTTCCCCTTTTATTGGTATAGCTCCCCACCTCTTTTAAAAAAATGGTTCGATGATGTTTTAACGTATGGCTGGGCTTTCGGACCCGGAGGTGATCATTTGAAAGGCAAAGAGTTCATTGTTGCAACGACAACAGGGGGGACGGAAAGCGGATACCGTTCGGGGGGTAACAACTGGTTCACGATCAGCGAATTATTAAGACCAATACAAAGCACCATCACCAGATGCAACGGCAACTATCTTCCCGCTTTTGTCACCTATAATGCGAATGAAGCCACAGATATACAACTTGCACAAGAGGCAAAAAAGTACACGGATCATATCCAAACTTCCATGCGTGTGCTCGTTCATTGAATAAAATAAACTGGATAGAGAACTTCAGATTCATTTCTGATTTCTCTATCCAGTTTTTTGCCTATCATTTCATTCAATTCGGCACATGATAATTGCGGGCTGTTGTTTTTTGTTTGAAAATCATTTTTTTCCATATGAGCGGGATGCCTCCAATGAGGTATAGATAGCGAGCATCGATGACTTTTTTCAGGAGAGCGGCGAATTTGCCTTTGACTTTCTTCACTTTGAGTAGACCTACTGCCTCTCCTCGGCCTAAGGATGCCACAGTCCCTTTGAAATCGTATGCGAACGGCTTAAGTTCGCGGCCGCGAACGGCATATAGGAGATTTCTCGCTACGTTGTAGCCTTGCTGAACGGCAATCTGGGCATTCGCCGGATAAGGTGTCCCCTGAGGGCTCATCACAATGGAGCAATCACCTGTAATAAATACATCGGGATATTGGTAAGAGCGCAAGCACTCGTCCACTTTGACCCTCCCCCTCTGTACATCAAATCCCGCTTGCTGTAGTAAGGAATTTCCGCGAATGCCTCCCGACCAAACAACGGTGCCTGCACGAATGAACTCGCCATTGCCCAACATAACGCCATCTGGCGTGCACTCCTTAATTGGTGCAGATAGTTTATACTGAACACCCTTGCGGCGCATGACTTCCATGCCATATTCGACAAGATCTTCAGGTAGACCGGGAGGCAGCGCCGATGGGGAGGCTTCGATATTGATGATTTTCACAGCGGACGGGTCTACGTCATAGGTCCTGCTCAGCACAGGGATCCGATCCGCCAATTCGCCCACAAACTCTGTTCCAGTGAAGCCTGCGCCCCCAACCACAAAGGTGAGGTATTCTGTCCTCTTTGGCTCCATTTTTGACTTGGCAAACATATATTCAATATGCTGGCGAATAAAGCGCACGCTGTTAATGCTCTTAATCGACATCGCATATTCATTCATCCCAGGAATGCCGAATGTCTCCGTCTCACTCCCCAGCCCAATAACCAGATAATCGTAGGAGAGGTCCCTATCGCCAAGCACAACCTTCTTTTCCTCAGGAAAAATCTGACTTACCGTTGATTTCACAAAATGAATCTTACGCTCATCAATCAAATCCGCAATCGCCACACGGGCATTATCGTGATGATCGGTACCGGCAGCCGGCATATGCAGATGCGTCGTCATGTAGTGATAATCATGTTTGTTCACCAAGGTAACATCCATCTCACTTGCTTTCATCTGCTTCTGAAGTCTAATTGCTGTAACCAGACCACCGTAACCTGCGCCAAGAATAACCACTTTCGGTTTGCTCATTGAAATCCTCTCCTCCGATTTGTGAAATAAATCACATATATGCTTGTGAAAAATATCACATACTTTCACAAGACGAGTCGGTTGACGACTCTTTCTTTTATCATATGCTATTTCTCATCGAAAATCACTATAAATTTGACCAGTTTGTATGATCGCTAAGGATTTTATTTCGATTCGAATCCGTCGCTCTCTGCTTTATCATGTAATCTGCGTAAGCGAAAACAGTTCATCCCTGCCACGCCGAGCTCCTCCAGCAAACCAAAGTTCGCCCAAGCGCCCACGACCGCCCCGATGCCGGGGACGAGCTGAAGCATTTTACGAAAATCAATCGTATCCCGGTATTCCTGCTGCAGCTGCTGCCAATCCACTTGGTTCATGTAGTCCTCAGCCGGTGGAAAAGAATGCGAAATGCTATGCCAATTCTTAATGGTGTGAAGAAGATCCGGTTTCTTATTCGGACTGGAAAAGGCTAGCTGAAACACATAGAGAATAAATAACCGCTCTCGATAATCTTTGGTCGAGTAGCCGTACGCATGCGCCAGTTCAAATAGGAATTTCAACTTAATGCCGATCAGAATTGGGAAATCCGCAAGTCCTAGCAGGATCCCACCCGCTCCCGCACCTGCTCCTTCTGCTGCGGCAATCTTTTTATATAGGGACAATAATTCCTCAGCTTTGGCATCGCTATCTGCTAAGGAGACGCCATATAACGGGTCGTTTTTAGGAATGTAATTCATACCGAATAGGGTCGTTTGTATGATTCCTTTGACGGTTGCGGTTATTGTCTTATGAACCTTGTCGGGGATCAAGTTGTTGATGCTGGTTTGAACAGATTTGGAGGCTCTCTCCATTAGGTTGGGAGCCTTCTGCTGCCGGATTTCCCAGCGTTTCAGCTTTTTTAACATCTGCTGCTCGTAAATTGTGTACGCTGTTTCCATTCTCGTCACCGCCATCCCTATTCTTCATTTAAGTATAGTATACGGAACGATTGGTCTCAACATGACGTGGTGGGAAGAGAAGAATGCGGGAAGAGCGGTATGATGAACGGCAGAAGAGAATAAAGAAGAGCACAAAGAACAAGGGGCTTTCCTCAAGTAGAATTATCTACATTTAGGACAGCCCCCTGGAAATTTATAATTGCATGTACATTAGCAATGAAAAACAAAGAATTCCCGTGACAACGAGAATGGTGTCCATACCTCGCCACTGTAAAGTGTTTTTCTTCAGAAGCATCTGTTTACCGTCGATTTTTTTTAGTTCCATTGCAATGGTCATTTGCTCTGCCTTATGAAACATAGCGAGCAGCAGGGGGACGACCAGCGCCGGGATATCCCGTGTGCGAACAGCACCCGGGCGGATTGATGCTTTGCCTCTGGCTCTTACGATGGCTGAGAACCGCTGCCACTCCCGCAGGATGAGCGGAATGAAGCGAAAAATCAAGGAGACGGCCAAGGAAAAGGATTCAACCGGCAGCTTGGCTTTGCTGAAATATTTCAAGGCCCAATTAAGCCCTTGCACAAGCTGACCATAAGGCGTCGTGACGGCTAGCCAATAGCCTGCCATGAGGACCAGAAACAAACGTGTCAACGTGAGTGCCGTGCTCCAGCCACGCTCCGCCGAGAAACCAAGCGGAAACTGCCCTTCGGCGGTTGACCAGTCCAGCCCTGCCAGAAGGATCGAAATGAACATGAAGATCAGGAATGGCAGGGCGATCTTCATGCTGCCGCGCAGGACGGTGCGCGGCAGGCCGAGAAACGCGAGGCCGAGGAGCAGCATGGATGCCGCGAGGCCGCTCCACTCCTGCTGCTGCATCGTCCCGATGACGAGCAGCAGGTAGAGCAGCCACTTCGCGCGCGGGTCGAACCGCAGCCAAGCGGCCTGCGGCGGCTTCGGGGCCACGCCAGCTTCGCGCGTGGTCTGCGGGCTCGGCGCTGCCGCTTGCGGCGCCGGCCTAGTGCTGGCGCTGGCGCGTTCGCACAGCGCCTCTGCGATCGCCGGCGCGGCAAGCGCCGGCGTGAGCCGGTCCGGCGCGATGGCGATGCCATATCGCGCCAGCTCTATAGCGGCCTCCACGCAGCTCGGGAGGCCGACCCCCGCGCACGTGAGCACCTCCGGCGCGCGGCAAAGCTCTGCCGGCGAGCCGTCGAAGACGAGCGCGCCGCGGTCTAGAACGAGGACACGTTCCGCTAGCGGAAAGAACGTGTCCAGGTCGTGCGTGGCGATGACGAAGCCGCCACGCTCGCGCGCGCGAATGATGCGCAGCAATTCGCGAACGGCTGCCGCCTCTAAGCCGGCAGTTGGCTCATCCATGAGGAGCCAATCCGGCGCAGTGGCGAAGGTTGTGGCCAGCGCGAGCCGGCGCTGCTCGCCGCCGCTGAGCGAGAAAGGCGACCGATCCATGCCGATGACGCCACGTGGATCGAGGTCGGCGCAAGCGGCGTGAATGCGGCGCTCACGTTCGTCCGCCCCGAGCCGGTAAGGACGCAAGGAGTACGCGAATTCTTGGCGTACACTGCGCGCGAACAGCTGCTGCTCGGGGAATTGAAAGATCAGACCTAGACGCAGGAGATGAGCTTGGTCTACTTTCCGTTTGTGCCATAATGGCTGCTCATCAAGGGTAATCCTCCCTAAGGTTGGTTCTAGAATTCCCGCCATAACCTGCAGCAATGTTGATTTCCCTGAACCCGTATGGCCAATCAACAAAGTCAGCGATCCATCCGACAACTTGAAGTTGATATCCTTCAGCAGTTGATTGTTAGGGTCGTCCGGAGCATCTACCCGAATGTCCTGCAGAACTATGGGCATATGTTTGTCACCGCCTTGGCCAGCTCTTCCATATTTAATGGGAGGAGGTCAAGCTGACAACCTTGCTGCAGCAGATCATTGACTGTCTTGACCACAAAAGGCGGATCAAACCCTAACTCCATACAGGGTGTCATGCCCGGTAATCCCCCCCCTCCCCCATAAAAAAACGCTCTCGTCTCCCCATCAAAGGTTATCCTTCCCTCTCCAAAACCAACGACACGCGTAGCATCAGCCAACTCTTCCAAACGATGGGTAATCCACACGATCGTCGTCCCACGCTTATGGGCTTCGCTTACCGCTTGACGCACTTCCTTCCTTGCCGCAGGGTCCAGCATTGCGGTCGGCTCATCTAATACAAGAATCTTTGGTTGAGCAGCAAGCGCTGCTGCGAGATTCACCAACTGCTTTTGCCCACCGGATAACGTGTTAAGCGCTCGCTGTATTGGAATCGTCAATCCAACAGCAGACAAGGTTTCAATGTACCACTGTTCACGTGCTTCTGGGCTTAAATTCTGCCCATTCGGCAGGTAGTCCAGTTCTTCCTGAACGGTATCTCCAACGAACTGGGCATCAGGTATTTGCAGCACACCTCGGGTTAGCCTATGCTGGTCTTGTCTATGAACGAACTGCCCACTGGAGAGCGGACTTAAGCCCAGTAATACGCTGGCAAGTGTGCTTTTTCCGCTGCCATTCGGTCCTATGACGACAATCCATTCACCCTGATGAATATCCATGGAGACATCGGACCACACTTGCCTTCCTTCTCCCGATTCTGTTCGATAGATAACGGAGGCTCTCTCCAAAGAAGCTAAAATCTCTCTGTTTGCCATATGTAAAATGTTCCTTTCACTTTCACAAAAGATGTGCTATCATCTGATTGTCAACCAATGTCTGTCTAATTAGTTGACAATACATCAACAATAACAGAAACAGGAGCGATGAACAATATGAAACTCACTCTCCGCGGCGTTGTTTTCAGTGCACTATTTGCCGCTATTCTCGTTTTATTCAGCTTTGCGAAAATTTCTCTTCCTTTGACACCCGTGCCTATTACATTGCAAACACTGGCGGTTATGCTAGCTGGCGGACTTCTGGGAGCTCGCTATGGATTCTTTAGCATGGCACTCGTTGTCGTCCTCACAGCCATCGGATTTCCCCTGCTTCACGGGAATGGCGGTTTAGGCGTCGTCCTCGGACCTACTGGCGGCTTTATTATGATTTGGCCTATTTCGGCTATGCTTATCGGTCTTATTTTACCTCGTATTCGGATGAATGGCATCATGGGTTACATCGCTGCCTTCCTTGTCCTTGAAGTATTCGGCTCTCTCATTCTATATCTGGCCGGAGTTCCTTGGTTAATGTACAAAGTACCTACCTATACATTCGCCAAAGCCATGGCAGCAGCGTGCTATCCATTCTTATTAGGAGATGCAATCAAAGCTGTGGTTGCAGCACTCATCATTGCTCCTATACGCCAGGTATTTCCCCCGCAAAGACTTACGGGCTCTTCTTCACATAGCGTTGTTAAACGTAATAGTCCTACAGATCTTAGCATTTAAGACTCTGAAAATGAACAACGGCCTTACAGCCGTAGAAGATCTGAGCTCATACCTCAAATCTTTTACAGCTGTAAGGCCGTTTTTGTATGGCTATTCGTGTAGGGATATCATTTTTTACGATTTTGTAATGTGCAGCACGGAATTTTTATTCGATTGTAATGCCCTGACGTGTAAGCTAGTTCTTGTAGACAGCAGCACGATACAAACAACAGCGCAAACCAAACATCATCGAATAGGAGTGTTATATATGAAAAACAGCAAAAAGAGATTAGCCGCATTAACGATCACAGCAACCGTGGGTTTATCAGCAATTCTTCCATTCCATGCACTAGCAGCTAATCCTTTTACAGATTCTGCCAACACAACTCAAGTTCAAACAGCGATTGAACAATTAGCACAGCAGCAAGTTGTATCCGGATATGAGAACAACACCTTCAAACCGAATCAGACTGTGACTCGCGCAGAAGTTGCCAAAATGGTCGCTTTAGCGCTTCACGTTAAAATGGATACAGCCGCAGCCAACCATTTTAAAGATGTAATGAAAGGTGATTGGTTCTATTCCTATGCGGTTGCCCTTGAATCTTTAGGTGTGATGAAAGAGGTTTCCGGACAATTCCGCGGAGGTCAATCCATCTCTTCCGATCAACTTGCAGACGTGATTGCGAACGTGTTAAAAGTGGATCAAGCAGCGGTTGAAATGCTGCCAAGCTTTGCATCTATCGCAGGCAGTCAAGTGACGCGAGGTCAAGCCGCTCTTCTTATTTTTGATGCGCAGCAATTAGCGCCTATTCAAGTGACTAAGCTTCAAGCTTTGAATGCCATTACACTGCAAGTTACTTTCTCGGCACCGATTCCGGCTGCAGAATTGGAACTGGATCAAGCGTCCAAAAACTTTGTTTTTGACAATGGCCTAGTGATCAATAATGTTCCACGGTTAAAAACAGGCTCCAAATCCACCTACATTGTTCCAGTTCCTACCCAAAAAGCCGGGACAACTTACACGCTAACTTATAAAGGTAAACCAGCTGGGACTTTCACAGCGAGCACTGAAAAAATTGCATTGAAATCCACAGCGCAAGTAGCGAGTGACTTGTTTGAAGTTGAATCCCATTTGGCTGATGGTGTTGCTGATTACGGTTATGTCATTGCTGCATATAGCAAAGGCCGCCCAGGATCATTCATCGTTGATGAGAACAACAGCTACAATGGTAAAACGTATCAAATTCTTTCGTCAATGCGCGGCCGTCAAGTGCAAATTACCACTGAGGGTGGCGCAACAATGACAGCGAACTACTTGCCATTCACACAAGCAACCGATGGCCGACAAGCACCTAAGTTTATTCTACCTAACGGCGAAACGTTCAAAGCCGGTGTCAAATATACCGTTTCGGCGGACTGGGCTACTCTCGCGAATCCAACGTTTACAGCCAAAGAAATCGCACCGCTTACTATCCAATCCGCTGCCGCGGTTGATACGAAGACAATCGCTGTCACACTTTCGCAAGATCCTAAGGATGAAATTTTCGTCTCTCGCCGAGTTACACTTACCGCAACTGACGGTACTGTGTTAACTGCAGAATACACGCTGACTTCACGTAAAGGCGCAGTAGGGACTTTCGCTCTCCTTAATAACGCTCAACTCGTTCCAGGCACTTCTTATACCGTTTCTCCAGTGGGCAAATGGTTTACGGCAACAGGCGTCACTTTGACTTTAACCAAATAATCTTCACATTTAAGACTAAGAGATCCGAGGGTACCTTGAATGAGGTGCTCTCGTTCTATTATTTATCCCTATCCCACAAATCCGAGGTGAATTCCCATGTTACGTAAAAACCTTTCATTCTTGACAATATTGACTCCACTGACGCTGCTTCTTCTATTAATAGGCTGCGGGTCGCGTCCTGACGCGGCTGCACCTGTCCCTACAACGTCAGCACCTTCAGCACCTTCAACAACACCTGCCAATAGTCCAAAACCAACAAATACCACTCCGCCCGATGCTTCCGAAACCATTTTGATGGTTACACATTCCAAGAGTGACTATATATCTTTCTTAAACCCAGCTTCTGGGAGCTTCGAGAAACTCATCGTCGGTCAATCTCCTTTCGCTATTGCGGAAGGGCCTAATCATCGTGCCTATGTGTCAACAGCGGAAGGTATCGCTGTGGTGGATACCCAGCTGCGCAGACGCGTAGCCCTCGTGCCCTACCAAGCAGATGTAGGTAAGCCTCAATTTGGTGAATATCGTCCCGGTGGCATGGGCATCGCTGTGTCGCCTGACGGCCGATTCGTCTATGTAGGTGTTTACTTGCCTGGCCGCAGCAAAAGCCAATTAGAAATCATGGACACCGAGAATCTCTCCATGACAGGCAGTGTCTCCGTCGGAATCCGACCGTTCGATGTCGTTACCAGCCTCGATGGCCGTGAAGTTTACAGCATCGATCACGATTCTTACTCCGTGACGGCTATCGATCTTGCCAGTAACAAAGCTCGCACCCTTGAGGTTGCGCCTTATGGTCGCGGCGGCTTCGAGAAGCCCCATTACGCTGCTGTTCGTTCCGATGGTCGTCTACTCTTGCCATACCAAGGCCGCGGCCTCGTCGTTCTTGATCCTGTGAGCGGCAAGTATGAGACGAAGCCGCTAACCGGCAACACGCATCAGGAAGGCGTTGCCCTCACACCTGACGGCAAGCAGCTGCTCATCGTCGGCATCGGCGCTGCCGGCAGCGCAACCGGCAAGCCTAACTTAACAGTACTCGACATCGCTGCTCATGCCGAGAAAATCATACCTCTGACTCGAATGCACCAAATGGTCTCCAGCAGCTCAGACGGTCGTTACGCCTACCTCACAGGCGGCGTGACTTATGCTGATACCGGTTGGAACGGCATGACCGTTGTTGACTTGCAGTCTGGCGCAGTCCGCGACTTCGAGATCCCAGATTACCCTCTGGATGTGCAGCTGCTGAGCCGGTAAGACAGTGAGAAGTCCATTTCAGCTCTCTCAGCGTACATTTGACGGTCAACAAGCATCCTTCTGGCTCCGAGAAGTCCTTTTCAGACTTCTCAGCAACACTTTGCTACTTTTTCGACGGTGAGAAGTCCATTTCAGCTCTCTCAGCGTACATTTGACGGTCAACAAGCATCCTTCTGGTTCTGAGAAGTACTTTTCGGACTTCTTAGCAACACTTTGCTACTTTTCCGGTGATGAGAAGTCCATTTCGGCTCTCTCAGCATACATTTGTCGGTCAACAAGCATCCTTCTAGCTCCGAGAAGTACTTTTCTGACTTCTAAGCAACATTTTGCTACTTTTCCGGTGATGAGAAGTCCATTTCGGCTCTCTCAGCATACATTTGTCGGTCAACAAGCATCCTTCTAGCTCCGAGAAGTACTTTTCTGACTTTTAAGCAACATTTTGCTACTTTTCCGGCGATGAGAAGTCCAATTCGGCTCTCTCAGCATACATTTGTGGTCAACACGCATCCTTCTAGCTCTGAGAAGTACTTTTCTGACTTCTCAGCAACATTTTGCTACTTTTCCGGCGATGAGAAGTCCTTTTCGGCTCTCTCAGCTTATTTTGCTTGTGATGCAAAACCAAAAGCCCCTTACCTGATTAAACAGGGCAAGGGGCTTTTCTATGGGATCTTGCTTTATGGAAAGTCGCTTAGCGAACGGCCGTATGCATTCATTCAATCTTTCGACATGCATTCACTCGGTCTGCATTCATTTATTCAGCATTCTTTTATGCATTCATTCATGCTTCGCCATGTAGCCCACCCCAGGGTAGGTGACAATAATCTCCTGCCCCTCAGCAAGGCTCTTAATCTTTTGGCGAATTCTCGCTATCGTGACCCGCAAATATTCAACTTCATCGCGGTATTCACTCCCCCAGATTTCACTCAGCAGCTGTTCATGGGTCATAACTTTGCCTGCATGCTGCAAAAGCAAGGCAAACAAGTTATACTCGGTCTCCGTAAACTTAACCTCAGTATCCCCCAGCCATATTCTACGTTGAGCTAGATTTGCCGTTACAGGTCCAAACGTGATTTCGCTCGTTGTGACTGGCGTCGCCATTCGGCCATCCATCCGGCGAAGAACGGCGTTCACACGAGCGAATAGTTCATCTAACGAGAACGGCTTCGTCAAATAATCGTCTGCTCCTAGGTTGAGTCCTTGCACTTTATCCGCCCCATTACTCCGCGCAGTCAGCATGATGACTGGAACGCTAGAGTAGGAGCGCAGCCTTTTGAGAACTTCGAATCCGTCCATGCCCGGCATCATTAGATCAAGTAAAATCAAATCCGGATCAAATCCCTCAACCTTCTCAAGCGCTTCAGCGCCGCTCTGGCAGGCCAATGTTTCGAAATCCAGCGATTTGAGGTTCGCTGCAACGAAACGCACGATTTTGGGCTCATCATCGACGATCATAATCTTCTTCTTGTTCACTTTCAGCTCTCCTTCCCTTGGAACCTTGGTATGGAGAGGATAAATGTACTTCCCTCACCAAGCTTGCTCGCTACGCGGATCTCTCCACCGTGCGCTTGCATGATCCCCTTGCAGATCGCAAGACCGAGTCCAGTCCCGCCCGTTTGACGGCTTGATGACACATCAACTCGGTAGAAGCGGTCAAATATTTTATCCGCATGCTCTGCTGAGATCCCTATGCCATTATCTTGAACTTCCAGATGAACATAACGCTCATCCGCTTTAGCGGTAATTCGAATGATCGGATGCTGCACATTATATCGAACTGCGTTCGTGAACAAGTTCACGAGAACTTGCTCCATGCGCAGCTTGTCCGCGTAGACCAAAGGAATACCGCCCTCCAAATGCACCTCGAATTGGGTATGCTCGTAGTTCGCTTGCTGCGGCAGCCTTCTCTTGGCGCTTTCCACAACTGCTTCCAGCCGAAGTGGCTGCGGATTGATCCGCATGGCACCCGATTCGATCTTCGAGATATCCAACCACTCATCGATCAGATCCTGAATGCGCCCGATGTCCTCATGAATCCCCTCCAGCAGCTCCTGCTTAAAGCTTTCTTCCCACTGGGCATCCACACGAAGAAGTGTCTCCACACCCCCGCGTATACTAGTGATTGGTGTTTTGAATTCATGGGATGCAAGGGAAATCAGATCATTCTTAAGCGCATCGATTTCATGTTCCTTGGTCATATCACGCCACACATAGCCGCGACCAAAAACTCGCCCTTCTCTAGCCACCTGAAACGCCGAAACCATCATAAAGCGCTCTTTGCCATGCTCGGATTTCACCGTAAAAGCACCCTGCACCCTCGGCTCAGCTGTAAGCATTTGCAACTCGTCTTGACGTTCGGGCAGCAAAAGAGCAATCCTTTCAAACAGCGCAGCCTCATTCATTGCCCCTAACTCCGACATCGGAATTGCGAAGATTTCGGCCATCCGATGATTAGCGTAAACAACATTATGCTTTACGTCGATCAGGACAATCGCATCGGACATGCTTTCTAGAACGGCGTTCAAGGTCGCATGCTCGTCCTGCAGCCGCTGGGTTCGTTCCTCGACACGATTCTCAAGTTCGCTGTTGAGCTGCAGCAGCGCTCCTTGATTTTCCTTAATTTGCTCAGCCATCCGGAAGAAATGATCTGCCAGCAATTGCAGTTCTAAAGGTGAACCCTGAGGAACGACTTTGTTATCCGGCTTGGCGAAGGTGCCTCCAGCAAGACGCTGCGTGTAACCAACCAAGGCGTGAATGGTTCCATTCAGCCGTTTCGCCAGAAAACTGCCCAGCAATACAGTCAAAATGAGTGTGAAAACCAGCAGCAATATCGTGATACGGAGAGATTCGATGAAAGCAGCATTGACTGCGGCTTTGGACTTACTTACCCACACGATCCAATCGATTTCGGGGATGGTTTTGTAGGTAATCAGCTCTTTATGTGTCGATGTGCTTAATTGGTAAGTTCCTTCCCCCTGTCGCTGGGCTCGGGCATCTACGGCAACAGGCTCCTGCGATAAATCCGCCATGGATTCAGTCAGTGCTGCGTTCGGATGATAGATGGGTTTACCCGCATGATCCAGAACAACTGGATACGCTTCTTTGCCATAATCATATTTGGTAACAAGTTCCTTAATAGGCGCCAATTCGAGCACGGCGAGCACGAAGCCATCAGCCTGCCTATTTCCCTTATAAACCGGTACAGCAATCGCGACTGCCGACTCATTCAAGCTTTCTGGTCCCCGGAATAACGAGGATATGATGGTCTTTTGTGCCGTTTGCACACGTTTGGTGTAGTCTCGCTCCTTGACGTCGGCGCCAATGAGTGAAGCATTCGCTGCAGTATGAGTCGCTTTGATGATCCCATTTTGATCTACAACGTAGATGCCGGTGAAGCCCGCCAAATTTTCTTGCAGCGATTGCAGCTTTAGCGTTAAGCTTTCGCGCGTACGGAAGGTGGCGTCCGAAGCCGTAATTGTGGCAGCTAATGTTTCAACCGCATTTCGATGATAGTACATGTAATCTTGGACAGCATCCCCCAGTCGGTAGGTTGTCTGCCGCTGATTCTGATTGGACTCCTGCGTAATATGGATAATTTGAGAAACTTGAAAACTGCCAAGTATTAGAATCGGAATCATCGCCATAATAGCGAAAGTTATGGTCAAATGCGATCGCATAGAATAATGTTTCAAAACATGGTTCCTCCGCTCTAGCAACACTATTCTTAGATGTGTTCATTAGCTCTATTTTACCATTAGCAAAAATGTAATGAAAATGAAATCTGATATTCATCTGATTTTAATGAAGTAAGCCTATAATAAAGTTCGACCCCCCTTTAAAATATATAACTTAGACCCACGGCCCGTTGCTGTGGGTCACTTTTTTGTTAGCGTGAGTCAAGATCCCACTGGTCCGGACGGTATGCTTCAAACACGTAAGTTGCATTTGAATCGGCAAAAATCAAACCAAATACCACTTCGGAACGTAAACACGTTCTGCAGTGGTATTTTTAAATGTAGAAAAAGATTGCATAAACTAATATCATTAGTTAATATATTATTACAATTAGTTTGACTGGAAGGGGAGTGTTGTTATCATGATGATTATAATGAAAGCCGCCAATTTAGGCTTACGTTTTTTGTTAGAACTTTGCATCCTTGCTTCTCTTAGCTATTGGGGATTTCATGTTGGCAAAGGAGCGCTGCTCAAAGGCGTTCTGGGCATTGGCACTCCGCTGCTAGCAGCCATCCTATGGGGCATGTTCGTTTCCCCGAAAGCTTCAATAACCGTCTCTCAGCCTCTTCAATTTTTCATCGAACTTGCTATTTTTGCTGTTGCCATTACTGCTCTTTACGTAACTGGCAAGCATTTTCTCGCTATTTGTTTCGCCCTTTTTTACATCCTTCATCGCATTCTGATGTTCCTCTGGGAACAATAAATAGCCTTTACATCTTGGCGACAAGCAGCCCATCTTTTACAACAACGGTATACGCGGTTAGACCTTTCGAAGGCACGTTCAGACAAACGCCTGTATGAGAATCGAATTCCCAACCATGTAAGGGACATACCAGCTCCCCACCTTCCTCTTCTACCAAACCCCCAGCATGCGGACATTTGCGCGACACTAAACGATAGCTATTAGGTTCGTCGTTTTTCAAAATCCAGTACTTTTGGCTTTCAATCTCAACTTCTGCGGGTAGATCTGTGAAACGTTGTTCGGGACCCAGTTCAATTTCTTTCATCCTAATCCTCCTAGCAAAATGTTGATTACTACCGTCTTATTAGTTTATCGCAATCCGCATGCTTCTACACATAATTTCCCACAATGTTACGATAGGATGTCCATAATCTTTCGGTACAGTAAGGGTGTAAGGGAAATGAATAACATTCCCTACAAGCTACATATATCGAGAGGAGTTTTTAAAATGAACACACAATGGAAAAAACGCGCAGCTCAAACTAGCTTGCTAGCCGTAATCGCAACTATCGCCTTCGGAGCCGTAAGTGCATCCGCAGCAGACACGACCAAAGAAACCAAATCGATCCAAGGGATTCAAATCTCAAAACCTGAAGGCAGCAAACCAGTCATGATGTTCCGTACAACTAGCGCTAGCGCAGGTTTACTGATGCTGCCAACTCATGAGCGAAACTACTGGAAGCTGCTTGCCAGTACCTATGCACCAGAAACTCTATCTGACTGGAAGAAAGCGTTAGAAGATCGCAAACAGGTAGAAAGTGAGTTTCCAAAGCCTACTTTTTCTAAAAAAGTGATCATTAAGAAAGATGCTGAAACCGGTAAAACAGATGAGAAAGTCCTGACTGAAGACGATGCGCTTCAATTAGAAGGGCTCCCAGCTTCCGTTACTGCCGCCCCTGCCCTTCCTTCTGCTACCATCAATTCAGATGGTGAAATAACGCCGCCTACAAAAGATATCATGATCAAACAACTGGTTACCCAAGCACTTCCACTTGAGGGTGCTGTAGCTGGTGATATAATGAAAGCGGAGCTACCCGAATCTTTCAAACGCCAGCAGAAATTAACGGAAGCTGTGGAAGCTGATGATGCTGAGGCGATTAAAAGCCTATTGCCGGAATTGTTGAAGGATTATGTGAAGCAAACCGAAGAGCTTCGCGAGTTGACGAAGAAATTGAAAACAGAAATTCCAGCACCCGCTGAGAAATAAAGATTGTTTAGCTATTTGAATCTAGTGGAACCGGTCGCATTTTTAAGCGGATCGGCTCCACTTTTTCCCTATGTAGTTAGGAAAGTAGGAGATTGTAAATGTATCATATCTATCTAGTGGAAGATGAAGAGGATTTAAGAGGCGTGCTGGCCGCATATTTAGAGAAAGAGGGGTGGCAAGTGCGCTCGTTCCCTGACGGAACCTCAGCCCGAGAAGCAATCTCGGAGCGGCCGGACTTGTGGGTCCTCGATATTATGCTGCCCGGCGTGGACGGTTATCAATTGATGCGGGAAATCAAGGCGGATCAACCGATGCAGCCTGTTATCTTTATTTCCGCACGGGATGCAGATATTGATCGGATTATTGGACTGGAGCTAGGAAGTGATGATTATCTAGCCAAGCCTTTTTTACCGCGGGAACTCGTGATTCGCACACGTAAATTGCTTGAACGCGTCTATGGGGAACGGCTCGGCGGATCCCTGACAGCCGCCCAAGAACGCCGCGTGAAACTGACCGTCGGACCCTATCTGATCGATGAGCAAGGCCGCATCGTGACCGACGCCGATGGAACGAATCCGGAGCTTACGTCGAAGGAATTCGAACTGCTGCTTTACCTGGTGAATCACCATGGACAGGTGCTTGAACGTCAGCAGGTGCTTACCGCTGTCTGGGGCATCGATTACTTCGGTACGGATCGCGTCGTTGACGACTTGGTGCGAAGATTACGCCGGAAGCTGCCGGAATTGCGACTTGAAACCGTGTATGGTTACGGATATAGGATGGTGAAAGCATGAGAATGCGTCTGGGAAATTGGCCTCTTGCGGTCAAGCTATGGGGGGCGTTTGCCTCTTTAACACTTTTGATTTTCACACTGCTCGCTATCCTGCTTCCTTGGACACTGAAGGGATTTTTCACTGAGCAGCTGTATGATATTTTACTCGATACACAGAGCGGTCTTCGTGTGGAAAGCAGCAAAGCGGCGACTTTTGCAATCCCTGCTGAGCCAACCATTCAACTCCCGGTTTCTAGTTTTGTCCAGGGTATACCTATGGACAAGCGCATTTTGGTTGTACCGAAAATTGACAATGAAGCAAACAACATCCTTCCTAATTCATCTCTG
Source organism: Paenibacillus sp. V4I7 (assembly GCF_030817275.1). Taxonomy (NCBI): domain Bacteria; kingdom Bacillati; phylum Bacillota; class Bacilli; order Caryophanales; family Paenibacillaceae; genus Paenibacillus; species Paenibacillus sp. V4I7. The sequence goes on along the minus strand of NZ_JAUSZD010000002.1, from coordinate 7,860,594 downwards.
GCGACACGGGCAACTGCGTCTATTCAAGGGACATTTAGCGGACCAGCGATTCAGCATTTCATGATAAGCGGCACTGCCAGCGATCAAACATGGGGTTCGAGCGCTACCATTAGCGAGCCATTCATGCAGGCTATGGAGCATGATGCCTTCGCACAACAGCTGCCCGTAGAAAAATATACGCGGAATATTGAGAACAAGAGTATCTTCTATGTCATTCGCAAAGAAGGTGATCTAACTAAGCCCAACTTCATCGTCTCGTATGCTTGGGGAAACTATCGCAACGATCTCGTGATGACGATGTTTGGCCGGCTCATGCTGCTGATGGTAGGTCTTATTGTCATTAGCTGGCTCCCCTGTCTGGGAATAGCACGCTACTTCACACGTCCACTCGTACAGATGGAGCGTCATGTCGGGCGGATGGCCGAACGTGATTGGCACGAGCCTATCACGACAATCCGCAAGGATGAGATTGGCCGGCTAGCCAAAGCGATTGAATCCATGCGGCAGCGGTTAGTGCGGCAGGATCGGGCGCAGCAGTTCTTCCTCCAGCACACGTCTCACGAGCTGAAGACGCCTGTGATGGTGATTCGCAGCTATGCGCAATCCATACAAGACGGCGTTTATCCGAAGGGAACCCTCAATGAAAGTGTTGGCGTTATTATGAAAGAGGGCGAGCGGCTGGAGAAACGGATTCGCGACTTGCTGCTGCTGAATAAGCTGAACTATTTGACGGCCCGAGAGAAGCCCTTTCAGCCTTTTGAGATCAATGTTGTCATCGAGGATGTGGTTGAGCGACTGCGGTATCGTCGTCCAGAAATCAAGTGGGAGATGGATCTCGCTCCACATACCACACTAATCGGTGATCAGGAACAGTGGAAAATAGCCTTGGAAAACATGCTAGACAACCAACTCCGCTATGCCAAAAGCTGCATTCGCATCCTGGTCAAATCACAGTCACTCGACAATGCGAATGCGATAAAAGGGCAACCCTCTTTATCTCAGTTTTGCATAAGTAATGATGGCCCGCTTCTTGATCAAACCATCGCGGACAGCCTTTTCGAGCCCTTCCGCTCCGGCGGCGATGGCCAATTCGGACTTGGCCTCGCCATCGTGAAACAAATTATGGATCATCACGGCATGACCGTTCGCGCGGCGAACCAGAGAGATGGCGTATCCTTTTATATCGAGCCAGGGAAGCATGCGAACAAATCACCCGTTCCCAAAGTTTCATGACAAAAAAGCACAAGCAACAGGGTAACCAATTCCTGCTCGCTGATATCCTCCTAGTTTATAATTAAAGTGAAGGGCCGTACACTTTAACATTTCGACTCTGAGTGCTATTATATTTGTATACGAATTTTTTGATAAGTACTCACTTTGAAGTAGTATAGATACATTTAAGGTATATAGGTACTATAAAGTACCCTTATTTTCAAAAGGAGGTTTACTACTATGGCCTATAATGTTCCAGTTGAAGCCACACTTGATGTGATCGGTGGTAAATGGAAGGTCGTAATCTTATGTCATTTGGACAAAGGGGACAAACGAACAAGCGAGTTAAAAAGGTTAATGCCCGACATTACACAGAAGATGCTTACCCAACAGTTACGCGAGTTGGAACAAGACGGAATGGTGAAAAGAACAAGTTATGATCAAGTGCCACCAAAAGTGGTCTACTCCTTAACTGATTATGGTTGGTCTTTTAAACCCATTCTCGATGCCATGTGTGCCTGGGGGGAGCATCATATGAAAGAAAAAGATATGGCTCCAATACTAACTCATTAGTTTGATCACTGAGCTAAGATGGTTTAGAAGTAACTATTCTCGGGAGGTGTTTGCTTTGAAGATCATGATTTCAGCTTCGGAAGCAATGGAAAAAGGGGTCTGGTCAGAGATACTTCGTCTCTTCGGGAGAGATAAAGATGAGGAGATATGGCCTCAGGAGGTGTTTATTTTAACGGAGGAGCAGGCTCTTAAGTTGAATCTTATAAAGAAATAACTTATAACGGTGCTAAAGAAGACCATCCAATGGGCGGTCTTCTTTTTAGTGTTTCTAGCCTTCATGGACTACCTATTCACAATCCTGTTAAAGGAGCTAACGCACAAAACATAATAGCTCAGATAGATGGCAGCATAAGCAATAATGGAAGTCAGGATGGGAACGATTAAATTGCCTCCGATCAGCTGGATAGTGGTTAGTGCCTTTAGGATCATTACAGTGTGTAGAACTCCGAGGATCAGAGGCAGCATAAACACGAATAACGTCTGTTTGGCTACGGTAGCCCGTATTTCTTTCCTGCTTACGCCAATTTTGCGTAAGATATCGTATCGGTTTTTGTCCGCATGGGCATCGGTCAACTGCTTGAAATAAATCATACAGCCTGTAGCCGCAAGAAACACAAGCGCCAGGAATCCTAACGTGAATATATTCATACCTGCCGATTCCAAACCCTGACGATACTGATAATAGTAGGTGGACATCTCGTTCTTATCGGTTTTCAGCTTCATCATTGCCTCAGAGTTTTGATTGGTTGTCTGTTGATCTTTCACTTTATATGCTTTGTAAGTCACGGATTCAGAGCCTTGGAGCAGCTTGGTATATAAGCTATCACTGACAATAAAGCTTAAGTCAGGAAAGCCCCATGGTAATACTCTTCCCTCTATTAACTTCGAAATAGGTAATGAGACATTTCCCCCACCATTCCCAAAAGTAATAAGGTCCCCTTCCACATCGGATGCGGAAAAGCTAGCATACTTAGGCTTAATTACTGCAATCTCATTGTCATTAAGCTGGATCTGACCCTCTCGGTTTAAAGCCTCTGAGGTTTGGTTATATGTGTTTGCCGACAATAGCTTAATAGGGACCGCGTTCGCTTGATAGCTGGATGGATGATAATAGAAGTCGGTCAAATCCGCCGTTACCCGAATAATTGGAACATCTAGCTTTTCAGTTATAGGATGCTCTAGAGCCTTATGAAGGATCTCGCTTATTTGCTTATCGAAGCTTTCACCTTGCGAGATATGCATGAAGCTGAAAGGTGCTTCCTCTTCAGCTTCTTTCGTAAGCGTATAATAGGCGCCTGAACCTACGGTGACAGCGCACAGCGTTAGCGCACTTAATAATGCAATCATCGTGAACATGCGCGTATTTCCTTGGATGCGGTAGAGCAATTGTGAAGTGCTAATGATATTCATGCCCTTGTAATAATGGGACCTGGTCTTCTGAACTAGCTTGAGCAGATAGACAATAGCAGAGCGGAATAGCAAATACGTGCCTACGATAATACTGCCGAGTATGAGTAAGAAGTTTCTCCCCATCTGCGTACCCGTTGTCATGGGTTGGAACACAAGCCAGTACCCGAATGCCAGCAGTAGGACAGCAATAACCGCCGTAAATGCTGATGGTTTAGGCACGTGCTCTCCTTCTTGCTCGGCTTGGAACAACTGAACTAACTGAAACCGATAAATCAGGCGATAGCTATGAATGGACGTCAAGAATATAATAACCGCAAACACAATAACCGTGTTAAGGATGGCATCTGGAGAAATGCGGAAACTCACCTCGACAGCCGAATCCAGCAGCTTCAGAAACATCATCGCGAATAGTTTGGATAATAACGTTCCAAGAACGATACCTACGGCAACAGCACCTGCTCCCATTAACATATTTTCGTAAAACAGCATGGTCCCGATCGTTCTTTTCCTCACGCCTAGCAGCGAGTACAAACCCACTTCTTTCTTTCGTTTTTTGGTGAAGAAGGAATTGGAGTACCAAATAAATATGGCCGCAAATAAGATCAGAATAATGGACGCCTGAGCAAACACCGAACGCATACCTTCCCATTTTTGCACATTGGCAGCAATCTCTTGGCTATACCTTAAGGAAACGAATGTGTAGTAGATGACAACGCTAAAGATCATGGAGATAAAATAAATCAAATAATTTTTGAGGTTACCTAGGACATTTCTTTTGGCTAGGCTAAATAAGGTCACTTGCCCCACCCCCTAGTACCGATAACACATCCATAACCTTGTTGAAAAACTCCTTTCGCGAAGATGATCCCTTCACAAGCTCCGTAAACATTTTGCCATCCTTAATGAAGAGTACCCGAGTGCAGTAGCTGGCCGCGAAGGCATCGTGCGTAACCATCAAAATGGTGGATTTATCTTGAACGTTCAATTGCTGCAAGCTTTCCAAAAGCTCTGTCGCCGACTTCGAATCAAGCGATCCGGTCGGCTCGTCGGCCAATACCAAGCTGGGGTTAGATACGATCGCACGGCAAGCGGCTGTGCGCTGCTTCTGTCCACCGGAGATTTGATACGGATATTTGTCAACGATCGCATGAATGCCGAACTTCTTGCTGATCACGTCTACTCTGCGCTCCAGTTCGTCAACTTTCGTCTTCGCAAGTGCGAGTGGCAACAAAATGTTCTCCTTAACAGTAAGTGTATCCAGTAGATTGAAATCCTGAAAGATGAACCCTAGCTTCTCGCGGCGAAAGGCGGATAGCTGTCCCTCATTCATCTTCATCAAGCTTATTCCGTCAACGACGATATCTCCAGAAGTCGGCTTGTCAATCGTTGCCAGCATATTAAGCAGTGTGGTTTTGCCGGAGCCTGATGGCCCCATGATGCCTACGAATTCGCCTTCCACAACAGTCAGATCAATTTCCTGCAAAGCGGTAAACACATTTCCTTTAGCTCCATATACTTTCTTAATTTGTTTGGCTTCAACTATCGTTTTCATAAGGTTTTCCTCCATAATCGCGGCTTTAATCTTGATACTCTTATCCTACTACGCTCTGTTCCGACCAACCATAGAAGAAGCTTACATCCCCAAGATGTTACCTTACAATTTTGTCACGATTGTGCTAACATTTCTGGTAAAAGTTCCTTTCGTTAGGGGTTTGGAGGAATTGGCTGTGAAAATCATGATCGTAGAAGACGATAAAACGATACGGGATATGGTAGCTGAAGCGTTAGGCCGGTGGGGGTTTGAGATGGTCATCGTAGAGCAGTTCGATACGGTACTCCCCTTTTTCATCAAGGAAAATCCTCATCTCGTGTTAATGGATATTAATTTACCAGCGTTCGATGGCTTCTACTGGTGCCGCCAAATCAGGGAATTATCCAACGTGCCCATCCTATTCATATCTTCCCGCAATACACCAATGGATATGGTCATGTCTATGAACATGGGAGGAGACGATTTCATTCAGAAGCCGTTCTATATGGATGTGTTGGTAGCTAAAATTAATGCGCTGCTCCGAAGAACCTACTCCTACATGGAGACTAGCTCTAACGTGATGGAGCATGACGGTGTTGTCCTCAATCTGAAAGATGGAGATGTTGCTTGCGGAGATCGGAAAGCTGAGCTGACCAGAAATGAATTCAAAATCTTAACCATTCTCATGCAGCATCAAGGAACGATCGTCAGTCGTGAACAGATGATGCGAGGCCTTTGGGAAAACGAAAGCTTTGTTGACGATAATACGCTAACCGTTAATATTACCCGCCTGCGTAAAAAGCTTGCCGAGCTTGGGAGGGACGAATTCATCACAACCAAGAAAGGGCTAGGGTATATCATCCCATGAATTTCATCCAATACCTGAAGGATAAACGATACTTTTTTGCGGTATACGGTATGATGATGCTTTTCGTTTCCCTGATCATGTTCGTTAGCGTGAATGGGCAGGATGCTATTAACGATATTGTGTATGCGAATACAGGCTGTTTCTTTTTCGCTGCTTTATATGTAACGATTGGCTACCTCTATCGAAAGTCCTTCTACAAGGAACTCAGTGAGTTAGTTGGCAACAAGCAGGAGGATTGGGCAATCGCCGCTATGCCTGAACCTCAAAACACGACGCAAGAACTCTATCTCAATCTGCTGAATCAGCTATATCTCGAACAATCCAATGGGACTCTTAAGCTGCAAGGCGAAATCAAGGATCATCAGGACTTTATTCTATCGTGGATTCATGAAGTAAAGCTGCCTATAGCAGCAAGCCGTCTGATCATGGAGAATCGTGCGGGGAAAACAGCGGAGTATCTCGTCGATAAGCTTGAGGACGAACTTAGCAAAATCGATAGCTCCGTCGAGCAAGCCCTCTACTATTCACGGATCGATTCGTTCTCAAGGGATTACTTCATTACTGACGTTCCGCTGCCGATCATCGTGAAGGAAAGCGTTAAGAAAGTTGCCAAGCTGTTTATTAATAAACGCATACGTCCGAATATGGAAGAGCTGAGTCACTCTGTGAATAGCGACAGTAAGTGGCTCTTCTACATTGTGAACCAGGTCGTTGCAAACTCCTTAACCTATACGGAGGATGGAGGCAGCATAACCTTCCTATCAGAGGAAGACGAACAAGAGAAACGCCTGCTTATCCAAGATACGGGAATCGGTATTAAGTCAGCGGATCTTAGGCGCGTATTCGATAAGGGATTTACGGGTTCAATAGGAAGAACCCATAGTAAATCCACGGGGATGGGACTATATCTGGCTAAGCAGATGGCGCTCAAGCTTGGGCACGATCTATCCATTCAGTCATCGGAGGGCCAAGGGACGACTTTAATCATTCATTTTCCGAAGGTACGGAATTATGATGACTTGCGATGAAACGCTGATAGGGCATATTTCATCCACTTTAGCGGACTGTCGTTCCGTTAAGAACAACACTGCCAAAAAAGGACCTCCACCTAATGGTGGAAGTCCTCGTAGATACGTGTAAACATAGCAAAGCAAAAAAATGCCCCCGATAACTGGGAGCATTCCTATCACATCACATTTAAGCTTTGACTTTTGCTTTGATCTCTTCAAGCGGCTTGTGGTTACCGTATTTCGGATACTCACGTGTGGATGGAGCCGCCCAGTGAACCGCATTGCTGATAACGCGGCGGATTTGCTCATTGTAGTAAGTACGGTAAGTCTCGTGCCCAGGACGGAAGTAGAAAATCTTCCCATTGCCGCGGTTGAATGTGCAACCACTGCGGAAAACTTCGCCGCCTTCGAACCAAGAAACCATGATCAGCTCGTCCGGCTGAGGGATATCAAAGTGCTCACCGTACATTTCCTCTGCTTCAAGATCGATGTACTCGCCGATGCCTTCAACGATTGGATGACCCGGAGCAACAACCCAAAGACGTTCCTTCTCATCAGCTTCACGCCACTTGAGGTCACAAGAAGTGCCCATCAGCTTTTTGAACACTTTGGAGAAGTGTCCGGAATGCAGCACGATAAGTCCCATGCCTTGCCATACACGTTTTTGAACGCGGTCTACGATCTCGTCCTGCACTTCGTTATGCGCCTTATGTCCCCACCAGATGAGGACATCTGTGTTATTCAAGACTTCTTCGGACAAGCCGTGTTCAGCATCATCTAATGTTGCATACGTGACATCAACTGCTCCGCTCAAGCCTTCACCAATTGCCGTATGGATACCATCTGGATACGCTGCGCGTACGACTTCATTTTCTTTTTCATGACGGAACTCGTTCCAAACCGTTACTCTAAGCTTCTGACTCATCTTCTTATTCCCTCCAAGGTAGCGTATTCATTCATACTTTTGAGTATAGTCACTCCCTCGCCGAAAATAAAGGCAAGATCCTGCCTAGTTCTTATTCAATAGTGTCCTTCCCAATCAAACAATGTTATACTCATTACTGATAAACCTTACATTTCACCACTTTTTACGTATTCAAAAATGTCTTTCACAGTAGTGAGGTATACATATCCATGGACCCTTTACATAGCTCTAGCACCTTCACCGAAATTATTAATGAAGAAGTCATTTACCAGAACCCTTTGCTCTTTTTGAAAATTTGGGAAATGAGTTCTGACACCCCGCAATTCGGGCCTCCTACTCCTTGGCGTTGGCATTCACATATGCAAGTTGAATTTCTTGTGGTCATAGAAGGGCAACTCGGCATCCAAACGAAGCACGTTTATACGGTGATGGCGCCTGGAGATGTCATCGTCTTAGGCTCTTCCCAGCCGCATCGTACGTATAAGCACTCTGCGGATGCCTTGCGACAGATCGTTTTTCAGATTGATCTAAAGCAGCATTTTGACCTTAGCACCATGCCCTACCTGCACTGCTTCTCGGAGCTGACTCATCCACTTGAGCAATTTAATGAGCTGTTTCAAGGCAATGCTGCCGTCAAACAAGCTGCTTACAACCTCATCATGCAGATTTACGAAGAGTCGCAATCCCGCAAGATTGGGTACGAGTTGGCAATCAGTGCAGCGATCAAAAATCTCTTACTTTTAATGCTGCGTAATGACAACCGAGATTTCTCGGCTCTTGCCGAGGACTCCGGCATTTCTCGCGTGCGTCCGGCGCTCGACTTTATCGACGAGCATCTGAGCGAACGGATTTCGGTCGAAGACATGTGCAGTGTACTCAATTTGAGCTATCATTACTTTATTAAGTATTTCAAAAAGGTGATGGGGATATCCTTCGTCGATTACGTTAATTACAAGCGGATCAAAAAAGCCGAGCGTCTCCTTTTAACAGGCGACCTCAGCATTATGGAAGTAAGCTTTGAAGTAGGCATACTGAATATGGCGCAGTTCTACAAGCTGTTTAAGCGTCATAACCAATGCTCTCCCAAAGAATTCAAACAACGCATGCGCAGTCAATCAGGGTTGACGCCTTTGCTGGCGCAAGCGGACTAGCGCACTTGCAAAATAGCCTCCACGGGAATCCCGCTGGAGGCTTTGTTATATCCATCAAGGCAGGAAGCCTTGTTGGCTGACAAACACACGCTCCTGCGGGAAATGCCGCAGGAGCTGTTCGCGCACGCGCTCGTACGCATCCCGACTGTACCAGTCTGGCAGCTCCAGCGCGTCATAGATATGGCGCACGCCGATGCGTTCCGTGCGCTTGCCCCCACTGCCATCGCCCATGAAGTAATCGTCGATGCACACCCGATCCACGATGCCCGCAAGCAGCTCGGCGAAATGCTCCGAGCTCGGCAGCGCTGGCGCTATCGTGGCCTGCACCGGAATGCCGTGAGCTGCGAGCTCGCGGAGGGCATTTAACCGCGCCGGGATCGGCGGCGCGGACGGCGTGAACGCTCGGCGTATATCCTCGCGGTCGGTCTCGACCGTCATGCTGACTCTTACGCATTCGCCGAGCCGCTTTAGTATATCCGCATCCCGTGTCACGAGCGGGCTGCGGGTCTGAACGAACAAGAAGTCCGGCGGATTCGCGGACATCACCTCAAGGAGCGAACGGGTGATTCGCTCCTTGTATTCGATCGGCTGGTAGGGATCCGTGGCCGATGACATGAAGATCGTAACCGGCCCTTTGCTCTTCGCTTTGGCCAGCTCCTTCGCCAGAAGCGCGGCCGCATTTTCTTTTACATCGACCCAACCGCCCCATGCATCGCTGCGGAATAATGCGACCGGCATCTGCCGCACGTAACAGTAGGAACAGGCGAAGGAGCAGCCGGTGTAGGGGTTTAACGTGTGTGTATACCCCTTAAGAAAGCCGCTCGCTTTCGTAAGCAGCTGTTTCGCCGTCTTCTGGTTTACGTCAACCTTCATAGTCTCACCTCCACTTTTCCCTTCTTAGAACATATCCTAGTAAACAAAGATATCGTATCATCTTATTTCATTTCATTTCATCTCATTTATGTGCAGCCATATCCGATCATAATCCTGCTCGCTCCAACAACAGCAGCTTCTCCTTATTCCGAAGTCCACCGCGGTAGCCAGTTAGCGACCCATCCTTCCCGACAACACGATGACACGGCACCACGATGAGCACGGGGTTAGCCCCAATGGCAGTGCCTACGGCTCTAACTGCACTTATTCTATCTAATTCTTGGGCTACCTGTGAATAACTAAACGTTTCCCCATGCGGAATCTCATGGAGAACACGCCACACCGACTGTTGAAACGTAGTACCGCGCAGATCCAATGGCAATGTAAATGCCGTGCGTAGTCCTTTCAAGTACTCCTCTAATTGAAGGATATAGGGCTGCAGCTTCTCTGCATCCTTTACCCAGTTAGGCTCAGGCAGCTGCGAACGAGCCCATTTCACTAATTCCAACCGCGCACCCTCATCTACTCCACCTGCAGGATTTTCCTCATGAAATTGTAAATAGCAAAGCCCCTCATCCGTTGCCGCCATCAAAAAGTTATTCTCCAGCAAACGAACGACTCCCCAGTAGATCGACTTGGTCGGTTTGGCTTGCATCTCTGACTTCGCCCGCTTTGTTTGCGATTCTGACATTGCTCGCTCGGCTTGCATCTCTGGCTTCGCCTGCATGGTTTGCGCCTCTGACATTCCCCGCGTAGTTTGTACCTCGGCCACCCGCATAGTTTGCATCTTCGAACCCTCCTCGGTTATGTTTAGATTGATTTTATTTGACGGAATTCCGTTGGCGAAAAACCGGTCTTTTTTTGAAACATGGTGGCAAAATGTGCCGCATTCGGGATCCCCACTTGAACACCAATCGCATTCACAGGAGCATTCGTCTCGAGTAACAGCCTTTTGGCCGCTTCGATGCGAACTTGTTGAAGATACGTTAGAGGCGTGATTCCCTGCAGGCGTTTGAAAGTCCTTTGCAGATGATAAACGCTCGCATAAAAGTGTTCTGCCAGGATAGTCAGCGTCAGCGGCTCGGCATAATGTTCTTCGATGTGAGCCGCCATAAGCGATACCCATTCTTCATCAGGCAATCTCACGCCGTCTGGTCTGCACCTTTTGCAGGGACGATAATTTTCCAAGAAAGCCGCTTGGCGGTTCCCAAAAATCCGGACATTCTCCTTCTTGGGCAGCCTTGATTTGCAAGACGGCCTGCAGAAGATCCCAGTTGTCGTCACCGCATAATAAAACGTACCATCATAAGCCGCATCATTTGCAACAATCGCTTTCCAAAACCGTTCTTGCATGACTACCGCTCCTCTCAGCTCCATTTCCCTACTAGCTCAGTATACCCAAACCATGCTGCTCTTGTAAGGGAACGGAAATGAGAAAGCAAGATTACGAAAGCCGCCTTCAGCGATAATAGAGGAAGAAACTTCATCAGATAAGAGGAGAACTTAACATGCCACATCTTCAACCTTTTGACCCTTCTATCCTAAAATGGTGCGAGCAGACGAGCTCCCTCACGCTGCCGCTTCCTGATCATTTTCGATATGAACAAAATCTCGGTTACCTATCCCGATCAACCAATGAATGCTTATTCCATGTGGATAACTTAGCTATTTACAAGCTGCTTCCGTTTGGGGATAACCATGTCCTAATCGCTGTCAACAGTGAGGATAACTCGCGGCTGAGCATTCAGCTAATCCATAGTCTCAACGGTACCCTCACCCCCTCCATTCGTGAAGACGTGGCTCGTTATGTGTGGGAGTGGTTTGACCTTGGCACCGAGCTTACGCCGTTCTACGAGTTGGCCAAGCGCGATCCTCTGCTGAAGCAAGTCACTCAGAACTTTTATGGGCTTCGCCTGATGGGGATTCCAGATCTATTCGAGGCGATGAGCTGGGGCATAATCGGACAGCAAATCAACCTGACTTTTGCCTATACGCTTAAAAGACGTCTTGTTGAAGCCTTTGGCACGCGGCTAGATTGGGAAGGACGAACATACTGGGCATTTCCTACTCCAGAGCGAATCGCCGATCTCACACCTGATGCCTTGACTACCTTACAGTTCACGGGTAAAAAGGCTGAATACTTAATCGGCGTTGCCAAGTTGATGGCGGAGGGGCTGCTTGTTAAAGAGGAGCTGCTGAGGCGGAACGATTTTGTCGATATAGAGAAAGAGTTGTTAAGTATTCGCGGCATCGGTCCGTGGACGGCCAATTATGTGCTGATGCGCTGCTTGCGGAACCCTGCTGCTTTCCCTCTTGCCGACGTTGGCTTGCACAATGCTCTGAAGCATGTGCTTGGCTTAGAGCAGAAACCGACAATTCCTCATATTCGACAGCTTGCTGAAGGATGGAATGGGTGGGAAGCGTATGCGACTTTTTATTTATGGCGTGAATTATACTAACCGAAATGATGCGATTACATGAGACTACCCTACGGATAACTAGACTAAGGTCCTGACCAAAACTTGACTTTCTGATGGTTCATAGCTTTACTTGAAACAGGTATAATGTTGTGTAAGAAGGTTCTTTCCTGCGTAAATTAGAGATATTCAAGTAAATTTCTACAAAAAATATACGTTTTTTTGTTACAAGGAGAGCATAAGTCATGAAGTTTATGGGACTAATTGAACAGTTATTTGCACAATTTGGCTATTGGGTATTGTTGATCGGTCTGCCATTAGACGCTATTGCGCTTCCGATTCCTCCGGGAAATACGACGATGACGTATACGGGTTTTTTATCTTATAAAGGGGTGCTTAATTGGTTCTTAGCCATGGTCGCGGCCTGGATCGGAACGATGATAGGCATGACGATTACCTATTGGATCGGATATAGACTGGGCACGCCTCTGATCGAACGTTATGGAAAACTTCTGTTTTTGAAGCCCGCACATCTGCAGAAATCTAAAGAATATTACGCGAAGTACGGAAACAAATTGCTGCTTTTCAGTTATTTCATACCGGGAATCAGACAATTTATCTTTTATTTTGTAGGCATCATCCGCGTTCCATACCGAATTTTTGCTTTATACGCCTTCATAGGCTCAGCTCTATGGGTGGTTGTATTTTTCGGAATTGGTTACCTTTTCGGTGATCAGTGGCTTATCATTTTTTTGTGGGTTGAAAAGTTTTTGATTTACACCTTGATTGGGTTGTGCATTGCGGTGGCTATTTTTCTCCTTCTCAAATGGCGTAGTCGTTTGAAAACGGGGCTGCAAAAGCCTCAACGCTGAAACGGCCTAAAGAAAAGTAATATTTCACCTTTTATATCAAACAGAACTCGCCTATGTATACGAAAAAGGTTGCCCCTTCGGTCTTAGTAAGATCGAAAGAGGCAACCTTTATTTGATTTTATTATGGAGCTGCCTTTGTACGGGTGATTAAAATAAAACATAGGATCGCTCCTAATTCCATCACAGCTATGATGATGCCTAACGGAACCGCGGTTTGACTGCCGCCAATACCGACCAGTGGAGCAACTAGGCCTCCTATGATAAAAGATAGCAAACCTAACAATGCTGCTGCGCTGCCTGCTGTTTTCCCTTGATTTTGAAGAGCTAGGGAGGAGGTTGCTACAGAGACAGGTCCTACGCTAGAAACGATGAAGAAAAAAGCAGCCAAAATCGCATATAACCCTGCCCCGATAAGGGTAGAAATGAAAAGTAACAAACCGCCGAAAGCGGCAATAGCCAGTCCACCAGCTAGCAATCGATGATTGCTTACTTTGCCTGCCAGTTTGCCCGTGATTTGACCGGCAATGATGACTCCCAGACCGTTAATCGCGAAGCAAAGACTGAACATTTGCGGGGAAACATCGAAAATATCCTGCAGTACGAACGGGGAACCCGATATATAGGCAAACATGCCGGCAAAAACGAGTCCTTGTGTTAACGCATAGCCCATGAACATACGGTCCGTGAGCAGGCCGCCGAACGTTCGCAGCGTGTTGGTGAGTCCACCTTTGGAACGACGCTCGGGCGGGTGCGTTTCCTTCAAGCCCAACACCGTTGCAAAGAGCATAACCACGCCGATCAGGCTCAAAACAAGAAATACGCCACGCCACGAGGTGAACTGCAAAATTTGTCCACCTACGATTGGAGCAAGTATAGGTGCGGCCCCATTGACCAACATTAAAAGTGCAAAAAATTTCGTCAGCTCCACACCTTCATACATATCACGAACAATCGCACGGGAGATGACGATGCCAGCTGCGCCAGCCATGCCTTGAACGAAACGCAGACCCAGAAATACCCAAATCGTTGGCGAGAACATGCATAGAACCGAGGAAATCGCATAAATAACGAGTCCGATCAGCAGTGGCATTCGCCTTCCGCGCACATCGCTCACCGAACCGGCGATGAGCTGACCGATCGATAGGCCGAGCATGCAGGCGGTTAAACTCATTTGTGCCAGCGAGGTGGTGGTATGAAGATCATTCGCGAGCACAGGCAGCGCGGGTAAGTACATATCGAGCGAGAGCGGGCCGAAAGAAGCCAGTGCACCGAGCACGAGCACGATCCATAAACGGTTTGAACGACTTACAGATAGTCTCGCTTGGGAAGCAATAGGATTAGACATCACGTATCACAAACTTTCATTCGTAGTAAATTTACGCTACCATCGAGATGCGGTTTTGTCTAGTAGGTAACTTTTACAAAGGAGTGCGGACGAAGAACGTCGACATCCTCGCTCGAAATAGATGAGATAGAGCAGAACATTCATATTAAACAGGCATTGAGTTTACTTTCTGATAGAACTATTTAATATCTAAATCCTCTCGAAACTCCAATCACTAGCCCCCGCTAGTGGCATTTCTTTTAATAAAAAAACTCCCCATTTTCATGGGGAGTTCGATTTATGTAGTTTGTTGTGTATCAAAGTTTGATGCTGGGTTACCGTATCCATCGAGCTTTTCGTCACCAATTATATCGACAAACTCTTTTGCTCCTTCTGGTACAGAGAAAATATCCGATGCCTCAACAGTCGTTTCTAGATTTTCTTCAAACATTTCTATATCCATTTTATGCCTCCTTCAAGAATAATATTGATATTATGTACCAACATTTCGCAGAACATACAGTGAATAATTTCAAGGCTCAGGAAAGCCATGTGAGGCCATTGAAATCATCCTCCACGAATCTTCACCAGTCACTCTATCAAACTTGCTATGCGCGGCATCCTCATGTTTGTCACAAGCATGCAGTTCATAGGCAACATTTCCGATTCGAAATGTGGCTGGTTGATCGCAGTAAGAGCATATTACCGTATTTACTATTCCTATTCCCATGCCCATTAACACCACCGTTCAATACATCATATAACGACCATGATGCCACCTTCTATGCATTTTTATACATAGAACACAAAAATCCAGCCGACCGTTAAATTGCGAACTAGTGGGGTAAGCCACCCTAGTGCGTACAGCCTACATGAGGAGCCACTCCGAATCAAGAAATCTCTCCCGTCCACCAAACTCAGACGAAAAAGAGCCTCCAACAACTCCACCGGAGTCGTTAAAGGCCCTTTTTCCCGAACGTCATCTCTTACTTCGTTACTTACTTTAACTCTAACTTAGTTACTTACTTCATCTCTTACTTAGCTACTTACTTTGTTACTTACTTCGTTACTTTCACCGTGATCTTCTCGCTCGAAGTGACACCACCCGCATTGACCAATTCACTGCGGTATTCATAGACGCCAATGGCTCTGCCAGCAATCGTCGACACGGCGCTTTGAGCACTTGGAGAAGCTGCATTTAAGCTCTTGGTTTCGATCAATATACCATTTTCGTATAGTCGATACTCGGTAGCGTTGGTGCCCCACCACATGTTCATCGTCACCTTGTAGTTGCCATCTCCATCCCAATTATCTTGAGATAGTACCGGTTTACCTGGCGATGCGTCTGTAATATTGACCACAAGTAGGTTGCTGGTTGTCGTTCCGAAAGAATTAATAAGTTCACTTGTATACGTATAGGTACCGTTCGCTTTGCCTTTCACATCTACTTTAACCACTTGCGCTGCTGGAGACGCGTCTGTCAATGTTTGCGTACTAATGAGTACGCCATTTTCGTACAGCTTGAACAAGAAGCCGTTATTCCCCCACCACATGTTCATCGTGACGGTATAGTTACCATCTTTTAATCCAGTCGCATGACCGCTGTTATCGGACAAAACTGGCTTACCTGGTACCCCAACTGATAACGGCTTTACAACCGTGATAGTTATAGCGTTGGTTTGTACTGTTATTCCATTCAGCGTGACTGCAGCTGTAATTTGTGCAGTACCTTCTGCCAAAGCGCTAACTTTACCTTGTGCATCTACGGTAACTACCGCTCCATTGCTTGTGTTGTAGGAAACTACAGCACCACTAAGATCAGCTGGCGTTCCGTTGCTTAATGTACCAGTAAGGTGAGTAGCCGTCGTTTCACCCGGTTTCAGAGACACCACGTCCGCAGCAAGGGTAGCTTGACTGAACGTAACACTCTCACTCACGTTGAATGTTTGTGTCGACTGCACCAAATTGCCTGCTGCATCCACTACACTGTATTGCACCGTATGTGCACCTAGTGCCAGACTTCCCGCAGCAATGGTTTGACCGCTAGTAATCTCAGTGCCATCCAAAGTCAACGTCTGCGTTGCCACACCGGAGTGTGCATCTGTACTGTTCAAATCAAATCTCAGTGTATCCGCATCTGTCACATCCGCCACAGTGTGACCGGACTCCGTCAAAACAGCCACAGGTGCTGTTTTATCTAATTTCACCTGCAAAGATTTCGCCGCTTCTACATTTCCTGCTGCATCTGTAGAGAAATATCCGATCGTACTCGTTCCTTCGTTTTGAATGACAATGGGTGCAGCGTAAGCAGCCGCAGTCCCACCATTGATACTGTATTCGGTCCCTACTGCACCCGCTGATTCATCCACAGCCGTCAAGGTAACCGTCACATCTTCTTTATACCAGCCCTCGCTATTTGGAGCACCCGACAATGCCGCAGTCGTCACAGGTGCTACTGTATCAGCCACTACGGTGAAGTCGCTCAATCCTCTTGGTTTCAGTTGGAATACACCTTTGAAAATGGCAGCGACACCTTTGATATTCACGGTTTGACCTGCCTGGTACGGGAACGTACTTTGTGTTAATCCAGTCCGTGCATCAACCCGAACATGATTGCTTACCGCTCCGCTAACCGCATCAAATTCAAAAGAGCCAGTCGGTGCAGCACTAATGATATTATTGATAGTTACATTGCTGAGCTCAACCAGTTGACCTTGATTCTCGTAAGTTACAGCTGTTACAACCACAGGTGCAGGCACAGCAGCGACCCCGGTTTTGGCAATTTCCACTGGATCCGTCAACTCGAACTCTGTGTTAAATAGCGCTGTCGAAGCCGTCACCTTCACGGTATCTCCAAGATGGAATCCACTCAAGCTCTGGAACACGTACATGCCGCCGGTAGCATCCTGCAAGTAAAAAGATTGCCCGCCAAAAGATCCAGGCTCCGTAGTAACAACGCCTTCCACAGTGACCAA
This sequence comes from Paenibacillus sp. V4I7, assembly GCF_030817275.1. Lineage (NCBI taxonomy): Bacteria > Bacillati > Bacillota > Bacilli > Caryophanales > Paenibacillaceae > Paenibacillus > Paenibacillus sp. V4I7. Next base: position 7,843,453 of record NZ_JAUSZD010000002.1, on the reverse strand, counting down.
TGTACCCACTGATTTACTGCGAGCTTCCGCTACCGTTATCTTCGCCGGAATCGGATTCTCTTCTTCCGGTAACGGTTCAGCCGGAACATTCCCAAGTGTAACAGCTTCGGTCTTCAAGTTTGTTCCGTTTTGACGCAGCCTCAAGTTGGCCGCAGCCGTAGTTCCTGGCTTAATTCGCACTTTCAAATCTTTGGTAGCATGTCCGTTAATATCTGAGGTCACGCTAAACGTAGAGCTGTACCCATATGCAGCAGGCCATGTGCCGTCTGCATTTTGAATCATGGCTATTTGAGTGCCCCCGCTAACCAAATAAATACCCACACTGAACCCCGCTACAGTCGTAGACGCCGGCAAGTTATCCACAACTACCCGCACTGGGAAGTCCACTGCATTGGGGAGTATTGCTTGATGCACAAAGCTGTAAGCTGCACTAGCAGTTGCTGCAGGTCCGCCGTATGAGCCCGGTTTAAATGTACTGCGGTCATACCATTTGTAGCCTGCGTTTGGCGCAGCCCAAGGCTCTGGCTGTGGTTCCGTTGACGCAGCCGGATCTTCAAAAGGCAGCAGCGCCGTCGGTTGATCCAATTGCAAGCCGCTAACCTGGGATAAGCCTGTATAGCTTTCTTTCTTCGAGAGCCAGTTCACCATATTTACAAGCAGCACACTATCATTCTGCTCTTTAAAGCCGTCATAGGTCGTCTTCTTCGCACCCGTATCTTCACGCACATATTTTGGTGTCACGTCTTCAACCGGTGAGGAGTCGCCGATAAATCCAGCCTTGCCTGCACCCGCTTTGGCAACAGCCACATAAGGACCTTCGGCAATACCGCCTCCGTTATATACACCTTGATCCACTGCATTCGCCCAAGCATCGCTCGTTTGAGGCAGGTATACAATCCCCTTCGCCTTTGCCGGGTCAAGAATGGCAAGTGTTGAACCTGCATGCATAGCCACTGTCGAGACACCGCTTGTAATCCCAAAAGCTTGCTCTGGCGCTACAATCTGATTCGCTGTAATATCACCCAATGCGTTATAGCGGAAACGCACTCCGAACTGAGTAGCCAACCAATCCGAACTAGCTACATCCTGCATCGCCGATGAAGCGATTTCTTCTGTATTCATTCCACTGGCTGGGTTCGTCCATGCCCCTCTGCGGTAACCATTGAATACTTCCGAACCGTCCCAACGGTTCTTGTTGCGGTCTGCATTATAGTGATCTCCGATGAAGAAGATACTACCGCCTCCCTGCACGTATTGCTCCATGGCAGCCTGCTCGCTTGTCTTATAAGGAACATTTGCCTCCGCAACGACGAACACATCGTAACCGCTCAAGTCACTCAAAGTAATCGGTGTCGTTTTGCGCAGCTCTTTCACATAATAACCATTATTCGCTAAAGCGTTGGCGAAATCGGAAAAGGCGCCATCAATAACCCAATCGGCCGCTCCAGCGGTTTGTTCATGTGTATTATCGAAAAGCACCTTTTTGCCAGCATTTTCATTCACAACTTTGGCTTCAATGAATGGAGCCGGATCAGTCGGTCCTTCCGCCATAACAGCTTGCCAGCTGCTTGTGGCCAATACTTGAAACGGTAACGCGATTGTTAAGGCAAGTGTTGTTTTCAAAAGTTTTGCTTTCCATCCCGATAGCCTACTCATTACAATTCCTCCTAAGCATTTGCTGAGTCAAAAAATTTCTCCATAAGCAGAGGCTTTATGGACAGACAAGCCCAATAATGCTCCTAAATTTTACCATGATTTAAAAAGAAAAAGTGATATTTTTTTGTAAAGATAAGGAAGTTTGTGCAAGTGTACAATCACTTAAATACTTACCTATGCAAACTTCACTAACACTCAAGCAGGATTGTTCATGAATATCACTTTATTTAAAATGTAATCGCTTTCATATTTACATTCCCTTGTTATGTAAATTCTGACAAAAACAGATACACAACAAAAAATCCGATGAGCCTTAGAGGCTAACCGGATCGTTAATCTTACTTATTCGCTTCATGCACCTTCAGCAGCTTACCTTTAATCGTCGTATTCTTCATCATTTTGAGCACCAGCGGACCCTTACCATTTAAAATGTCCACATACGACACATTGTCCTGAATCGTAATGATCCCGATATCGTCAGCCGTCACACCTTCAATTTTGGCCAGGGTTCCCACAAAGTCTACCGCCCGAATCTTTTTCTTTTTCCCGCCGTTAAAATAGAGCTTCATGATTCCCTTGTTCAATTGGTCACTTTTATCCCTCTTAATGACAGGCGTCGCCTGCATTTTCTGATCAAAAGCCGGTTGACCAAGTGTAACCTCTTCCGCAGTGGGAGCGTCTTTTCTCGGTATTTCGAACCCAAGATAGCCTTCAATATCAGCTAGAAACTTGTCCTCATTTGGCGTAACAAACGTAATCGCCTTGCCCGTCTTCCCCGCACGACCGGTTCTTCCGATTCGGTGGACATAGCTTTCTTTTTCAAGCGGAAGATCGTAGTTAATGACGTGTGTGATATCCTCCACATCAATCCCTCGCGCCGCGACATCCGTGGCAATTAAGAAACGGAATTCCCCTCTTTTAAAAGCATTCATGACTAGGAATCGATCGTCCTGTATCATGCCACCGTGGATTTTGTCACATGGATAGTCTAGCTGCTCCAACTGTCTATATAAGTAGTCAACATGTTCTTGCGTCCGACAGAAAATGATGCAATTGTCGGGATTCTCCACCACGAAGACATCCTTAAGCACATTAAACTTATCGTTTTCTCGAACCGTTATGATAGCATGCTCAATCTGAACCTTGGAAGCCTCCGGCGTTTGAATTTCAATATCAATAGGTTTACGCATATATCGATGGCATAATTGTTCCACGTCTTTTGGAAGAGTTGCCGAAAATAACATCGTCATGCGATCCGTTGGCAGCTCATCTATAATCGCCCCTACCTGCTCAATAAAGCCCATCCGCAGCATCTCATCCGCTTCATCGATGACTAGATATTTCAGCCGCTCCAGGTCCAGCGTCCCTTTTTGAATATGATCCAGCACGCGGCCCGGCGTCCCAACAACAACATGGCACTTCTGGTGCAGCTCAATCTTTTGCTTCGCGAAAGGTTGCTTCCCATACAGAGCCACCGCTTTAATCCGCTTGAATCTCCCGATATTCGTGATATCCTGCTTTACTTGGTCGGCCAGCTCTCTCGTCGGTGTCAAAATCAGTGCCTGCGGTCTGTTCTCTTCCCACTCCACCAATTCACAAATCGGTATACCGAACGCCGCCGTCTTCCCGCTTCCCGTACGTGACTTCACCGTGAGATCCTTCTCCTGCAGCGCGATAGGAATCACTTCGTTCTGCACATCTGTCGGCTGCTCATATCCTAAACTTTGAAGCGCCCGTACGATATCTTCACTCAAATTGTAATCCGTAAAACTTCTTATACCCACGAATAAACTCCCCTTCTTCTTTCTGTTCTTCCTATATTACTACATCTTGCCTCGGGAACAAAAAAAAGCCCCTAAAAGAGGGCTTAAGGGATGCAGACCAAGAAATAATTACTGAGCTTTAAACATTAAGTAAATTTCATCTTTATCAGGAGAATGAAAACCAATAATCTCTTTGCAATCCGTTAAGATATATTCAAATCCCTTTGTACTGTCCTCTCTCGTTACACTTCTCTTCTCAATTTTATTGCACGATGTTTTATCTTTCCCTTTTTGGTTTCCACCATGTTTATCTCTTGAGTTATCAAATGTATAGTTAATTTGCTTCCCATCATAATAGAGATCGCTTAATATTGGATCCCCTTCCACTGAGTAACTAGTAATTCGGAGTTTAGATGCTTTCTGCTTTTCAAAATCAGTAATAAAAGAATCAATCTTTTCAAAGTTCATTGGCCCTAGATGACCTACAATAATATCTCCATTATTCTTTGCGTCTTGAAGAGTGTATGAATTACAAGCTGATAGTACTAATACAAAAAGAATAAGACAAACTATTCTCCTCATGGTTTACCTCGGTTCTATATATGCCTTGTCGCGGTTCTTGAAACTTTCGCAATCTTTATCCCCAAAACACTCCCGTATTGTCCTGATCAACTAATTGTAATTGTTTTTCAAAATTACTATCTGGATGGATATAATCAACCCAGTGCCACTTATCCTTACTGTCTCTCCAATAGACTTTCCATTCATTTGATTCTAATCTGAACTGTGCAATGTCTAATTGGGTCCATTCCGTACCCCTAAAAGGTTCCCTTTTCTCGATGAGTGTCACATTGTTCCCTCTAAATTTATACACCATCCGAATCTGGTTGTTTAAATGCTTGGGAATTTTCTTCTCCATATATTCCTAACTCAAGCGCTTCTTGAACTACCTCATCTTACAAAAAATCAAAATATTTTGTTTTAACCTCTCTCGTTCCTGTTCTTTTATGCAAGAATTTCTTATACATATAATTTGAATCAATTATTCGGAAAGTAGGGGATTTTTTGTCCGCTAGACAAAGAGTACCATTCATCAAGCCAGGCAACTTTTCATTCAATGCAGCCGCTGACCGTTTGCGTGCCGCTTACGACGGCTTTAACGAACAAATCCTGTTTCATCATATCGCAGTTAATTTTGTTTTCATCGGTGAATCCATCACACAATTTTGGGATTTACAAGTCTATTTCAGTTCATCCAGTAATTTCATTGTCAACCGCGGGATTTCGGGAGACATAACACCGATTATGCTTCGACGTTTTCCTGCCGATGTTATTCAATTAAAGCCCATATATGTACATATTTTAGGGGGAACGAACAATACATGGAGACTTGATGCCGTAGATATGCGCGAACGAAGAACACCCGAACAAATCAATCATGAGATTCTAAGCAATATCACGTCGATGGTTCGATTGTCCAAAAGCAGCGGCATAATACCAATTGTCGGTTCGAACCTGCCTACTGGTAGAGATATTCCTTGCTTCCCCTTCGAACCGTTGATTCGTTGTCCCAACAACAGCACAGGTGTCCGTAATGAACTACTTGCATTCTCAAACCGAGCACTCAAACATATGGCAGATTATGAAGGAGTTATCTATGTTGACTATCATGCCAGTCTCGTGGGTCCGGACGGCAAAACGTTGCGATCGGAATTGTCGGACGACTCCCTTCATCCAAATGTGCTCGGCTATAATATAATGGCAAATGTTTTGCGTAAAACTTTGTCTGAAAAAGGAATTATCATTTAAAAAGTAAAAGGAGCTGCGGCAGCTCCTTTTACTTTTTCTATAAAATTTTTAACACAATGTCCATCCTTATCCACTACTCTAATCCCAGCTTAAAAGCCTCAATAGCCTGACCCAATCCATCAAAAGCATCCGAATTCTCTTGAATAGGCTTATCCGATCTAATAGCTTGAACCACATGGTTCAGCAGTTGTTCTGGCATGTCCACATCCGCCGAATGCGCTGTAGCTGCAACGACTAATTGTAGATCAGGGATGACAAATATGCGCCTTCCTCCTGAACCAGATGCATAGTAAACTTCATGCTGCTTTTTGCTTCCTCTGACTAGCCCCTGAGCCAAAGGCTTGGACCACCAATAATAGCCATAACCACCTTGTGTGCCGTTACTGTAATTGAGGAATACGCGCTTAGTCACCGACTCCCGGATCCATGACTTCGGAATAATGGTCTTGTCTTCCCACTCGCCTTCCTTCAGATACAGATAGCCAATTTTGGCGATGTCCCTTAACGTTAATGCCAGAGCCCAAGCCCCAATCGTGCAGCCCCCAGGATCATGATTCCAGTTTACATCTGTAATACCAAGCGGCTCGAATAAGCGGGATTTGGCATAGTCAAACATGGACTCGCCTGTTACCTTTTGCAGGACAGCAGACAGAAGATGTGCATCACCATTGCTGTAATTAAATACTGTACCAGGCTGGTTCTTAGCTGGGCGTTCCAGAACATTTTGCACCCAGTCCGGTGAGTACATCATTTCCGTTGAGGATTGTTCGTTTTCATTGTTCCACGATAGCCCCGAGGTCATGTTAAGCAAATGCTTTAACATGATCTTTGACTTCAAAGGATCACTTTCTAACTCGGGAAAAAACGCAGCAAGCCTCTGATCCAAACTTATCAGCTTACGCTCCGATAAAGCAATACCGATCAATGCGGACGTCACGCTTTTGGTTACGGACTTCACATCTTGTGGTAAATCAGCTTGGGTGCTCTCATTATAAGCTTCAGCAACCAAATGTCCGTTACGGATAACCGCTGCACTATGTACCTGTTGGTCACGAAAAACTTCGAGCATCTTGGCTAGTCCAGCCGAGTTCATCCCTTGCGCCTCTGGCGTAGATGTTTTCCAACCTTGTGTGGGCCAATCATTATCTGTTATTGCTGAAATACTATCAGAATTGATGGTCACTTGAGGGATCGATTTGTTCAAAACATGAACTTGTTTATTTTGGGTTCCAGTCGCTGTCAAAGAAAGGGTTTTTGTTCCATTTCCACTTCCGACAAGTGGGTTATTTTTGTTTTTCATCTCTATCTTTCCTTCCAGTATGGTTTTAGCCCCCTGTGCTAAGAATTTTACATGATAAGTGTGAACTAAATATGACTTAATCCTTAATAGAACCTTAATATTAGCTGAACGTTTGCTGAATTTCATATGATTTTCGCCACATATGTTACAATATTCGTACAAATCCCTTTAAAAGGAAACTTTATTCGGAGGTTAGGCATGCGAAAACTCATATTTTTTATAGGGCCTGCCGGTGCCGGAAAAACGACACTAGCCAAAGTATGGGCACGCAAGCACGGCGGAGCTTTTCTGGACATGGATACGCTGCTCCGACCCGCGGCAGAAGCGATCATGACCCTTGCCGGACAAGACCCGAACGACCGGGATTCCCCCACATATAAGACATACTGTCGTGATTTGGGATACCGCATAACGATGGACGCTGCACTTGAGAATCTCGAGCTTGGCTTGGATGCCATTGTTGTCGGACCTTTCACCAAAGAACTAGCAGATCCGCTTTGGCTGGAAAAGGAACTTTCAAACGTTGGTGCTACGATTAGCGATGTGTGCGTTAGGGCTGTTTTTGTCTATTTACCAAGCGAGAATGCCTACCAAGAACGTATACGGACTAGAGGCTCCGTATTGGATGTTTGGAAGCTGGACAACTGGAAGCATTTTAGCCAGTCGCTCGTTCGCAAGGAAATCAAATGGCTAATTGATCCCTCTTCAATTCTCTATTTCGATAATTCAGGACCGTTTTCATCTGTAAAGCTATATGAACTTGAGAAATTCATTTATAGAAGAAAATGATCCAGGCAACAACATTGACATTATTTATTTGTAAAGTAACAAGTGAATTGATTTTACTTTACAAATAGACTTCTGTAATTATAGAATACATATAGAATCTACATACTTCTCAAGGGGCAATACATAAATGAATTCGAAAACCTCCATGCAAGACATCGCCGATAAATTGGGCATTTCCAAGAATGCCGTTTCCTTAGCCCTTAATAAATAAAGCTGGCGTCAGCGAAGAATTGCGCTTTCGTATTTTCGAAGCAGCTAATCAGTTGAACTATCGGACAGATACTAAGACAAAAAAGAAACGCGGCAACCTGCTCGTCTTAATCCCTGAGAACATTCGTAATGATCAAATCTTCTACTACGAAGTGTTCTGGTCCATAGAAAAAAGAGCCAAAGAAAATGGCTACAACGCCATTATCTGCGGTATCACACAAGCGATGGAGGATCAACTCATCCTGCCGGAGCTTTATCACGAAATTGTATTTGACGGCATATTACTTGTTGACGTCCTTCATCTTAATTATGTTCGAAAGCTTGTTGATTTGGGAATTCCCCTCGTTACGGTGGATCATTATTACGATAGCTTACAGCTTGACGCTGTTGTGACAGCGAATGCCGAAGAGGCTTACAAAATCGTCACTCATCTCATTGACAAAGGTCATCGGCAGATTGGTTTTATCGGTGCGATTAGTAGGACGAAGAGCTTCAAGGAACGCTGGTCCGGATACCAAAATGCCATGTCTGATGCAGGGCTAGCCATAGACATGAATCACAATATCGTCAATCCCTCACCACTGGAGGCGCTAAATTCCACCACCGCCCAGTTAACCGATCATCTCGATGCGATGACTTCTATGCCGACAGCCTGGTTTTGTGCGGATGATCGCATTGCGATTTCCCTCATTCAAATCCTTATTTCCAAAGACTACAAGGTACCGAAGGATATCTCTGTTGTTGGGTTTGGCGACATTGAAGCAGCTCAAATGATCGCTCCTCACTTAACGACGATCAAAGTGCAGCGTGAACAGCTCGGCATTGAAGCCGTAGATTTTCTCATTCGCAAAATCGACTTCGGCGGAAGTCCTGCGAAGATTTCCATTTACGGAGAACTCATCGAGCGTGATTCCTGTAAAGCGCTAGGATAGAAATAATCATTTGAATTCCTCTGTCTACCGGATAATGTTATAATATTTATTAGACGAAGAACGTCCTTGAGCCCTGTGGCGCAAGGGCGTTTTTTTATTCTCTTATAAGGAGGCGTATGCCAAATGCCATTTGAACAAGCACATCAATCGTTCATAGAAATCCGTCATGCTCGCAGAACTGGTGAAAGAAAGGGACGTTTACTCAGGGGGCACAACTTTGCAGAAAAGCTGCTGCTCCAACAGGTATGGTGGCCACTATTCGGAAACTTTGACAACCTACATCCGGAATATGAGATCTACGACTGGAATCGCAAGTCGCAATTCCTCGACTTCGCGTTCCTCACCCCATTTGGTCGTTTTGGAATTGAGTGCGACGGCTATCAAAGCCATATCAAAGATATGGATCGCGAGAAATTCAGTTACGCTCTGAACCGAGATACGTTCCTCACAGGAATGGGGTGGACAATGATTCATTTCTCCTTCGATGATATCCAGAACCGGCCCGAGGTATGCCGTATGCTGCTGCAATTGGTCATCGGACCTCATCTCCTCCGCAATCTAGCAGCCAATTCTATCTCTGTCTTAACATTGTTTAATTAACCTACAAGTTATACAATGAATAAAAACATTAGAATGAGGTCCTACTATGCAAATTGAGGTTTCGACCAAAAATATGTACTTCCTTGAATGTTTCTCCTCGGAGACCCGAGTGAAAATCATTGAGCTGCTAGGCGAAGAACCTTTGAATATCAAACAATTATCACAGCGGCTGGAGATTTCATCCGCTATTGTGACTAAGCATATACAGAAGCTGGAACAAGCCGGAATTGTTACGTCCGAGAGTATGACAGGTGTTCGTGGTACTCAGAAGGTATGTTATCTGCAGCTCGAGCAAGCGATGCTTCAGTTCAAAGCAAAGAAACCGTATGAACATCCGACGAATACGATTTCAATTCCGGTTGGCCAATACTCATCCTTCGAGGTGAGGCCTACGTGCGGTCTTGCTTCGCCTACGCAAATTATTGGCGTTATTGATGACCCCAGATATTTCGCGGATCCCCAGCATGTGCACGCCGGCATCCTCTGGTTCGGGAGCGGTTATGTCGAATATAGAATCCCTAACTTTTTTCACAGCAATCAGAAGCTTCGCTCCATGGAAATTTCTTTTGAAATCTGTTCCGAGGCCCCGGGGTTTAACGAGAATTGGCCATCCGATATTTCTTTCTTTATCAACGAAACTCCCCTAGGTCAGTGGACGAGCCCTGGTGATTTTGGAAAGCAAAGAGGTGTGCTATCCCCGGATTGGTGGGGAAATGGTTTCACTCAGCACGGTCTTTTGAAAATCATCACCGTCAATCCGCAAGGTTCTTTCTTGGACGGAACAAAGATTTCCGACATCACCATCCAAGACTTAGATATTTCTTTCGCAAAAGACATCCATTTTCGAATTGCATCCTTAGAAGATTCCACAAACTGCGGCGGAATTACGTTGTTCGGCAAGCAATTCGGAAATTATGAGCAAGACATCGTGGTTACGATGCATGAGGATAAATAGGATCGTATTTTCACGGGGTTCCTCATTCATGTTGACAATAATAACATGTCAAGCAGATCCCCGATTCACAAATCTAATTTTGAGACAATCTGGAAACCCCCACACATTGACACCAAACTTGACAGAATAAGCACCTGTGCAATTTGAGCCAAAGTACGGTGCTTTTTGAAGAGGAAAAAGAGGGACGAAGGGGCTCCCAAACAAAACTAACTTTACATTTGATGTTGATGACCCAACGTATCACACATTTGCATAGGCTAGCTGCAGGCCATCAAGTGCAGGGATGAAATGATGGTGAGTATCCAATATCGCATTCAGCGTGTGAAGAGCATCTTGGTTCTGCTGACTAAGCTTGGCATTCTTCTTAAGTCTCACCAGCAAAGACCGGTTGGCGATAACCTCAAGCAATTGTCTTTTCAGCTCCACCGCATTCTTCACTTCAATCGCTGCTCCAAGGCCAACAAGAAATGCCGCATTATCTTGCTCTTGACCAGGTATCGGCTTGTACAGCATCATCGGTAACTCGAGTGCGAGCGCCTCGGATACGGTAAGTCCTCCCGGCTTCGTCACGATCAGATCGGATAAAGCCATCAGCTCGTGGATGTGATCCACGAATCCTGTGACCATCACGCGATGGCGTGTTTTCTCGCCGCCCAGCTCCTCCTCTAGCTGCTGCTTCAACTTCTCATTGCGCCCGCATACGAATACAAACTGCACCGGCACCGCCAGATCATCTGATTGCAGTACAGACTTGAACTGCTTGCCGATCAAACCATGCCCGCCCCCCATCACCAGCACGGTAGGCATATCACGGTGCAAACCATGCTTATCACGGAGCTCATTACGATCGTACGTTTGCGTGAAAGGCATTCGAATCGGAATACCCGTCACCATAATACGCTGCTCCGGGATCCGGTAACGCAGGAGCGATTGCTTCACATGCTCGGCGCCAACTAGATAACGATCCGTACCGGGATGAACCCAGTAACTGTGATCCGTATAATCCGTCATCACTGTCACAGTAGGCACCGTAGTTAGTCCGTTACATTTTAAGTACGACATCGCCGCGGCCGCCCCCGGGAAGGTGCACACCACTTCCGTCGGCTCCTCTTCATGAAGCAGTTCCAGCATCCTGTCAGTGCTGAACGATTTCATCTTTTTAAACATATGAGACAATGTATTATCCTCTCGCGTCTTGCGGTACAAATACCCGTAAACCGAAGGCAGACTTTTCACCCACTGCATATAGCAGTATTTGCCCACGGAATGCAGATAAGGATGCGTCCACTCCAGGAAATCAACCACTTTCACGTCCACATCCGGTTTATAAAACCGTGCAGCTTCCAAAATCGCTTGCGCTGCTTTATTATGCCCGTCCCCTAGACTGCCTGTCAGGATTAATAGTTTGTCCCTACGTTTCATCTTCTAAGTCCCCCTTCGAACTTTCGCTGCTGCGTATTCACAGCCACCGAATCTTTCAGCAAACCCATTCTAAAACGTTCCACGACGTACACAACACCCTCTGAAACCAGTACGGCACCTACAATATCCAGAAGAACATGCTGTTTTACGAACAGTGTCGATACAATAATGAGCAATGACATGCTCGTAACGGCCATTTTATAGGGCCAGACTATAGTTGTTGATCTTAAATAGGCTTTCATCATTAAATACGAAGTTAATACATGTGTACTTGGAAAACAGTTAAACGGTTGATCTGAGCGATACACCCACTGTACCATCCGCAGCAGCCAATCGCTTCCGGTTAGCTCCGGCCGAGGAACAGTCGTCTGATATATAGCATATACCCCATAGCACAAGAGCAGACCCATTATGAACTGAAAAAGTGTTTTATAGTACATGCTGCGATCCTTATAAGCCAAATATAAGAACCCAACCAACAGAAATCCATACCAGGACAGGTAAGGTATAACGAAGCTCTTCATAAACGGAATTTGCCGATCTAGATCAGTAACTAAGCTGTAAGCCACCCCGTCCGCCTGATTTAGATGAATGTAGATGAGTCCCACTAAGGGGATCAATAGCAAGCCGCTGCAAGCCATTATATAAGACCACCACGAAGTTTTTTTCACATTAATTCCTCGCTCTCCTTTACGTTATCTTCATTATAAAAGAGATCAAATAACTTCTTAACGCACTAAGGTACTGTCTTTCGTTAGCCAAAGGTCGCGAAAAAACCTAGACCAAAGTCTAAGTTCTATTTTTGCGAAAATAGAAAATACAGAGAAAAGACCTGTGACCAAGGCACAAGTCTAAACGGCTAGTGAAGTAAGTAAATGCTTATTTATTTCTGTTAGATCGCTTCTTATAACGAAGAATTCTAAATAAGATAGCCCCGATCAAGCCAACAAGGATGGCGATGATAATCCAAAGATTTGACGTATTGTCTGCTATAGTAGTAAAAGATTCTGCTGCAGCTTTTGCCTCTTTCAACGGGACCTCTTTATCCTTCAAGTAGTCGAGCTCTTTGGATGCATCGGCTAACTTCATGGAAGGTGAACAAAGTGGATTTTCCCATTCGTCCCCTTTCTTTTTTAGAAAAAGGAGATAATGTACGCCTTTCTCACTTGGCCCGTTAAGTGATCCCCATGTGATGTCCTCGTCCACTTTTATTGTACGTTCCTCAATTCCTTTAAAGCTTTTTACGACAGTTAATTGAATTTGATTACTCTCCTTTTTGCGAACAACAGCCTCAACAAGACCAATAATGACACCATCATATTGTTCATAAGCCTGATCAATCGATGGCATTTGCGCACAGGATAGCGCATAGGTATTTGCGGGAAATAGAAACACAAGAAGAACAATCCACATGATTAGTTTATTCATGCCAACACCGCCTTTTTAAAAACTCCCCCTCCCCTTACGCCTAGTACAAGCGACATCACCTTCTTCAAGTAATTAGCTTCGTCTGCTTCGCCTTCTCCGCAACTTTCTGGGTATAGCCGCTGAGCGGCTTTTTGAGCACTAAAGCAATGACGTAGCAAATCACAATGAATAAGCAGAGGAAGAACACATCTCTAAGCACCACGGAGAGCAGCATACCACCAACCGTCTCACGCATGATACCTACCGCATAAGTGAACGGCACGAGCGGGTTAAGCTTTTGGAAAAAAGGCGATGCCGTGCTAACCGGAAAAGTGCCGCCGGAGCTGGAAAACTGAAGCACGAGGAAGATGATCGCAATTCCTTTGCCTATGTTCCCGAATACGGAGACTAATGTGTATGTGATGGTTATGAACACCATGCTGATGAGAATCGCAAAAATAACGAACCAGAACTTATCCACAACATATGTGCCCAAGAGGTACATATCGCCGATTGTGACGATAATGGCTTGGAGACATCCAACTGTCAGGAAGATGAGCATACGCCCAAAGTAAATATGGTGCGTCTTTAGCAGGCCGTCTGGGTTATCTACATCCACTCTCAGCAGCGAAACAAGCAGCATAGCGCCTACCCACAGGGATAGCGTTGTATAAAAGGGCGACATCGCCGACCCATAGTTCGGAATGGGAAAACGCCTATCCTCTTTAATCAGCACAGGATTCGCGAGGAAATCGCTTTGCTTCTGAATATCATTTTGCAGCAGTCGGAGAATTTCTTCGATACTGCCCCCGCCTTCTACCTTACGGATTTGATCCGCCGCTTTGCGGACAGCCGCCTCAAATTCTGGCAAATCATTGCGCACCAGGTTTGCCGCTAGATGAACGGCACTCTCTACCTCTGGAAATTTCGTCTGATACAGGTCGGATAATTTACGAATTTCATCCTCAGCCGCCGGCAAATCATGGCGCACAAAGTCTGCTGCCTCATGCAGCTTTTGCCGGACTTTGGGAAGATCATTGCGAACGAACGGCGCGGCTTCATTGATCGCGTTGGTGAACTCGTTCATTTTGGTCTGAAGGGTCGTTGACGCTTCATGTACCTTCGCGCGGATATTCGGCAGATCCTTTTGCAGCATATCGAGCTGAGCTTGCGCGAAATGAATGCCGCTCTGCGCATCCACTAAGATCTCTTTGATGTTCGGCAGTTGGGACTGCAGTGTCTGCAGATCAGCAGCTGAGTTTTGGGCGATAGACTTCATTTGACCCAGTGCCTTGGTGATGTTCGGGACAATTTCCAAGTCGTAGCGCGACAAAATACTGCCTAATGCGCTGCTCGCTTCTTTGGACAATGCATTCAAATTATCCACAAGGTCTTTCGCCGGTTTCTCTCCGCGCTGAATGGCCGACTGAATCTTACTTAACGTTTCAAGTTGGTTACTGAACTTTGATTTGACACTGTTCAAACGGTCAATGGAATCGGTCAGCGGGCCATTGGGTAAGTAGGTGTTCAAACGCGTAAGCAGGTCGACTGTTCGATCAATGACCGCCACGCCCGCAGTAAGGCGATCCGTGAGCAGCCCTATAGCAGCCAAAGCTTTCTGCGGGTCAAGATTAGCATCCTGGAGCAAGCCAGTAAGCTGGGTTACCGCATCCGTCGTCTGCTGAAGCAATATCAAATTCTGTTTCACGACAGGGATAAGCGCTTGGAACGCCGCATCATTATTTTGTAAAAAGTTGGCCAACTGGGTTGCAAACGCACCACCTTGCGCAGCAATGGCCTCTACTTTTGGCAGAGTATTTAACGCAGCGGTAACAATTTCATCCGCCTTGCGAGATTTATCAATCGCTGTGTTTAGTGCCTCTTCGACCTTGCCGAAGTTCTGATCCAGTTCTGCGATGCGATTAGCGGCCCGCTGAATCTCCGGCAGTTTTTGCTGAATAACCAATACCTCTTGCGCAGCTGCTTCAATCTTTGGCCAACGCTCTTCAATCTTTAGAATCGTATCACCGGCCCGATCCATTTCGGGAATCCGTTTCTCGAGCTCGACGATTTTCTGCCCCTTTTCCTTGATGTCCGGCAGCTTCTGCTCGATCTCCAGCGCTTTGTCTCCCATAGCCGTAATCTCCGGCAAGCGCTTTTCCAACTCAAAGATCCTTGACTCCATATTCCGAATTGTCGGCAACTCTTTCTCCAAATCGATACCGAGCTCTTTCAAGCGCGTCAAAATAGCCGTGCTCACCGTTTTAATAAAATTTTCGCCGATTTGAGCAGTCACATTGGAAGCACCCTTGCTCGTAATTTTGGGAGCGACCGCATTAATTTTCTCATTTACCGTATATAAAATCTCCGGCTTTACCATCGATCCATCCACAATACTCGTTATTTTTCGGGAAAAATCGGCCGGAATAATCAAACTTGCGTAATAATCCCCTCGCTCAACACCGTCCAGAGCCTCCTGCTCGTTCACAAACGTCCAACCCAGAGAATGATTATTTTTCAAATTATCCACAACTTCATTGCCGATATTAATGGCTTTATCCTCGACAACAGCCCCCTGGTCATTGCTTGTTACAGCAATTTTGATACCAGACGTATTGGCATAAGGATCCCACATCGCTTCTAGATTAATCCAGGCATACACAGACGGTAAAATAGCTAGTGCAATCATAAGAAAAAGACCTGTGGGCACTTTCCACAAGTTCCTAAGATCCGTTAAATAAATGCCCAAAATTTTCTTCATAATACCTCCACAACTTTCAACGATATGGTTAATGTTACCTTGCACCTAAGTTACCATACACTTATTTGCCATATAAGAGATGACTATACAAAATAATATCTAGGATCCCCCCCATGGAATCCATCAGAAGGAGTTCTCATCACTGTTAGAAACCTTCATGTCTGTGGATAAGTTGTCCTGTGGATATGTGTATAGAATGTCTGATTTATTGTACACAGTCTGCTCTGTGGACATGTTGATACTGTGGGTAAATTTGTGGATAAGTCTAATATATGCAGCTTGGAGTCGTAAAAAGAGGGACTAAGAACAGAGGTCAGTAAGCAGGTTGAAGGGTGAGGGTTTGAAGAAGAAGCTTTCCTGTTATAGAGATCTATTTTAAATCGATGAAAAGAGGGAGGGTATGTGAGTTATTTGCACATTAAATTTATAAAATTACAATTTCAGGACCCATTTTATTAAAATACACAATTATCCTGACATTAAATTGACTCAATTTACATGACAGACCTATAATTCACTTAACAAGTCAATTTAACGTTAGATTAATTAACATAATTACGAGGTGAAGTGGCATGGAGCCAGATTTGATCATCCAACGTTTCTCTAATCCTCAATTCAGCACATTCATGGATGTAGGGATTAAAGCGGGAAGGATTGTTTTCCTGAGTGAGCATCAACCTGACTCCTATAGTGAAGGAAATATCTTAAAAGCCCACGGACGCGTTCTACTCCCTGGATTCATAGAACCACATATCCATCTGGATAAAGCTTTTCTTTTGAATCAGATGAAAGTAGAAGCCCTTACGATACAGCAAGCCATGGCATCGACCTTGGAGCTTAAACGGATGTTCACGAAAGAAGATATCGAGACTCGCTCTGTACAAGTGATTCGACAAGCGATAGCTCACGGCGTTACACACATGCGTTGTCACGTGGAAATTGACCCAATCGTTAATCTCATTGGTCTCGAAGTAATGTTGGAGCTGAAAAAACGTTACCATGACGCACTTACCTTACAGATCGTCGCCTTTCCTCAAGAAGGTATCATTAAGCAGCCAGGTACAGAAGAACTGCTGAGAACAGCCTTACAGCTTGGAGCTGATGTGGTTGGCGGCATTACGTATCAAGATCCGAATCTCGAAGAGCATCTAAGCATTGTTTTCAACTTAGCCCATACCTTCAATAAGCCTCTAGATTTGCATGTGGATTTCTCCGATGACCCGCAGATGCTAGCGATTCTCAAGATCATTCGAATGACGCACGAGTACGGCATGCAGGGGCGCGTCAGCGTCGGACATCTCACATCTCTAGGTTCCCTCCCTTACGAGCAAGCCAAAGAAATTTGCAAGTCAATTGCAGATGCCGGTATTCACGTCATGTGTTTGCCAGCAACGGATCTCTACTTGAACGGTCGTAATGATGACCATCGCCCCCGCCGCGGGTTAACCCCCGTCTCCTTACTATTAGAGCAAGGCGCTAATGTAATCTTTGGGAGCAATAATATTCAAAATCCTTTTACCCCCTTCGGCACCGCGGACCCTCTGGATACCGGATTACTTCTCGCCCAAACCGCCTATATGGGTTCCAAACAGGATGTGGTTACGATCGTCGAAATGGCAACAATTCGCGCTGCGAGGGCCCTTCAGGTTGATCATTACGGGTTACAAGTTGGCGCATACGCAGATCTTGTTTTATGTGATGCATTTGACCTACGGAGTGTTGTCTACGAACGCGCCCCGAGGCTGTACGTGTGGAAGAAAGGCAAGCTGATCGCTTCCACTTTGAAGCAAACAACCTTTTACCATGAGAATGTGGCTCTTAATGAAAGAAAGGTGGGTTCCTGATGCATCTGACCGTCGAAGAAGCGCTAACGATTTACCCGTTATCTCACGCGAAGCTGGTCGCTGGCCAGAAAGGCGTGTCTCGCATTTTAAGATCCGTCAATGTTATGGATGCTCCCGATGCCGGCGATTGGGTCAAGTCTGGTGAGATGCTGTTTACCACCGCCTTCGCCATGAAAGACCACCTGGAAGTCGCTTTAACACTATTACGCATGTTAAACGAACGTGGCGGTGCAGGCCTCGGCATCAAGGTAGGACGCTACTGGTCTCAAATTCCACAGGAATTGTTTGATGAAGCGAATCGATTAGATATCCCCATTCTTGAGCTGCCTTATGAATTCACCTTTTCCGACCAGATGGATGCTCTCTTCAATGCCGAACACACCAAAACGACCAAAAAACTGCAAATCGTCCTAGAAAAACAAAAGCAGCTCATGCAGTTTGCACTGCGACATAAAGAATCGTCGGATATTTTCCATATGATTTCCGGCATTTTAGGGCAGCCCATCGCTGTGTTCGGGCATAGTGGAAATGTCCTATTTCATAACACATCATGGGCGGAAGAAATCCTGCTGCATCAGTGGCCATGGCACAAAAGCGTGCAATGGGAAGGCTTTGGAGATACGCGGTGCTTTCGCATTCCTTTGATGGACCCTCATGGCTGCACCGGCTTTTTCAAAGTGTATCTGAATTCTCCGCTCACACTCAAAGAAGAGGAAGCCTTATTTCACCAAGCGGCCGAAATATTAACGTATCATCTTGGTTTAGATATTCAAAAGGGCAAAGATCCCTCTCGGCAGCATGCGCTTAGCCTGGTATTTACAGACTTCTTCGAAAGAGAACTTTCCTTCCACGATTTTATGAAAAACTGTAAGAGCTATCACCTCAGCGTGCTTTCCACTACTTATCAGTGTGTGTTCACAACCGTCGCACCTGAGCACCCAAATGGCAAAAGGTTACTGAATGAAGTGCGTCAGGAGCTTATTTATCACCCCATGATGCAGCATTATGAGTCTGAGCATCTCTACATCGCCGATGGATTGCTTTCGATCTTCGCCTTACCGAAGGAGCAGTTGTTCCATAAGAAAGAATTTATAGTCGCCCTTACATCCTGCCTATCTAGTTTGACAACAAGAACTACCGCTTCAGGCTTGAATTGCTGGGTTAGTCGAGCCAAGGCTCATCCGGAACTGGTGTACGATGCCTATAAGGAGTGTTTAGAAACTAGCCGCGTGGCCCACAGGCTGCGCATGAACCTAACCGTTCTTCACCATGAATCCATCGAGCTGTTCTCTCTGTTCCAGCACCTTTCTGAGGAAGCAATGCGCAGCTACTACAATTACGTCCTTGAGCCCATCTACGGCAATAACAAACATATTGATCAGGAAATAGCATTGACGCTTGAGGTGTACCTCGAATATGACGGTTCCATTAATGAAACAAGCCGACTATTATTCATTCATCGCAATACGGTCTCTTATCGACTTGAGAAAATTGCTGACATCCTGCAGATGGATTTCAAAAAAATGAGTGATGTACTGCGCTTAAAATTGGCCTTTCTTTTCCGAAACTATTTGCAAACTAGCAAGCACTAGCAGGGTTAGAGCTAGGATGAAAGGAGCAGCATTCATGGGACAGTGGTTAAGTAACGTTCATGTTAACGGAGGGCTGCACGACATCTATTTGGACCAAGGCGTCATCGCCCTTATCGTACATGGAGAGAGTGATCGAGAGAAGATTACCTGGGACGCACAAGGCATGCTGATGCTGCCTTCGTTTAAAGATTATCATGTGCATTTGGACAAAGCTTTCCCGGATCAAGAGTGGGTTTCACGAGGAAAGGTCGATTCGTTATTCAAACAGTTTCAAATGGAAAAGGATCTGCTAGCACCTATGAAAAGCGGACAGAAAGAGCGTGCTCGAGCGATTTTACTGCAAATGTTGGCCTTCGGAACTACACGGCTTCGCGTCCACGTCGACATCGATCCCGAGATTGGCCTGACTCATCTGGAGATGGTTCGAGAGCAGCAGGAGGAGTTCAAAAGCACGCTGGACATCGAAATCGTCGCTTTCCCTCAGCAAGGGTTAATTCGATCACAATCGTTTAGCCTTATCAAGCAAGCCCTCCAAGAAGGAGCTTCTATCGTTGGGGGTGTTGACCCCGCAGGCGTTGATCGGGATATCGAAGCCTGCTTGACTGCCATATTTGATCTAAGTGTGGCCCATGACGCCGAGGTCGATATTCACTTGCACGATCCCGGGCATCTTGGCCTGTTCACCCTAGAACGCATTATGGACTACACCGAGCAAAGTGGTAAAAACGGCAAAGTCACGGTCAGCCACGCCTATTGCTTAGGCGAAGTGTCAGAAGCTGAATCCTTGGCTATTGCAGAACGGCTAGGCGCGTTGGACATTGCTATTGTCACCAGTGTCCCTATCGATTCCGCGATGCCCCGCGTCACGCAGTTAACCTCGCAAGGCGTGAGAGTCTACTTCGGCTCTGATCATACCGGTTTGGACGCTTGGACCCCCTTCGGCTTTACCGACCAGCTTACGAGAGGCCGAAGAATGGCCGACATGAACCGCTGGAATGACGATGAGAGCCTGCGTTCCATTTATCCTTACTTAGGTTCCACAGCAGCTGCTTTCCAGATAGGAGACACTGCCGATTTCATATTGCTTGATGCGATAAATGCTGAACATGCGATAGCTGCCGCCCCTCCACGTGAGATTATTAGCGTTCGAGGCGTGCCAGTTGCCGGGAGACAGCTGCAGAGCGCTTGGAAGATTTAAAAAGGTGACTTTACGAGTGAAAATTACCGAGAGAGATTGGAGAGATTTCAATGAAATTACTGAGGACAACTAAGGTCAGTTCAGCCGCCATTGCCATGGTCATCCTTCTCACAGCTTGCGGAACGAGCAATACGGCAACAACAAGTAAAACCGCCAGTTCAACATCAACAGCCACAGCAACAGCAACAACAGACGGAAATACCCTGACAGAGAGCAGCAAGGCCACTAAGCAACCGGATAAAGTGACCCAAGCGATGAGCTGGTTTGCGCAACCGGAAATGGGCGGACACTATGCCGCGCAAGTCGCCCACTTCTATGAGAAAGCGGGCCTAGACGTTACCCTACAGCAAGGCGGGCCACAAGTATCCAACATTCAGCTAGTCGCTTCAGGCAAGGTGCAATTCGCCATGGCCAACGCCGACGAAGTCGTACTAGCGCGCAAAGAAGGCATCCCGGTTAAAGTGATCTATGCGAACTTGCAGACCAATCCACAGAACCTCATCTATCACAAAGATTCGGGCATTAAGAAAATAGAAGATTTAAATGGACGTAAAGTCTACACAGCTGTAGGCTTCCCCTTCTGGCAATACATCAGTTACAAATATAAACTCGATAAAGTTCAAGTTCAAAATTACACCGGCTCCCTCGCCGGCTTTACAGCAGATAAAAACTCTATCACCCAAGGCTTTGCTACGAATGAGCCTTACGTTCTCAAAAAACAAGGCGCTGACGTCGCATGGTTCCTCAACGCTGACCTTGGCTACAACCCCTATGGCAACGTCGTCATCACGACAGACGATTTCACCAAAAAGAATCCCGATTTGATCAAAAGATACTTAAAAGCAACGACCGAAGGCTGGGACTACTATTATGCTCATGCTGATGAAGTGAACAATGCACTCAACGGAGTAAACAAGGATTACGACGTGGATCACTTGAAAGATGCCCAAGCTGTTGCGAAAGATTTCATCTTCGGAGGGGACGCTAAAGCTCACGGCGTTGGCTACATGTCCGAAGATCGTTGGAAAACACTCGTAAGCCAGATGAAAGAAGCCGGCATGATTAAGGATGACATCCCGGTCAAGGATTTATATACGAATGAGTTTTTGATGGCTAAGTAGCATTGAAAAACACCTTCTCAGCCTTCTTTTTCCGGCCGCATCACGGATATGGCTAACTATAGGCTCGGTTTCCGAGCCTATTTTAGTTTACACAAATTGAAAGCTCGTTTTCCACGCTTTCACACGTAAGCTACTAAATTACAACCACCTCAGGCTCGAAAAACGACTTCTCAGTCCATTTTCCCCCGTCACAGCGCATGCAGTGGCATAAGTCCACAGCGCTGGTTCCAAGGCAACACGATCAGGTATTTACTTTTACGCAGAGGCATGCTATCCTTATTTCGATAAATATAGAAACAACAGAAAGGAGCAAACTACGATGGTTGATGTCAGTATGGAAGCCAAGCAAGCGGTGAAAGTTCATAAAGCGTTAGGCGAACCTACTCGTTACAAAATTTTTGAGATCCTGATCAAAGAAAGTAATTTATGCCCCGCAGAACTTGAAAACCGCTTGGAATCAGTGGCCCTATCCACACTGTCTCATCATTTGAAACAATTAACAGACTGCGGACTGCTTGACTCCCAGAAAAAAGGAACGTTCGTATACTTCACCGTAAATTGGGAAAACGCCAAAAAATTCGTACCTTATTTGCTTGATTAATTTTTTCGCTTTATATTTCTACACATTTAGAAATATAGAAATATATTCATACATCTGCCGCAACGCATAATTTTTTTATTTTGTATTCCAATACATTTAGAAATATAAAAATATAAACGAAAGAGGTTATCAAATGTCAAAAACATGGAAAATTTACATCTTAGCGCTCCTTAGTTTTTTAGTCGGAACATCAGAGTTCATCATAGCGGGAATTCTGGATAAAATATCTAGCTCAATGGATATTTCATTAATGGCTGCAGGCCAACTGATTACTGTTTTCTCGCTCGTCTATGCGATCGGTACTCCGATCATCATGGCATTCACCTCAGGCTGGGATCGTCGTAAGCTGCTCCTCTATGCACTTGGTTTGTTCGTTATCGCTAATGGATTGGCTTTTGTCATGCCGGGATTCGGACTGTTCGTCAGTGCTCGAGTTTTGATGGCTCTTGGAGCCGGAGTCGTCGTTGTTACCTCATTGAGTATCGCAGCTATAATCGCTCCTCAAGGAAGACAGGCCAGTGCGATCGCAACTGTCATCATGGGCTTCACTGCCTCCTTGATCGTCGGGGTCCCGCTAGGTAGAATGATTGCTGCCTCATACGATTGGAAAATGGTGTTTGGCGGAATCGGCGCCCTGGGCCTAGTAGCGATCGTAGTTATCGCACTAACCATTCCATCCTTGCAAGGAGAAGCGGCTATACCGCTGCGTAAACAATTAGCATTGTTGAAAAATCCAAAAATGGTTATGGCCCTGTCGGTTAGTTTCTTTTGGCTAGGTGGCTATTCAATTGCCTATACGTACATTTCACCTTATCTTTTAACGATTACCGGTATGGGTGAGAAAATGCTGAGCACTGCCTTGTTTGCATTCGGTATAGCAAGCCTTCTCGGCTCCAAGCTCGGAGGCTATAGCACGGATCGGTGGGGAGTTAAGCGAACACTAAGTTCAGGTATGCTGTTACATGTAATCACGCTTATTTTGTTAACTTTAGCTGCACACTCACCCAGTGTCGTATTTCCATTGCTTATCTTGTGGTCCTTCGCCGCTTGGTCGTCAGGGCCTACACAGCAATATAATTTAGTTACACTAGCTCCAGAATCTTCAGGTATTATGCTCAGTCTGAACAGCTCAGTTATGCAGCTTGCTATGGCTGCCGGTGCCGGCGTTGGTGGCGTTGTAGTTGGACAGATATCTCTGGCGTCCGTTACTTGGATCGGAGCGATCGGTGTTGGGATTGCTATGGTCATTACAATTTTATCTTTCAGAAGATCAAGTGCAAGAAGCAAGGCTACTGTTGAAGCTTCCGTTGAGCCGTTGCAAAGAGCATAAGTACTATCTAGAGGCGGCATTGGAAAAAGTCAAAAAAGGATAGTCCGGCTCTTGTGGAGTTATGGATTATTCTTTTTTATCTGTCATGATAGTCATGAAGTTCCAATAAAACTGTCTGTAATCCAAATCTAGCGCGAGCCTAATCGCGTTCGGCTCAACGGTGGCGCTTGGTCGGAAATCAGCAATGCTTTGCCCCTTCGCGATTCCTTCCTGGGTAACAACACGAACCGGTCGACTCTTCCACTGGAACATTTGTCGATTAACAAGAGCCATCATTGGAAGCAAGTCATGCATCGGGGCGCCTTGCAGTCGGGGCATGGAAGTCTTATAAAAATCGTAATAAAAATCAAACATTGATTTGAAGAGGGGTGCTTTTCCTACCCGATTGATTGAATCACTCATATTTTGCGTTACAATCGCCTTATAGGTCACATTTAATGGAAACAAGGCAATGGGTCCGCCGCGCCTCATGACAAGATCAGCAGCGACTGGGTCGCCAACAAAATTTGCTTCAGCTACTGGCGTAACGTTGCCAGGAACAAGAAAGGCACCACCCATGATATAATATCCCTTCACCCTCTTTAGCAATTCCTCATACAGCATAATAGCCATTGCAAGAGAACTTAGTCGCCCTGTATCCACAATGATAAGATCGTTGGCATATCGTTCGAGGATGGATTTCAAAATTCCAAAATTTTGCCCCTCCGATACAAAGGGGGGAACGATCGAACCGAGCCCATGCGTCCCGTGGACTTTGGTAATATAAGTCGGTGATTCACCTGTCATTGGCCGTTCCGCCCCTTTGATAACAGGCACGCCCCTTAGTCCTAATGAATCGAGAAGAAAGTGGGCATTCTGAACGGCATCCTCGACTGGAACATTGCCATAGCTGCAAACAATTCCGACAATGTTGATTGTTTTCGTAAAACTAGCGTACATAAGAGCGATAGCGTCATCGATCCCCATGTCGGAGAAAAACAATACGTTATTTACCATTTCATCCCCCTTTCGATTCATAACTCCTTTCTATATTTATGAACGCGGTTATTACAGCATACGATAAACAGTAGGGAGGTCTTGCATAAAGAATAGGTTGGAAAATAACCGAATTAGCGGTCGGTCATTCCGGGTCGTTATAGTCGAAGAGAAGACCGGATAAGCGAAGGCTTTATCCGGTCTTCTTTATTTCGATATGGTTCGTTGGCTGCGCCTCTCCGACTTGAAACAAAAGCTTCCCAGCAGGCAGGCGCACTCTGCCTCCTATAAAGGAACCACTTTGCGCCAAGTGCGCAAAGCTGTTACATCTTCCGCGCCTGCGGCCGCGTAAGCCTCACAAACGAAGCCTGGGACTTCCGTACCGTCCCGAAGCTCAACCTTCCCGATCCCCAGCGGAGCTGGGATCGCAGCTGCAAAGCCGCCGAATGCCTCCAGCGGCATTTCCCAAACCTCCAGCAGGATGGCTGCGCCGCCCTGCTGCTGCTTCACAAGCCCCGGCTTCGCCGGCGTGGTTGGCAGCTTCACCAGGCTGTACTTCGCTGCGGTCTCATCCTCACGGATGAACCGCGCTCCACAGCCTAGCATTTGCTTCTCCAGCGGGTAGCCGCGCATGTGTAAGCCACAGACCGCGACCAGCGTCGTCGGCACAGCTGCCACGGCAACCTCATCTGCTGCGGAGCCCGCGATACGTGGCGCATTCGCTTCAGCAGCCGATTCCAGTTCGGCGTCAACAGCACCCGCCACGAACAGCTCGGCTGCGCCGCAGATCAAGCTCTCCTCTTCAGCGAGCGCGAAGAACGTGATGCCAAAAGGCGTCTGCGGCGCCGCATCGCCCGCCGGCACAGCAACTCCGCACAAATCAAGCAGATTGCAATGATTCGTGTAGCGCCCCATATCCCGATTCGTGCTAATCGGATCAGCAAGAACTTGTTCGCGCGTCCATGTCCCCCCGCAGGTAGGCATGACAAGCACGGCATCTTTCAGCAGTTTGCGAGCTTCCAGCTTGAACTGCTGCAGCTTATGCATCGCATGGAACACAGATGCAGCATCGTACTCGGCCGCAGAGCCCGAGCGAAGGATCTTTTCCGTGACGGGGTATGCAATGCCCGGATTGGCTTCAATAAAGCTGCCCAAGGCCGCCCATCGCTCGGCCACCCATGGGCCCTCATACAGAATCGCCGCCGCTTCGGCGAACAACGTAACATCGATATATTCAACGGGGATGTTCAAATTAACACTTAATCCCTTCAATTTCTCAACAGCATTATTCCACGCAGCGCGATACTCTGAAGCATAAGGACCATAGAAGCCTAACTCACCTTCCGGCAGAAAAACTTTCGCCGGAAGCTTAGCCGCTTTCCTTGTTACACTTCGTGACCAAGGGTCATCCGCGTGATGCCCGCGCACTACGCCGTCTACGGCGAGCGCGTCATTCAAGCTGTGCGCGAAGACGGTTACACAGTCTAAACTCGCACAGGCAGGCACTACCCCTTTGGTTGGCCAGGCGCCGAGACTCGGCTTATAGCCAACCAATCGGTTGAGTGCAGCAGGCACGCGGCCCGAGCCTGCCGTGTCTGTGCCAAGCGAGAACGCCGCTTGGCCACGGGCTACCGAGACGGCTGAGCCGGAGCTCGAGCCGCCGCTGATCAGTTCCGGGCGAAGCGCGTTATGCGCGTCACCGTAAGGACTTCTCGCGCCGACAAGCCCTGTCGCGAATTGATCCAAGTTCGTCTTGCCGACCGGAATCGCTCCTGCGGCAATCAATCTTTCCACGACGCCTGAGTGTTCCGTCGGCGTATACGCATACTCCGCGCAGCCAGCTGTCGTCGGCACCCCAGCCAGATCAATGTTATCCTTGATCGCAAATGGAATTCCCCACAGCGGCGCGTCCACAAGGTTTATCTCAGCCAGTCGATCCAAATAAGGCTGAATGATATCCATCGCAGGCGGAGTAATCCAGATATTCATAGCTGCATCATCTGAAGAGCGCTGCACAATAGCCGCTATCACTTCTTGTGGAGTTAATTCTTGTTTCTCATATTTATCTCGGAGCCATGAGATACTTAACTCCTCCTGCACTTCACTCACCTTAAACTTCCCACTCTTCTCATTCTTCTCATTCTGTTCGATCTTTTCCACCTTGTTAGCCTCAGTCATTTACAGACACCTCTCTCCTTAAGCAGATTGTGCAATTCCGAGAATCAACTGTCCTGCATGAACCTGATCTCCAGGCTTCACACTTGAATCATAGAAACATATCCATCACAAGGTGCATGCTGTGGGAACTCCATTTTCATACTTTCGAGAATTGCCAGTTGGTCGCCCTTCTTTACTTGTTCACCCTGAGATACAAGAAGTTTCCACACACTTCCCGGCATAATTCCGCGTACAGCAACAGTCCCTGCCGGCAGCTCATCCTCTGGTCCTTCATTGATAGTCTCCTGTTCGGATACGTACTCAGCCAATCCCTTCGCCTTCCAGCTCTCTCGCTCTTCTTTAAAAGCAATTTGCTGCTGCTTACGGAAAGTTTCCGTACTATCTTCGATGGAGCTTAGAAATTGCAAATATTCACCTAAATCAAAGGTCGTTTCTTGAATATCCGCTTCATATCTGCCTCTCGGGAAGTCTTCCCGCAGTTGAAGCAATTCCTCCGCGCTGACCTCGTAGAATTGGATTTGATCAAAGAACCTTAACAACCAAGGTTTACCCGACTTAAAACTTTCCGTTGAACGTAGACGATTCCACATTTGAATGGTACGTCCTACGAATTGATAACCTCCCGGGCCTTCCATCCCATACACGCACATATATGCACCACCGATGCCAACAGCATTTTCCGGTGTCCATGTTCGTGCCGGGTTATATTTCGTTGTGACTAGGCGATGACGCGGGTCGACAGGTGTGGCTACTGGAGCCCCCAAATACACGTCACCTAATCCAAGCACCAAATAATTAGCGTCATAAACAATCTTTTTAACATCATCAATTGTATCTAATCCATTCATGCGTTGAATGAATTCCAGGTTGCTAGGGCACCACGGCGCATCTGGACGCACCCCTTGTTGATAACGCTGAATCGCCAGCTGTGTCGCGGGGTCATCCCAAGAAAGCGGCAAACGAACAATACGCGAAGGCACGCGGAACTCTTCTAATGGAGGCAGCGCTGCGTCAATCTCAACAATTTTCTTACAAGCTTCACTTACCGTTATTTCTGATGGGTCGATGTGAATTTGCAAAGAACGAATCCCTGGTGTTAAATCCATTACCGGAATCGAGCCGCTTTCCACAATCGCTTGCATCAAAGCCTGCACTTGGAATCGCAGCAGCAAATCCAGCTCAAGCTCACCATACTCAACTAGTAAATTCTGATCACCACAGCAGCGGATCGTGATTGGAAATCTGCGATTAGCAGTCTCATGGAAAAGACGCGGGTATTCCGGTGTAATCACTTCATTGACAGCAGGGAGCCGCACAAGCGCCAGCCGCCCGAAATTCCCCTTACCAATCGCACGCAAGTTGCTTTCCTGCAGATCGCGCAAGGCTTCTGCTTCCGGAAGTGTCAGCAAGTGGAATCGAATCGTATCACCTGGATGAAGCTGGCCCAGCTTCCAAAACTCAGCCGAAGCCGTCGTCACCGGACACACGAAACCACCAAGACTCGGGCCATCAGGCCCAAGAAGAATAGGCATATCCCCCGTCAAATCCAGCGTACCGACAGCATACGCATTATCGTGAATATTGGATGGATGAAGCCCCGCTTCTCCGCCATCTTCACGTGTCCACAGCGGAGCAGGTCCTTTCAAACGAACCCCCGTCCTCGAGGAGTTAAAATGGACTTCCCAACTCGTTTCCGTCAATTGATCCAAGTATTCCGCATGTAAAAACTCACCTGTACAATGAGGTCCAGGTATCACACCGATCGTCCACTCTCGCGTCATTACAGGACGATACTCTAGAGCAAGTTCTGCCGTCTCTTGAACGGGACTTCCACCTTCATTCACACCCAGCACATCTCCCGTACGCAGCGCCCGACCGCCATGACCACCGAAACCGCCTAGCGTAAACGTGGAGGAGCTGCCAAGAATTTTCGGCATATCCAAGCCGCCGCCGATAAGAAGATAAGTACGCATACCTTCCTTGGCCTCGCCGAAGCTCAGCACTTGACCGCGAGCCGCAAACACCGGCTTATACGTTACAATAGCCGTTCCATCCAGCTCCGCTTGCATATCTGCACCAGTGACGCAGAACCACATGTCACTGCGGAACTTATAAGAACCTCCGCGCAGCGTCATTTCCAATCCGCAGGCATCGTCAGCGTTGCCAAGCAGCTTGTTGCCGATACGGAACGATAGCGGATCCATCGGCCCGCAAGGCGGCACACCCACATCCCAGTGGCGGATGCGTCCAGGGAAGTCCTGAACGGTGGTTTGGATACCTCCGTCTACAACTTCCAGAGCCCGTTCCACAGGCTCGAACGTATTCAACAATTGCGTGAAGACGTTCCCGTCTACGCAATCTTTCTCTTGCAGAAGAGCCTGCAAATACTGCAGATTCGTTGTAATCCCGTACATGCGCGTTTCCGCCAACGCTTCGATCAGCTTACGAATGGCGTCCAAACGATCTATACCGTGGACAATGATTTTAGCCAGCATCGGATCGTAAAGGGTTGTGACCGTAAGACCATCCCGAACCCACGTCTCATTCCTTGCTTTATCCGAAAATACCGCACGATCCAGCTGCCCTGCACTCGGACGGAACTGCTGAAGGCAGTCCTCCGCATAGATACGCGCTTGAATGCTGTGGCCTATTGGCTTACGAATGAGAGACTGAATATCCTTCAGCTCATTCGCTGCTTCAAGCACCATCCACTCAACAAGGTCAACTCCCAACACTTCCTCCGTTACCCCATGCTCAACCTGAAGTCTGGTATTGACTTCAAGGAAGTAAAACTCACACGTCTCCGGATCGTAGAGATACTCCACCGTACCCGCACTGCGATAGCCTACTTCAGCAGCAAGACGCTTCGCCGAGGCGAACATCGCCTCACGCACTTTATCTGACAGATTCGGAGCCGGGCTTTCTTCAATGACCTTCTGGTTACGGCGCTGAATAGAACAATCGCGCTCACCTAGTGTAACGACTTCACCGAAGTCATTACCGAAAATTTGTACCTCAACGTGACGCGCTCTTGCGATATATTTTTCCAGAAACATACCGCCGTTTTTGAAATTCGTCTCTGCCAAATGACGTACGCCATCATAAGCGGATCTCAGTGTTGCCTCATCTGCACAGACTCGCATCCCAATGCCGCCGCCGCCTGCTGTGCTTTTAAGAATAACAGGGTAACCAATACGCGCAGCTTCAACTATTGCCTCATCCAGCTCTGTAATCAGCGGCGTTCCCGGCAACATCGGTACGCCGGCTCTTTCTGCGATTTCCCGTGCAGAATGCTTGAGTCCGAACATTTCCATTTGCTCTGGCGTAGGTCCGATGAACACAATGCCATTCTCTCGGCAAGCGCGGGCAAAGTCCGCATTTTCACTTAAAAAGCCATAACCTGGATGAATCGCTTGCGCACCGGTTTCCAGTGCTATTTTCAAAATCAACTCTGTATTGAGATAGCTTTCCTTCGCTGGCCCTTCACCGATCAGAACTGCTTCGTCCGCACCATCCACATGTAAACTATCTTGATCTGCCCCTGTATATACAGCAACGGACGCAACCCCGAGCTTGCGTAAAGTACGCTCAATACGTACAGCGATAGCGCCACGATTAGCAATCAGCACTTTAGTAAACATCGTATCCACACCCCTTCGAATTTCGTAGACAAATCTATCCCTCTTGAGCAAAGGAACTTACTTCTCCCAAATAAGAACCTGAATCGGTGTAGGATTATAGGCATTACAAGGATTATTAAGCTGCGGACAGTTACTAATAAGCACCATAGAGCTGCCAAGCGACTGGACCTCTACATAACAGCCCGGAGCGGAAACGCCATCATCGAACTTCAGTCCACCATCCGGTGTGACGGGTACATTCATAAAGAAGTTAATATTGGGTGCCAAATCCCGCTTCGTATACGCTCCGCTTTCGTGCTGAGCAAGCTGGAGCATAAACGTATCCCGACAATTATGCATGGACAGTTTATCGTGCGAGTAGCGTACTGTATTGCTTTGAGCTGAGCACGAACCCCCGACCGTATCATGGCGTCCACAAGTGTCGGCTACGATTTTGAGCAATTCCTTACCGGATTCTGCTCGAAGGACAGAGCCTGTGCTGAGATAAATATTGCTTTGACCTGCAATCGTCGCGACTGCACTATAATGATCTTCCGGATTCTCTGCATCATAAAATAGCGTATCAGCCGCCTGATTCCCTTCCAGATCGACAATGCGGAGCACCTGTCCTGGCTTCAAAACGCGTATCCAACCGTCTCCCGCTTGAATAACTTCGCTATAGATGGCATCCCGGGCGAGGCGAGGGCTTTCCACTCGATTAAATACAGCCATTTAAATTCCTCCTAACAGCGTTTGATATTCCCATGTATTTTCAAATGCTCGGCGATTTTCCGGGCGATAATTCAAGCAATAATCATCTTCACCCACAGATGAGGCAGCCAGCACCTCGATTTTGACTGGCACAGATGGATATGTTGATCTTGGGTCAAGCGAGTTCGGCGTGTTCGATAAGATGAGCAAGGCATCTAATTCCGTACGCAGCGTAACCGTGGCTCCTGCAGGGCAATGAGTATCACTAAAATGCATATCCCCATTGTCATCACAAAATACTTTGGAAAATAGATTCACAACCGGCATCATATCGCGCATGCTAAGGCCATTACGTACCAGCTCTACCGCAAAGTTCTCTTGTCCGCTCCGTAGCCAATCATTCCGCTGCTCTTGGAAATTCGTCGTTCCGTACTTGGCATCCGTAGCCGCACGGCTTGTGTATCCACTAAGCGGATCATGCCAACCAATACTGTCCTCCACGATGCTCACTAACGCTCGACCATTGTCACTCATCAGCACGTTTCCTCGCGTCAAATGGGCTGTATGTTGGGCTTTCAGCGTATCCGGCATATTGTAACGCTCCGTAAGATCCTTCGCGTGGAACACTTGTATAGACACATTTGCGCCGGCCTCCAGCGCCGTAAAACGAATCAACTTCCCTCTACCAATCACTCCTGACCACTTACCGCCCGGCCCTATCGTCTTGCTCCAAATGTTATCCATGCTACCCATCTCCTTCGCCATGTCGTTAAACAAAAAGGGAGACATCACAAGACTCAAATGTCTTGGTGATATCTCCCAGGTTTTTATCCTTCCGTGGCGCTCTTCTACAAGAGCGGTTTACTCTCGGACCAGCCCGGTATAACCGGCGGAACCCTAGTAAACAATCGTATTCGTTTGTGTTACTAAACATAACATCGTTAATGATGTGTGTCAATAACTTCTAGATTAATTCCGTATTTTATCTAAAATACTTCTCACAAGCTAAACTATGTGTTATATTAACTTACACACATAGCCAATATCTAACATAAGCAAGTAAATTGCCATTATCGCTAATAGGTAAGTAACGATTCATCACATACATGGTTTTCTAGGGTTCCGCGAGTGCAAGCAGCTCGGTCTGGACCAAGAGAAAACGCACAGCTAACCCTGTGTTCACGGAGGGATAAAAGCCCGGGAGGATATCTGTTTCATAGATATCTCCTTGGCTTTTTTGCATATACGCTCCGTTAGATCACCGGGAAAACAATATAAAGGAGTGTCAACATAATGAAATCAGAAGTCACACTACGCAAATCTTTAAACCTATCCCAAGTCGTTTATATGGGGTTAGCATGGATGACACCTATGATTTATTTCTCCATCTATGGCATTGCTTATGAGAATGCACATGGCATGCTGACGCAAGCTTACCTGCTTGCTTTCGTTGCCATCTTTTTCACCGCGTACAGCTATGGTGTCATGTCCAAATCTTTTCCCACATCAGGTTCTGCTTACACTTATACGAAGAAAAGCATCCATCCCTACTTAGGCTTCCTGGTCGGCTGGGTACTGCTCCTTGACTACTTTTTCTCCCCCATCATTGCCTGCCTTACCTTCGGCATCTATCTTCACGCACAATTCCCGTCCATTCCGGCGTATGTCTGGATCATTGGGCTCAATATCGTTCTCGGTATCGTAAATATGATTGGCATTAAGTTTTCGGCAAATCTCAGCAAGCTGTTCGTCTGGATTCAGATCCTTTTTATCGCGGTCTTCTGTCTTTTCCTTTTCCGAAATATCACCGGAGACGTTCATCCGCTGCAGCCATTCCTGCAAACCGAAGTCCCCTTCTCCGCCATTCTTGCCGGAGCATCGATGATCTGCTTCTCTTTTCTAGGCTTTGACACGGTCACAACCATGTCGGAAGAAACGAAAAACTCCGAGAAAACGATCCCTCGGGCCATCATGATTATCATCATTACAGCCAGTATTCTTTACTTGGTGCCGTCTTTTCTGACACAGTTGGTTTATCCACAGCTAACCTTCATCCATATCGACTCGGCTGGGTTCGAGATCGTGAAGCTCGTCGGTGGAGCCGCACTTAGCTCCGTGTTCATCACCGTACTTATACTCGCCATTTTCACCCAAGGCTTATCATCGGTAACTAGCGTTTCTCGTCTCCTCTTTGTGATGGGGCGCGATTCCGTTCTCCCTAAGCGGGTGTTCGGTTCCCTTCATCCTAAGTTCAACACACCTGTCACCAACATCGTGATCGTCAGCGTCGTCTCTCTGCTCGCTCTTGTTATATCGCTAGACAATGCGGTGAAATTCGTGAATTTTGGGGCATTGACGGCCTTCTTCTTTGTAAACATCTCAGTTATTGCTCAAAAATACATCAGAGATAAGCAGCGCTCGCCGAAACAGACGTTCCTCTATCTCATTCTCCCGGTGATCGGAGCCGGATTCATTGGCTATCTACTGTCACTGCTCGACAAAGATGCCCTATGGATGGGAGGCGTATGGCTCCTCGCGGGCATTGTGTATCATTTGATTCGAAAGCGTTCCACACGTACGCTAACTGCTTCAAACAGGCCCATCATCACGGGCAGCGGCCGTCCCTCTGGGTCTCTGGAATAGAATAAATAAAAACCGTCAGATCATCCTGACGGTCCTTTTTAGGTTTAACGCGCATCCTGCAATTTTATATTCATATCCTTGTTTCGATATAATTTTATGCAAACAATTTGCCTTACTTATGGTAAGGTTCAGCGTAACATCAATAAGGCGAATTTAAGGGCACCCATTCGGGTGCCCTTTATTCAGTTGACGATAGCAACTTGTTCAGTCATCGTCTTCGAGCAGTTCGGCCAATTCCTCGCGATCCGCCTCATCGGCAGTCTTATGAATGGCGCAATATAGGTGTTCGGACGGCGCGTAGATGCTGTAGATTTTGGGTGGTTTTCTGCATGCCTTGGGCTATCACCAAAAAATGTAATTGGGCATATATTGATGGTATCGAACTTCCAAATACGAAAATTGAGTTCACCCGAAAGGGGATTGTATATACTGAAACCTAAATATGGAAGCTACTCCAAATGCCACGAAGTACCCATTTTCCACCGCCGCAATATCAGCCTCTGCAGCAACGGGGTGCAGAGCCTGCGTAGCTTACACCGGCTTATATACACTTGGCATCTAGTGATTCCTCCTATGCGGTCGGGCAAGTGATCCATGTAAACGGCGGCAGGTACTTCAGTCAATGAGCACTCTAACGGTGAAAGTACCGCAAATTTGTTTTTGTACGACGGAGGAAAAAATCCTAATGAAAAATCATTCTTTAATTATAAATATAAACTCGCAACCAGCCCGAAATGGTTATAGCAAGAACAAAAAGGCGTTAATTATTCAAGGAGGATATCAACCCCATAGGCCAAAAGAAATTGCAGTGATTCTGGCGGAATTATTGCGGCAAGAAAACTTTGAGGTAGAAATTTCGGATACGTTGGACGTGTTGCTTGACCGGGAGAAATTAATGCGGACGGATTTGATCGTTCCCGATTGGACTCTGGGAACGATTACGCAAGAACAATTGCGTTCCTTCCTTGAAGCTGTCAACAACGGAACCGGAGTGGCTGGGATGCATGGCGGTATGGGAGACGCGTTTCGCTGTGAAATCGAGTACCAGCTCATGGTAGGCGGACATTTTGTCGCTCATCCTGGAGGGGCGGGAGTAACCTATCAAGTCCACATTAGCAATCGTGATCACCCTATAATGGCAGGAATTCGAGATTTTACGGTTACTACCGAACAATACTACTTTCTTGTTGATCCGGCTAATGAAGTACTTGCAACCACCACTTTTAAGGTTCATCCCCCGGAAGTATGGAGAGAAACCGTCATGCCTGTAGTATGGACAAAAAAATACGGAAGAGGACGGATTTTTTATTGTGCTTTAGGACACTCCTTGAACATTGTAACAATGCCTGAAGTCTTGACAATGATGAAACGGGGAATGGTTTGGGCTGCCCGATGAATGATCCAATCCGACAAGATTGGGCAAACGAAAAAGGCTGGATACTCTGAAGCGGCCGTACGGTATAGAAGCAGTTCGAAAGGAAGTGATCCCATGAGAATATACATCGCAAATGACGGGTATACCCTGCGGAAAATCGCAAATCAACATCAGATTCCAGTCACTGAGCTTATGGCGCTGAATCCGAACATTGAGAAGCCTGATCAGAACATTAGCGGCAAGCCGGTGAGGCTCCCCTCGTTAAACGTGGCTGGCATGAGCCGATTGTATATTCCCCCCACTTGTCCACCTGCCCCTCCGACAGACTATCTGGATCAATGGATTCCACTTACTCCAATAGAGGAGATGGAGAAAACCGATTATGACGTATTGATCATTGGCACCGGGGCGGGAGGCAGTGCCGTTCTTTGGAGGCTATGCGAACAGTTGGGAGCGAGCGGCAAACGGATCGGCATCATTGAAGCGGGCGATCTTTTATTACCCATGCATGCACAGAACCTCCCTACGTTAAATGTGAAGCGATACGTACAATTATTTACAAACCCTAAAATTTCGATACCGATTGGCAAGGGAATCCCGGACTTTCCGGCGGCAACGCTGTTTTATGCGCTTGGGGGAAGAACGTTGTTTTGGTCTGGCGTCTCTCCTCGAATGCATCCTTCAGTGCTGAGTAAGTGGCCGCTCACATTGAAAGAGATGAACTATTACTACAATATTGCCGAAGAGGTGATGAATGTTAGTCGGGAATACACCAAGGGTTCTTCAATCACGGAAGTCCTTGTGAACCGGCTTCGTGGAGGTGGTTTTAACGAAGCGGCGGGTTTTCCGCTAGCGGTTGATTTAGCACAGACAAAATATGGACGAATCCATTCCAATGTTTTTTTCAGCGCCATGAATTTATTTGCGTATTCATTAAACCGCAGGTCTTTTGATTTGGCTGTGAATGCCCGAGCAGTGAAGGTGCTTCACGAAAATGGGAAAGCTGTCGGCGTAGAAGTGAAGAACCCTGACAAGAAATCGTTTTTTCTTAAATCCAGGAACGTGGTCTTTTCGGCAGGGGCTCTTGATACTCCACAAATTCTGCTTCATTCAGGGATTCAAGGAAGAGCAATCGGTCATTATCTTACCAATCATTCTTTTATCATGGCGCATGGAGTGCTGGACAGAGCGGATTTTTCCGAGCTGTTAGGGACGCTAGGTATTTTAATCCCTCAAACGAACGACCAGCCCTTTCAAATTCAACTCTATGGACCTGGAGACAATTTTTGGTACAGTTATGAAGAACCGCCTTTGCAGAAGGAATTGGAGGTTCGTTTTGAGGGTTTCGGTATCGTGGAATCACGGTTTGAAAATCAAGTTTATTTGAATCCGAATATCCGGGATGAATACGGGGTGCCGAAGATACAAATCGATTTCTCTTATAGTGAAAAGGATAAAGAAATTATTGATCAAGTTGCACAGGCGGTAAAACAAGTTTCCGAAGTCATTAAAGCGCCTTTGATTTCTGAGAACGGCAAGTCTGATCTTTGTCTGATGCCCCCAGGACAAGATAATCATGCGTCGGGAACTTGTCGGATGAGTGATGACAGTCGCGATGGAGCAACGAACCGCTATGGAGAGGTGTTTGGCGTGGCCGGTTTATTTGTGGCCGATAATAGTGTACTCCCTCCCCTAGGAGCATCCAATCCAACATTATCGACAATAGCCCTTGCCATACGTACTGCAGATTACATTATTAAGAAACTATGAGAAAACCGTCTATCGAAGTCATTTCGAAGATGTAATGACAGCATTATTTAGTGGCTAATATTTCGCCTTACTTGTGGTAAGGTTCCCCGCGATTTATCCGCATCACATGATAAAACCTGCTCCACCTGTACCAACCGTATCAGCTGGTGCAGCAGCGTTATGCTTTACACCATTGGATAAAATACAATCAAATCGAGCTCATTCACTTTGTTTGCACGTTTCCATTGGAGTTAATCCAACAGAATGCTCCCTGTATAAATCCAATGAAACTAACCCCAACCGCCGATGTCATGAGACATCATTGGATATAATCCAATCAAATCCCTCAAGCTCAGGTATTTCGACCTTTCTCCTCACTCAAATAAATAAAGGTAAGCATCGCTTACCCCAAAACAAATAAGAGAATGGTATTAGGGAGAAGTGAAGCTACCGCGAGTAGGGAAATGGTTTGTTCTAGGTGTTAGCTTTAGTGCTGATGTTGGTTCGGTATTGCTATGATTACGAATAAGCAAATTTTCACCCTGTGAGTGATTTTGTTTTCTAAGTGACAGTCATACCCCGACTTAAACGGGCAAAAGTTGTACAACGTGCAACAATTTCGGCGTTTTTTTCTCAACAAGCCGCTGATGTTGTATATTGTACAACTTTTTTTCCGTATTTCACCCAATTGAGCTACTTTCGGGAGAAAATGTTGTATTTTCTGCAACAAATGCCGCGATAACGCCGATTATCTTGCTTAATGTTGTACAAAGTACAACTTCGCCTGCCAGTATCGAACTTACTCAACCTTAGTTACTCTTGCCCAAAAGGACGGGCGTAAACCGTTCGTTTATTGATGGAATGATGTGCGGCAAGCTTTGATTCATTTGCAAGAACGCTTCACTACCTTCGCCTATTCGAACTGACCCACCTTACGATCCGCAGGGAAAACAAGCCCCATCTGCTTTCTTGCCTCATCCATAATGGCCATTGCTATACTGGAATTCGCATGTGAGTTCGTCAGTGACTCCGATGCTCCGCTTTTGATAAGCCGAATAAATTCTTCCGCTTCATAGCGCATCGTTCTTATACCCTGCTCCCGCGTCAGGTTTTCGACAGAACCATCTCGGTAACGGATTTCAACTTTTTCAGGCGTGTTGATTTTATCGATGACCATTGTCGCATGCTCACCCTGAATTTCTGCAGGCAGATAGGAGCTCGATATTTTGGAGTGCATGATAACCGCGTCCATCTCTTTATAGCTCAGAAGCAGGCTGCCCTCGCCATCTACACCCGACTCCAGCAGCACTCCGCTTGCTTGTACGCGTTCAGGAGCACCAAAAAGCACCGCCAACGGATAAATACAATAAACGCCTAGATCCATAATCGAGCCATTTGAAAAAATGGGATTGAACGCATTCAGTACCGTTCCCTGCTTATAAGCATCATATCTAGAGGAATATTGGCAATAGCTCGCAAAATAACGACGAATTTTCCCTAGTTTATGTAAATTGTCTTGTATCGCCTTGAAATTAGGAAGCAGCGTGGACTTGAGAGCTTCCATGAACACCACTTTATTCGTTTGTGCATCTCTAATCATCGCTGAGAGCTCAGCGGTATTGGATGCCGCCGGCTTTTCGCAGATAACATGCTTGCCATGATTCATACAGAGTATCGCATATTCAGCGTGAAGCGAGTTCGGACTCGCGATATAAACCGCATCAAATTCCTTACTTTGTGCAAACGTTTCTAGGCTTGTATAGATATGAGAAACCTCAAATTTCTGAGCGAATTCCGCAGCTTTTTCCTCCGTACGCGAGTATACGGCAGTTAAGTCGAACTCCCCCGTCTCGCGGGCAGCATGTATGAATTCTTCTGTAATCCAGTTGGTTCCTATAACAGCAAAACGTATCATTTCGTTCTCCTTTATTCCACTCTTGTTTTACATAACTATACCATGATTTCAGAGTTGTTGAAAAAGCGAACAGAAACTTTAAGTCAGAATTGTTATCTAACAACCCCCTTGACATGAAACCAAAAGGTTTCGTATAATCCTTTGTGTAACCATTTGGTTTCGTATTGCAATGCCTTTGGAAAACCTGATATTTTGGACACAATACGAAAAGGACATACAGGAAGGAATGACTTACGATGCAGGACGAATTGCTGAAGAAGCTGCGCTACAAGCAAGGACGAGCTCTCGTTCTTCAGGCACCGGAAGGCTACAAGCTTGGCATTGAGGATAATGAGGAGCAGAATGGGACTTACGATTTCGTTCAGCTTTTTGTTAACAATGCCGCCGAGGTGGCTGAATGGGCACCTAAAGCGATTGCCTATTTGAACGATGAAGCTGTGTTCTGGATAACCTATCCGAAACAGAGCTCGAAGGTGAAAACCGACATTAACCGAGACATTCTGTGGAAGTTGATGGATGAGAAAACAGACTATCGTCTTGTAAGCAATGTCGCGGTGGACGATACATGGTCGGCCCTGCGCTTGCGTCATAAGAGTAAAGTAAAAACGAAATCCTAAAAAATTAATTATTTGGAGGCTTCTTATTTATGGAAAATCAGACTCAAGGCACATTGCCGGATATCAAGCAAACACTAGTTTTTAACGCACCGATTCAAAAGGTTTGGAATGCTGTAGCAACCTCTGAAGGCATCGCGGCTTGGCTC
This sequence comes from Paenibacillus sp. V4I7, assembly GCF_030817275.1. Classification (NCBI taxonomy): domain Bacteria; kingdom Bacillati; phylum Bacillota; class Bacilli; order Caryophanales; family Paenibacillaceae; genus Paenibacillus; species Paenibacillus sp. V4I7. The sequence continues at coordinate 7,804,234 of NZ_JAUSZD010000002.1, read as the reverse complement.
ATGCCAAATGATTTCAAGCCAGAGGTAGGCTATGAGTTTCACTTGGAAGCAGGTCCTTTTGGCAAATCCCCTTGTAAAGTAACCGAGCTTGACCCGCCTAACCGTTTATCTTTCGAATGGGGTAAGGATTGGTCGCTGACTTTCCAATTGAACGATTTAGAAGGCAAAACGGAGTTCACTCTCGTCCACTCTGGTTGGGATGCGGATAAAGTTACGGAATTCGGTCAACCTCATGCGGTTGTTCGCGAGACGATGTCGATGGGCTGGGGTGGCATAGTGAAGGCACTCACTGCTTACGTCGAGGCTTAAGATGGCTGTCCCCTCGCAGAAGCATGACGTTTTTCAAGCGATCGCCGATCCGACCCGCCGTCAGGTATTGAAGCTGCTTGGTGAGCAAGAGATGCCCGTCACGGTTATCTCTGGACATTTCCCGATGAGCCGCACCGCGGTGTCCAAGCATCTTCGCATTTTGGCTGATGCCGGGTTGGTGAAAGAACGCAAAGTCGGCCGCGAGACCCGATACAGGCTGGAGGCGGAACCGCTTATGGAGTTGAAGCGTTGGCTATCCTATTATGAACGCTATTGGGAAAACAAGTTAAATGTGCTCAAACGGTTCGTGGAATCGGACGATGAGGAAGGCGGAAATGCTTTATCCGCTTTGGAATTGGTCGATCCTACGAAACACGAATAACAAATACTACTAGTCGTCGGTTCTTCGAACCCTCGGCTTTTTTCTTCAACAAAAAAAGGTCATCTGCCCTGCTGTTTTCAACAGGTTAGATGACCTTTTTTACACTACCTGCTACTGAACAGGCAGCCACTCTTGTGACCATTTTGCAATCTCACCGAAAATCGGAGCCAATGCCAGTCCCTTGTCCGTAAGTGAATATTCGATACGAACAGGACTTTCTGGGAATACTACCCTCTTAACGATACCTTCATGCTCAAGCTCCTTCAGCCGCTCCGACAATACCTTGCCGCTCAAATTCGGAAGTGCCTGATCGATATTTATGAACCGCTGCGGGCCTGATAGTAATTGAAAAACGATAAGCGATGTCCAGCGCTTGCTGAGGATTTCTACAGCTTTTTCGAAACGAGGACACAATAGGTTTCGTTCCATGTTTATCACCTCTATATGTCTATTTATTATAGAGTAAGTCGACACGGATATACAAGGTTACAAAAAGTAATTTAGTTACTTGACGAAACTAACATTTTAACGTAATATCAGTTACATAAAGTAACTAAGTGAATTTAAGTAATTTATAAAGGAGTGTTTTTATCAGTGATTTCGCCCATATTTGTAGGACACGGATCTCCGATGATGGCTATTCAAGATACAGCTTGCACGCAATTCCTGCTCGACTATGGCAAGCAGCTCTCCCCAAAAGCGATTGTTATTTTTACGGCTCATTGGGAAACAGAGGTACTCACTATTTCGTCCACCAATGACGTATATGACACCATCTACGATTTCCGCGGCTTCCCGGATGAACTGTTTCAAATCAAATATCCTGCCAAAGGGGATGTGGAGCTGGCTCGCATGATCTCTGACCGATTCACGGCGAAAAGCATCCCTGTAAACTTGGATTCCCAACGCGGGCTTGACCACGGCTCTTGGGTTCCGCTATTACGGATGTTTCCAACACCAGAATGCCCAGTCATTCAAGTGTCCGTCAACCCGTACTTGCCGCCTGCAGAGCAGTATCGCATTGGCGAAGCACTGCGCGGCCTCGATCAGGAGGATATCCTGATTATCGGAAGCGGCGCTACTGTGCATAACTTACGAGCTCTCAATTGGGATGCCAAAGAGCCGGACGCTTGGGCTGTTGATTTCGACGAATGGCTCATCCAGAACATGCAAACGCAGAACCTGGAAGCGCTGTTCGACTACGCCACTTTAGCCCCGAATGCTCGTATGGCTGTGCCAAGACCAGAGCATTTCATTCCGCTCTTTATTACAATGGGCAGCGGCGACCCAGAACGTCCTGTTCAAGTGATTCATCGCAGCTATGAAGTCGGCTCGCTCAGCTATCTTTCGGTCTCTTTTTAACATGAAATGGACGGCTCGCATCATTCAAGGTTTGCTGGCAGTCGCGTTTTTAATGTTTGGCTTTATGAAATTATCCACAATTCCCATGCAGGTGGAAGCTTTTACAGTAACCTATGGGTATGGTCTAAATGCCATGTATGTTGTTGGCGCTATTGAATTATTGGCTGGAATCGGGCTAATTATCGGCTTCTGGAAGCCGCGTATTGCCTTCTTCTCCGCTGGCATTATTGTAATTATAATGGCTGGTGCTATGCTCACCCATGTCCGATCAGGTCAAGGTATGAGCACCGCGGCATTACCGCTTATCTTTCTCATCCTAGCATTAATTGTTATGCTAAGACGTTCCAAACGTGCATAAACAAACGGGTATCCCAGCCAAATGGCAGGTGATACCCGTTATTTGCGACTTACGACGGAATAGGCTTCGACATGTGTTCCCGATACTCCGTTGGCGTTAAGCCTGTATATTTTTTGAAGGTGCGCAGGAAGCTTCTCGTATTTGCATATCCGACCGCTCCCGAAACGTCATTAACTTTAATGGACTTATCTTTCAAAAGTTCCATTGCCGCTTTAATGCGAATCTCGATCATATAATCGATAAAATTGCTTTCCGTGTGATCCTTAAACAGTCTGCTGATGTAAGGCGGAGTAAGATGAAACATTTCGGCCAACCGGTCCAAGGACAGATCATACTCCTGATAATGCTCTCGGATATAGTCCAGCATCCGCTCGATCGTCTCATTTTTCCCACGTTGATTGCGCTTTTCCTCAATTTGTGAAGCCAAGCCCTCGAGAATATCTCCGACTAGCCGCTCTGCATCCTTCCAGTTCTCACATTTCCCAATCCGGTCATAGAAGCTGCTTAGGGGACCCATCGATATTTCCGGCTCAATCCCAATGGCTTTGACGGTTTGCAGAGACTTCATCACAAGGTCATAACACAACTGCCTAATCAATTCCGGAGGAAGATTGCTCCCAACCGCTTCACGGAATGTATCCGATAAGTACGTAAGCATCTTAACGCGATCTGTTTGCCTCATGGCTTCCATCACCGGATCGATCATCCGGCTGAGCTTGTAATAATCTTGTCGGTCCGGCGGCTGCAAGTCATCTACCGATATGACCGAATGCTTGCCGAAGATCATTTTATAATGAAGCGCCTTCTGCGATTCATCAAACGAGTTCGGTATCTCTTTCATCTCCATACGGCATTTGCCGACTCCGACCGTTACCGTTAAGCCAAACTGCCTCTTCATGATATCAAGGATCAGTTCAAGTATGACTAACGTTCTCAAATGATTCTGCTCCGCATCGCCTTCTGCGAAGCTGAGAAGGACAGCAGCCCGGCCGCCCCCTAGATCGATGGCCATGCCTGCATGCTCAGTTCGAATCAACTCCTCCGCAACATTGCAGAACATATAGGTATATAACGTTTCGTCCCGCGGAGCAAGCTGTTCTCCTTCCTTGCCAATCTCAGCCGTACACACGATAAAGCGCTCCGCATACATGTGAATCCCCAAAAATTCTAAATGATGATACATCGCATGGAAATCGGAACGGTTGCCGTTCAATACATCCATCATGATCTTCCACTTGAGCATCGGCTTCGAATCCCTGACATGCTGCTCCAAGTGCTCGCGGTCCGTAACCATCTCATCGAAAATATGCTCCAGGTTTCTGAGTCCTATACTCTCTGCCCCCTGCCCTCTCCGCTTGTTCACGCCGGACAGCTTACCCGCCAATCGATCCAGCGGCTTAAAGGTCCAGCGGTTCACATAAAATAAGGCAGCCAATGCCAAAAAGAACATCACGACGGCAAAGGTGAGCAGCAGGTTGCGTGTAACCTTGATTGGTTCAAATACGGTGGATTCCGGCATTATGCTGACAAATTTCCAGCCCGTGTATCCGCTCGTCCGGTAAAAGACAGACTCCTGAATTCCGTCCAGCTTCACGTTGAAGGATCCGCTGTCTGGATCGCTTAATATCGTCTTAATATATGACAGCGACTTCATATTGCGGTAAAGCTGGTTCTTATCATCATGAGTGACGACATTTCCTTCCGCATCCAGAATGAAAAATTGACCAGCGTGGCCATCCTCGTAGATCTCTTTAATCATCTGAAACAACTGAGCCTCTTTGATGCTAATAGCCATTAGACCCTTCCTGAAGCCAGGACTGCTGAGGCTAGGAAAACTGCGGACCAAGGTAATCACATCTTGGGTCTCATGGCCATCCCATACCTTCTGAGTCGATAGCCACTTAAAATATTCAGGCATATCCAGGTACTGGGCCAACCAATTGAACTCTGACGATGCTTGCTTTAAATAGGTTTCCTCTGTCATTAGGTCTCCACTGATATGAGAGTACGCAAAGACAGAGGAATAATTTGGATTATTTGAAATGAATTCCCTTAACCTGTTTGTCAATGTATAGTAAATGCTATATCTGTGTCCGTCATCACTGTAGCTGTTATTCATAAAATAAACAAATTCCAGCCCCTCGGCCATGGAGAGCAGATCCTTCTCCGTCTGGCGAAAGGCAGCCTCGATCTTGGAATCAACCTGTTTCAATAGTGCAAGATTAGCATCCTGCAAGTCCTTCTGCAGCCTGCCCACAGTGCCTGTATACGACAACCAGAAGGTCAGGGCGATGATGAAAAGGAATACGATACCATAAATCATCATGGCTTTTCCGGATATGCTGGTTCTCATGATGGACCTCCGCTTCGGCGCATTGTTTTGTTTTCTATTGTACCATTAACACGGCTGTCCGGGAGGGAAAATCTGGTCTTCCTATCAGTTGATGGAATTTACAGTAACGCCGGCAAGAGAGTAGATAAACACTGGTGCTCCAGTCAGAGGTACATTTACAACTCCTGATACTGCAGCCATATATTTGTAACTCCCATCAATTCCAACAATCGTTACACCTGGATCAGATGTCGCAATTTGGGCCGTTCGGGAAGTGCTGCTTGTCGTTTTCCAGCTCGCATCCCATAAAGATGTGATGTACTTGTTCTTATTCTCGTCCCAGAATTGATACCCATAATAAGGATTAGCCACATTCGATACAGCGCCCAGATATTTCGAGTCCTTAAGCACCCTAATCAACGTGTAGTAGCCGTAATAGCTCTCTTTCGGTTTACCGTTCCAGTCGATCAGTCCTAGGTTATGCTCCAAATTGTTAGTCTCCGTGCCATCATCAGCAAAATCATACCAATGCATCGTTCGGATTCCGTTTGCGATGGCGTGCATGTAAGCTCTGGCCAAGTAATTTCTTTGGGTGGATCGATCCACCGTTTTTAAGTAGCTTCCGCCTGTATAGGTGCTCCAGCCAAGCTCGGTAACTACGATTGGCTTTTCTCCATCACCATGGCTAGCCATGACGGTTTTCAATTCCTGGAACGTTTGGAGCAGCTTTTCAGGTGCGCCTTGTTCCAGCCCTGGAACAGCAGGATACTCATATTTGACGTAAGGATGGACATCCATGACGTCGAAATACGTTTTCACCAAGGCGCCATTCTGTCCATCAGAATTATACAAGGCATCCAGCCAGTTCAAGCCCTCATCCGCTTTTAATCGATCCAAGCCGGCGAGAGCAGGCTCTACAAGCAAGCTCTTGCTGCTGACCGCTTTCAAACTGTCATGGTTTGCCTTGAGAGCGGCCGCTACAGCAGCCGGATCTCTTTTGGCAAGATCAGGTTCATTGTAAGTAGAGAACGTATAGGCTCCTCCATTATTATCAGACTGAACATAGCCCGGACCATGATAAAAGTAGTGGAAATTTAGTCCGCTTTTGCCGTACAACGTCTTCATCGCGCTGCTGTGATCCCACCATCTGTTCTTATTGATTCCTCCAAGATCTCTTAGAAGACGCAATTTTGACATCAGGAACACATCTTCCGTCTCCCCATGGTGCACATAGTTTCCTCCACCGTAAGGAGCATCGTTGATGGCAAATATATCTCCGACCTTCTCCCCGCCAAGAACAGATGGCGTAGTCATTTTCAATGTCTCAACATCTTTCCTCTCTCCACCGGTTGAATGGAAGGGAGTTACGGCTACATAATAGGTGGTCTCTGGCTTCAGGGCAAAATACGATAAGTATTTGCCGACCTGCTCAAGTGACTTGGCCTCTGCCGCGAACTTCGGCGTCAAACCTGTTGTACTCGCAAAAGTAGAGGTCTCGATATATACGCCGTATTTGTTTACATTGTTGACGACGCTGTTATAGCTGGACCAGTCCAGATATAGCGTGCTGTAATTTTTGAGCTCTGCAGTAAACTCAACTTGATCCGGCGTCGTCTTCTTCGGAAGCGCAGGGTCGTACAGCTTCCAACCCCAGATCGCCACTTCTCCGACCGTTAAAATCTCCGAATTATTCGCATTATGCATAATCATTTTGATATATTTCGCATGCTTGCCTGGAACGCCGTAACTTGGCGTATTCACGACGGCGTTCGCTGTGCGGCTGCTCGCATTAGGCGTATAGCCGAGAGACGTATAGTTCACGCCGTCAGTACTAACGAGAACCTCATACCCGTCCATGAACTTGTTGCCGCCCGATGCCAATGTCCATACATCGATTTTCCCGATTTGATACACATCGTTCAAGTTGAAGACAACCGAGCCGAACTTCCCTTTCGAACCCCAGATCGAGTTGGTCGTAGAAGCCGCATCGGATTCTTTGCTGGAACCGTCAATTAAGTCCGGTGCTCCCCCTACAGTGTCATTCTTGGAGCTATCGTTATCATATTTGATTAAATCTCCATCTGTAACGAACGGTTGATCGGTCAACCACTCGTAGGATGCGCCTGTTGCAATCTTAGGAAGGGACGTATTATAAAAATAGCCGGAAGACCTTAAATGGTTATTGCTCAAGATAGCCGTCGGCTCCAGAGCATCGCCATATACGGCCACTTCTCCTAGCCTCATGACTTGCTTTGCCGGATCCTTATGCATAATGACTTTGATATATTGGGCATAAACGGCAGGCTTGACGGCAAGCGTAACCGGGGCAAAACCTGAGCCTGGTGGATTCACATTGTCCACAGTCCCAATCTGATTGTAAGTCACTCCGTCGAAGCTGGCATACACCTCGAAATTCCTCATATGACTGTTATTGTCCGTGTCCGTCCATACCTTCACCGATGATACCTTATAGACGGATTTCAAGTCGTATATAAGCGTTCCATATGCGGCAGAGCCTTCCGCGCTCCCCGTTGTGCTGCCCGTGTTATCGTCAGGGCCGTTACTGCCATCCGACATATCCGGCCCACCAATGTCATCCGAAGCGATCAGCGCCGGATCCGTCGCATGGATCCCTTCTGTCAACCAGGTATAGGACGCTCCTGTAGTCATAGCCGCTGTACCCTCAGGGAAGAGTGTCCCACCGATCACATTTCCGCTTAGTAACTTCTCGCCGTTTGCCGCCTGAACAGGTTGACTTTCCAAAGGAATAGCAGCGGAAACCAAGCCGAGCAGAAAGGCCAATGCAACTACAAGAGCACAGCTCTTTTTCATAAATCTCATGGCAAAGCTCCTCTCTGGTATGTGGCGTACAGGATCGGAACAGCTTCGTCGGTGGCCGCTTCATAAGGCATATCATCACCTTTTGAACGTGCCTCGACAGTCACTATACTGCTCGCCGTATAACTGCCATCGTCGGTCGTCACGGTAATCGTTGCCGTACCTGCTGATACTCCAGTAATGATTGCATGCTGCTTGTTAACCTCTTGCGTAACACTAACAACCGCCGGATTGCTCGATGCGAAGCGGACCTGCTTGTTGCTTGAATTGCTAGGTTGGACCTTTGCGTTCAGGACAATCGCTTGACCCTCTTTCAATGTTACGGTCGAGCGGTTCAGTGCAACCCCTGTTACTTGCACTTCGCCGTCGGAAGGCGCCTTGATTGTCACCGTACTGTTCGCCGTATAGCCACCATCGTCTGTCGTCACGGTAATCGTTGCCGTACCCGCTGACATACCAATGACGGTTGCTTGCAGACCATAGACCCCTTGCACAACGCTTGCCACCGCTGGATCACTCGATGTAAAACGAACTTGTTTGTTGGTCGAGTCGCCAGGAAGGAGCGTCGCATTCAGGACGGTCGTTTCTCCCAGATTCAATGATGCCGTCATTTGGTCCAGCGTAACCCCTGTTACCCGCACTTCGGGCGCAGCGATTTCGGTTAAAATCAAATCTTCAAACAACTGTGTATTTTTGCTGGAACCAATCCCGCTCATGTATTCAAGCCAACCGCGTCGGGTAGTGCCGTCATTCTCATTAATCAGCATGGAAAACCCAAAAATGTCTTTGTCCTGTGGCGATTGGCCTTCAGGCAGCAGCTCCGACCACGGAATCGCGAGCTCATAGGTGGTGGCGATGTCGCTGCGATTAACTACCGCTTGCACAGTCGTCATCTCCCCTGTTGGTTTACCGTTAGCTGACAACCATCTCCAGACCATCGGTCCTTGTTCTCCTAGCGCGATACCGAACTCGTTGTTTTCCGCGCTGCCGATGCCGTTAACTCTTCCCGTATCCACGGAGAACTGTATGCTATCCCCCTGCCACATGTCGCCGCCAGTGCCTTTTTGATGATGGATATTATCTTTTACCTCCATACCAAAGTAGAGATGGCTGCGGTCCCACTTCAGATAGCCTTTGCCGCTTAAATCCTGCTCACCGCCCCAATTGGCGATGTTCTTATTTTGATCCGATCGGTTAATGTCGATAGGCATGCCATTATGCCAGCTTGCCTCTAACAGGCTGCCATCTATGATCGGTGCCGTCTGGTCGTTCACAGCTGCAATAAAGTTAAATGGTCTCTCCACGAGCTTCGTAAATCCGCTATCCAGCTCCACCGTGAGCTTTAACTTGGCTCTCGCTTGCTCCGGGAGCTCGATGATCGGAATCGTTATTTTCTTGATTTCCCCAGGCAAGAGACCATTGAAAGCAATCGGGCCGCTTTGTCCTAAGACCAAATATACAGCCTCGGTAACGCTTATAGTGCCGTTAAGTTCTTTGTCCTCAGTCGCATTCTCCACATAAATTGCCGCGTTCCATTGATCCCATTGCCCGGGTACAGCAATCTCAGGAACCATGCGGACTTTGACTGTTTCCAGCACATTGGCCTTTAATTTCATGGACGCAACAAGCGATGTGCCCGAGATGACTTGGAGCGTAAGCTCCTGGATCTTCTCTTCCGCGTTAAGCGGAACGGGAATAGCAATCGGAATGGCAGTCGTTCCCGCTGTAAAGTTCACGTCACCTTCCAGCTTCCATTCATCGGATGGACCAATTAGCTCCAACCTTCCGTCCAGCTCCGCACCCATCCCGAATCGGTTGATCGCAGCGTGGATAATCTCTCCACGTCTAACATCCACCGATGGAGTCTTTAACACAAAGGAATCATCAATGGACGAAATCTCCACGCCCGTGCTGGAGTAAATAAACACAGGTGCGCCATTAATCGTTAAGCTTGCGCTTCCATCGCTGACTGGCAAATAGGTATAGCTTCCGTCAATACCCACAACGGTAAGCCCGGCGTCCTTCGTTTTGAAGGTTGCTGTTTTGGTTGATTCATCCGCCGCCCAGAGCGATGTGATATACTGATTTTTCCCTTCATGCCAATATTCATATCCATAGTACGGGTGCTCGACATTCGGCTGGGCTCTTACGTATTTGGCGTCTTTCAGTACCTTAGACATCATATAGTAAGCATAATAGCTTGGCTTCGGAATGCCGTTCCAGTCGATGAGTCCCAGATTATGCTCTAGATTGGTCGCATCGAGTCCGTCATCTTGGAAATCGTACCAGTGCATTCTCTTAATCCCGCCTGCAATCGCATGCATATAAGCTCTAGCCAAATAGTTGCGCTGTGTGATCTGATTCACTGGACGAAGATAACTGCTTCCCGTATAGGTGCTCCATCCTAGCTCCGTGAAGATAATCGGTTTCTCCTGATCGCCATATTTGGCTTTCAGCGCCTGGATATCTTCAATTTTCTTAATCAGCATTTCCGGCGCGCCTGGAATAAGTCCTGGCAAGCTGCCTTCATGGTTTTTCACATAGGGGTGTACATCAAGCACGTCAAAATAGGTTTTCACTAAAGCCCCATTTTGCCCATCTGATTTATATAAGTTCTCAAGCCAAGTCATACTTGCGGGTTCAGTTCCGCCAAGAGCAGGCTCAACAAGTAAATTTCGGCTATCCACCGCCTTCAAGCTCTCGTGGTTTTGCTTAAATTGCAAGGCTAGTGCAGAAGGATTTGTGCCCTTTAAGTCAGGCTCATTAACCGTGGAGAAGGACCAGGTTCCTTGTTTGTTTTCCATCGGAACATCTTGTGGCCCGTGGTAGAACGTATGGAACCCAACCCCGTATTTATTGGAGAACGTTTTGACCCAAGAATCATGAATCCACCAACGGTTGAAGTTAATCCCTTCGATGCCTCTCGTCAGAATAAGCTTGCGGATGATGTTCTCATCCTCTTTGCTCCCGTGCTGCACATAATTACCTCCGCCATAAGGCGTATCGTTAATAGCGAAGATGTCCCCGACCTTCTCCCCGCCGAGAACACTAGGTGTCGTGATTTTGACCGTGCTGACATCCTTGCGTTCGCCCGAGGCGGTGCTCGTCGGAGTTACTGCGATGTAATAAGTCGTCTCTGGCTCCAAAGATGAAACAAGCAGAAACTTCCCCTTCTGTTCAACCGATCCGTTATCGGCCGTCACATGAGCGGGTAGTCCGTTTGTTGTCGTAAAGTCGCTCTTCCGAATGTAGATGCTGTATTTATTAACCTTGTTGACTACGGAATTATACGCAGACCAATCCAAATATAGCGTGTTGTAATTTTTCACATAGGTCGTGAATTCGACCTGATCCGGGTTGTCTTTCTTGGCAAGCGTCACATCATACAGCTTCCAGCCCCAGATTGCGATCTCCCCCGCAATCAGTCGGTCGGAGTCGTTCGCATTATGCATGACGATTCTTACATATTTCGCATGCTTGCCGGGGGTGCCGTAGGAAGGCGTATTGACCATGCCACTTTCATATCGGCTGTTCGGATTCGCAGTGTATCCGCTTGAGAAATAATTAACGTTATCGACGCTTAACAAAACTTCATAGCCGTCCATGAAATTACCGCTCTCCGCTTTGGACCAAACATCGATATTCCCGATCTGATACATATCATTTAATGTAAAAGTTACCGTTCCGTATTTTCCTTGGGAACCTGCGGCCATACTGGCTATCGTATCTGCCGTTTCCTCCGTGCTCGAACCGTCAATTAGATCAGGCAAGCCGCTGACGCTCCCATCATTCTTAGCGCCGGCTTCATTGTCGCTCGTCATTAAACCAGCTTGCGTCACAAAAGGCTGTTCGGTGCTCCATTTATAGGTTGCCTTTGTATCCAGCTTTGGCATCCCTGTGACATAGTGACCACCGGCTTTTAACTGGTTATTGCTTAGAATCGCCGGCGCTTCCGCAGCGTCACCCCATATCGCCACTTCTCCTATGCTCATCATGAGCTTGGCCGGATTTTTGTGCAGGATGACCTTTACATATCTGGCATAAGGGGAAGGTTTGATGTTGCTGGTCACAGGAACGATGCCTGCGACATCCCCGTATGTACTTTCGGTAACCGCAACGCGGTTGTAATTCACACCGTCGATACTTGCATAAATCTCAACCTGCTTTAAACCGCTTGTTCCCGAGAATTCGGACCAAACCTGCAAGGCGGATACCCGGTATACGGCTTGCAGGTCATAGACCAACGTTCCGTGAGCTGCTCCTGATTGACTGTAGGTTGACGTGACAACGCTTACAGAACCGTCTGTCATTTGGGCCGCATCGCCAGAATCTGCAGCCAAAAGCCCAGGATTCGTCGCATAGAGCCCTTCCTGCTGCCAATTATATACGGCTCCAGTATCAATGACCGGTGTATTTTCCGGAAATAACTGGCCTATTGTATTACCACTTAGCAGCTTTGGCACATCCGACTCGGCCGCATACGCGATAGGTGCGTCAGTCGATGCCATACCTATGGTTTGAATAAACAATAATATCGCTAAGATGATGGGACCTATTTTTTTTAACATTACAGAACACCCTTCTCCTAATAAATAGCCTGACTTAAATATTCGCATGATTGCCTACAATGACGTCACACTTCCTCTCACCTCCACCCAAATCTTGGGTTCCATTGTATGATGAGACTAACCTTATCAAATGCAGTTGAAATCACAATAGACAGTTTTTGTCGGACGTCGCATTTCTTTCGATCCAACGCTGTATGAGTGCAATTCAACTCTCTCAATAAAAACGTCTTAAAAGATGTAACTTGATCCGCCCCTAGGTCACTTCCATGAATGGAAAAAAGCATGCTGAGACAAGAGAACTCTCTTGCCCAGCATGCCAGTTGATGTACGAATTTAAATTGAAAGGTACAGGTTCCGATAACCACTCGGCGTCAAGTCCGTCAATCTTTTGAACGTATGACAAAAGTGGGAAATATCCTGAAATCCTACAGAAGCTGCAACCTCCGTTATGGGCAGATCGCTCCCTTGTAAGTACTGCTTTGCTTTGTTGATGCGATAGGCAATTAGAAACTCATTGACGGAAACCCCTGTATCCTGTTTGAAAATTTTACAAAGATACGATCGCGAAAGGTGAAACTGTCCGCACAAATTCTCTATACGCAAAGATTCCTGGTAGTGCTCCATCATATAGCTCAATATGTTTTCGACGACCCTCTTTCGTTCTCCCGATCCCGGCTGAACAATGCTTATATCCGTCTGATAACGGCCTAACTGAGTAAACATATGCAGCAGGAGCCCTTTCACAGCAAGGGGATATCCCGGCTGCTGTTCCCTGATTTCCCGCTCCAGCTGACTAAGCGTTTCCTGCAAGCCCAGCAATTGGCGGGCATTTAATTGGACATGAAGGGAGTCGCTGCCCGGTCCTGGAAGCCACTGCTCAATCCATGCAGCTATCTGCATATCACGCTCGTACAAACCTTCCAGATAGCCTTTCTCGACGGCAAGGACATAGCGATGAAAAGGAACCTCCATATCCGGGCGCGATCTATGCATGGCCATAGGCCTTACGACCGTAAAGCTTCCTGGTCCTAATGTATGAATCCGTTCACCAGCAATGTATTTGCCGCTGCCTTGTATACATAAATAAAATTCGAATCCGCTGTGCGAATGGAAGTTGCGCTGGTACAAGCTCGTCGTTCGATACAAACAATGAACGGGAAAGGCAGAGAGTGTCAGATTCGTCCACTCGTCTATTGCCGCTCCAATGGCATCAGGCCGCTCCACCCGTTCTAAGTTTTCCGATTTCACCCCGCTCACAACTCTTCACTTCCTTTGTTATATTTCGTAGACAATACCCCAAGTCAATAAGAGCATACGCCAAGCCTCGCGGTCATCCTGCATAGTATAGTGAATGTAGATACTACACTTTCATGGAGGAATACGACAATGCCAACTGCACTAACATCTGCTCATCTCGAACAAACCGCGAGCCAGATCTATGATTACATGCTATCTGATCATTCGGGAAATTGGGGTTTGGATATTCATCACTGGGACTGGGTTCCCGGCGTCGGCGTCATATCGATACTAGCCTATTATGAAAGCACGCAAAAACAGGAGATCCTGAATCATCTAACCTCATGGGCACGCCAAAACATGCATAAATCGGAGCATTTGAAGGTCATTAACTCCATGGCTCCCTTCGCCATATTCCCTGCTCTTTACGGTCACACGAAGGACCCCGTCTTTCTGGAAACTGCCGAGCGCATCGGGAAGTGGATGCTGACTGAAGCTCCCCGTACAAGGGAAGGCGCGTTTGAGCATACCGTCACCGAAAATGCCAGCTTCCCCGAGCAGGTATGGGCAGACACGATCTTCATGGTCGATCTATTCCTAGCGCGTCTTGCCCGCCTTACCGGTGAAACCGCCTATGCCCAGGAAGCTGTCAATCAGCTTGACCTCCACTTACGACTGCTTCAGGACGATAGATCAGGTGTGCTGTTCCACGGTTGGAACTGCATCGCACAGGATCATATGTCCGCTGCGCGCTGGACGAGAGCTAACGCATGGATCGCAATCGCAACGCCGATGATCCTGCAAGAACTCGAGGGCCTCACCGAAGTGCCCGAAGAAACTTTAGAGCGTTACCGCGCTATGATGCATGGGCTTATCCGATATCAACAAGCAGATGGTCTATGGACCACTGTCATGGATCAACCTGATTACTATCCGGAGACTTCAGGCAGCGCCGGTATCGCTTGCGGCATTCTATTAGCCGTGAAACGCGGTTTGCTGGATCCATCCAGCAAAGAGGCAGCCTATCGCGCCGCTGAATCTATTCTATCAAAGGTTTTGCCAAACGGGGAAGTAATTGGCGTATCAGGCGGAACACCTGTTATGCCAACGATTGAAGCTTATAACACAATCCCGTGTTATCCAACGCTTTATGGACAGGGGCTAGTGCTAATGCTGCTCTCAGAAATGATTGAAAAAAGGAAGGAGACCGCCATTTAATTGGCGAGCTCCTTTTTTTTGCTTCATCTAGTTCGGATGCTTGTCATTCGGCTTCAAGGAAATCGACAGCTGTTGCTGCGAACCGCCCGCACGATTATCATCTCGCCTTGCTGTCACGTGCTCCGCTTCTTCTTCAATGAGAATCAGAGGCAATTCCTTCACCGAGTCACCTATAGCTAACGTGAATAAAAAAGCAGCTTTGTCCATAGCTTGGAAATCTAATATTTGCCGCTCGCCTGCGTAAATAACCAGATCTAGTCCATAGATGTCTCCCTGTTTGCTCCATTCCCAGTTCCAACCGGCTGTAGCGGAGGAAACGTTTTTGTCGCCGTAGCCCAGTTGGTTCTTTCCATCACCCTCAAAGGCAGCATATAAGCTTTCGAAACGCAGAGGCAGTCCATTGATCTGCACTTGTGCTACAGCGCCTTCCTGCTCAATGCTCATTCGCTCCAAGCAACCTCCAAATTCCATGCGAATCCGGAAATCAGTCGCCTCTATACGGCCTTGAATACGATCCAAATTCGGATGTGTATCCCCACCGTTCGTTAGAAAGTTTACGCCTAACAGCAGTTGGTTGCGGCTCGCTGCAACACTGAGAACAGCCGAGCAATAATCATATCCATCATGTAAGCAGCGCATTTGCAAATAAGTGGGCTGCCCGCCATTATCGAAATAAGCGACCATCCCTCTTGTTTGATTCCACATGATCTCTTTCCTAAACACTCCGATCGCATACTGCGGCGTGATGTAAGTCTCCGCCCATTTCACGAATCCGGTTTCCTCATTGCGGTAATAAGGCTGCCTAAGATCACGCACCTCTACTCGGGCAAATTGCTCAACGTACTGTTTCGGACATTGGATTCCGCTGCCATACCACTCTGCATCATAATCCAAATCCTCAGAGGCAAAGAAAACCAGCCTACTATCGGTAGTCACTTGCAGGAAAGACTTAGCCTTATTCGTCAATAAGGTACTATAGCTGCGGCTGTGCGGACCAGCCCATTGCTGGGTGACCGGATGATAATGCTCGACCAACATTCGCCAGACCATGTCTAACAATTCGGCGGCTATGTCCTTAGCACGAGAATTGAGGGAATACTCGTGAATTTTAGAAAGCTCCACAATGGCAATGACGGAATAGGTAGGACTATTAAATTCTTGAAAGGTCCCTAGTTTTGCTGTATAGTGCTGAAGCTTCTCCAATCGTTCCAGCCCATAATCTGCATAATCCTTCCGATCATACACCCTACCTGCAATCAAGGTCACAAATGCCCCCATAATCGCAATATTCGTATAGTGCGGTCCTACATTCCGTTTGATAATCGCGTCACATGCAAAGCTTACCGATTCTCGGATTTGATCTTTCAGCACTTCAGGCATCTTATGACCGTGACGCAGTACAGCAAGAAGCAGCTCCTTGCCGCAAAAGTCCGCCCAGTTCCAATCAGGAGGAGCCATCTGTGTAAGCGGCTCTTCATAAAACCAAGGCCATATCCCGTAAGTATCACTTAGCGGATTGCGATCCTGCAAGGATAATAGGAGGCCAATGATATCATAGGCCCTTTGTTCATATTCCTTCATTTCCGTATTTAGCAAGCCAACCGCATAGAGCAGCGATTGATAAGTTGGATGAGTCGTTGGGTGATTCTTCGCCGTAAGCGTGGTATGATACCCCGGGCTATGAAAAGGACGACGAAGCATACAAACCTGAGAATCATACTCACTTTCTTTGGCTTTGATTGCTTTTATCAAAAGTGCTTTGTGATCAAGAATAGTCTCATTTACGCTCATGCTGAACAATCCCTCCCATTGGGTTTGTTGAATAACAACGGGAAGGTCAGCCTACGCTTCAAGCAAGCCGCCTTCCCGCAAATTCAGTTATATATATTGGGCGTGCACTGATTATTTCAAGAACTCTTTATTCTTCTCATACCACTCTTGTGCAAGCTTCTCAACATTATCTCCACCAAGACGCTTCCACTCTTTACGTGCCTCTTCCATTGCAGCCTCTGGGGTTGATCCACCGCCTCCAGTTACGGCTTTTACCTCGATTTGCGTAGCAATCGGATGGAACGTGGCGATCAATTGGCTTACTTCCGGAATATCCGGGCTAAAGGCTATGTCTCTGCGATATTTGTTTTTGAGTGCCACACCTAGCGACTGTGTTTTCAATTTGGCATATTCCTGGGAGAGCGCATCCTGAGCAGCCATGGTCGGGAACCACTCGGCTTTCAGGCTGAAATCAGTTACAATCGCATACTCAGCAGCGTAGCCAACTTCCTTACGGAATTTATCAGCGTCGATTTTTTGCGGAATCACACCATCCACTAGCTTGTGATGGACGTTTTCCTCGCCGAACTTCATCGACATATCGCCTTTCTCCATCATCCAATCGAGGAATTTAACGGCTGATTCGATTTTATCCTCTTTCATTTTACTGTTAAAGGCTACCAGAATATTCGCCGGAAGCTCCTGATACAAGCCGTTTTTTCCATATTTACTAGCTACTGGTTCCAATGGAACCATCTTGGCGTCCGGTACGTTCTTCTTGAGATCCATGAATTCGTTCTGAATATCCCAACCAGCAAAATAAATACCTGCCTTGCCAGTAGTCAACATTTGACGCGCGCGCTGGAAGTTGCTATCCGTGATATATTCTTTATCCAACAAGCCTTGATCGAACAACGATTTCTGATAGGCAACAGAATCCTTATAACGATCCAACGTTCTGCCAAACTTGAGCTTGCCCTCCTCCAAATACCATTGATTCTCATTCACGAAAAAGAGAGCTCTAATGATTTGTACACCGTTGCCATTAAACGCAATTGGTACTGTATCTGCTTTACCGTTACCGTCCGGGTCCGCTTCCTTAAATTTCTTGGCCACCTCGATCAGTTCTTCTGTTGTCGTCGGCGCTTTCAAGCCCAGCTTATCCAGCCAATCTTGACGAATCCACATTCCATGATTAGCAAGCCCTTCTATGCTTCGACTGCTGGTAACAGCATACATTTTGCCGTTAATCGTCGTTGCTGATTTGAGCTCAGGATGCTCCTGCAGATACTTTTTCAAAGTCGTACTATATTTCTCGATAAAACCGTCTACTGGTTGTATGGCACCTTGGTTGGCCAATTGCGCAATATAGTTGCGGTCGTACTCCCAGATGAGATCAGGCGCGCTTCCGGAAGCCACGAGGGTACTTAGCTTTTGTTGAGCCTGCGCACGAGGTACCGGCACCCAGGTTACCTTAGCCGGTGAATTCTCATTCATCCACTTTGTCCAACGGTTGCTCTCGTAGCTGCCTTCCTCTGCGGCTACTGTTCCACGATCAAAGGCAGAAATGCTGATTTCTTTCTTCGGACCGGCCGCTGTTGCCGTCGCAGCTGCACTTCCTTGAGGCTTTGCTGAACTGCCACCCTCTGTGGTCGTATTAGAACTGCAAGCGAATACTGCTAATGACAAGCTTGCTGCAAGAACTGGTTTCCACGCATGTTTAGTCATTTTCAATGGTTCCATCCCCCTAAATATTGTGTGGTATATATCAAGGACTATTTGCCCCGAGATATCAGCCTTTGACCGATCCAATCAAGACGCCTTTGACAAAATGCTTCTGCAAGAACGGGTACACGACCAGAATTGGCGTGACTGCAATGACAATCGCTGCCGCTTTAATCCCTTCGGGAGTAAGCGTTATCTCTGCAATACCCTCGCTTCCGGCTCCTTGATCCAGTAGATTCTGATCCACCTGCAGGATCATTTGATAGAGCTTGAGCGTCAAAGTATGCTTGGTTGTTTTGGTAATGTACAGTAAGACATTGAAGTAAGAGTTCCACCAGCCTACGGCATAAAAGAGTGAAATGGCAGCTATGATCGGTTTGCATAGCGGTAAAATGATTTGAATCAGAATTCGCCAATCCCCTGCGCCGTCGATCGACGCTGATTCCTCCACCTCCTCCGGTAAACCTTCCATGAACGTTTTCATCACAAACATGTTGTACGTACTGATTAATGAGGGAAGCCAAAGCGCCCAATAGGTATCCATAAGTCCTAATGATTTAACGAGTATAAAATTCGGGATTACGCCCGAAACGAACAACATGGTGAAGGTGATGAATATGAGCAGCCCATTACGTCCCATCAGTCTTCGTCTGGAAAGCGGATAAGCGGCCAGTAAGGTAAGTGTCATATTGAGTACGGTGCCGACAATGGTTACCAGCACCGTATTGCCCATCGCTACAAAGAGCTGCCCATCCTGGAAAAGTCGTTTATAGGCCTCCGTATTGAATTCGACCGGCCACAGTGTCACCTCACCCGCTGTAATAGCCCTGCTGCTGCTGAAGGACGATACAACCTCATACCAGAACGGGTATAAGGCAATTAACGAAAGAAAGCCGAGAATCGCATAATTAGCTGACGTCCCAAAGCGGGATAAAAGGGATTGCTTTTTATATAAACTTTGCATCGCTTACCATAACCCCCGTTCTCCGAACGCTCGAGTCAATCTATTTACGCCTACGACCAGTATCAACCCAACTGCAGATTGGAACAAGCCTAAAGCCGTCGTATAGCTGTAATTCATATTCTGCAAACCAACACGGTACACGTATGTACTAATTACATCCGCAACATCCAAGACAGACATATTCTGCAGCACCAGTGTCTGCTCAAGCCCCACATCCATCATGTGCCCCATGCGGAGAACGAGCAGGATAGCGATTGTACTGCGAATGCCGGGCAATGTAATATGCCAAATCTGACGCAGTTTCGAAGCACCGTCCATCTTGGCGGCCTCATACAGCTGCGGATCAATCGAGGCCATTGCAGCCAAATAAAGAATCGTGCCCCAGCCCGCTTCCCGCCATATGCCTGATAAGGTGTAAGCAACAGGCCACCAGCTGGAGCTAGCCATGAAGTATATAGGCTCGATGCCAAACACTTTCGTTAGCACCAAATTGACAACCCCCGTGCTCGGTGAAAGCATAGCAATGAAGATGCCCCCAAGAACAACCCATGAGATGAAATGAGGTAAGTAGAGCAGATTCTGAACGGTCCGTTTGTACCACTCCTTGCGTACCTCATTAAGCAGAAGTGCGAGTAGAATGGGTACCGGAAATCCAAAAACAAGGCTGTACACATTGAGCAGCAACGTATTTCTTAGTACTCTCCAGAAATCGATGCTTTGGAACAAGCTTGTGAAGTGTTTAAACCCTACCCACTTGCTGCCGAAGATGCCGTCGGCGAATCGGTAGTCCTTGAAGGCAATAATCTCGCCGATCATCGGAGCATATTTAAATAATAGATAAAATCCGATCACAGGCAGAAGCATCAGATACAAATGTCGATCCCGTATCAAGCGGCCTCGGAATGTGGACGGAATCGGCTTGGTTGGAATTGGCTTCCGCTGGCTTAGCTTCTTATTTAAGCCGGTCACTCTTTCCTCCATGTTGTGTTCACCCTTTCCAAATGTGAGCCTGCTGTTCTGCCGGCGATATCATCGTATACTGCCACTGCTTGCTTGCAAATAGACACGTTTTGCTCTGCTGTCTTTTCTTAACAATTACCCTGTCACCTTACTTAAACTAGGTTCATTTTCCTAAGGTGACGGCTACTAAGCAATACGGTAACGAGGGCGGTTTACCTCGATTTCCGTGTCTTGGCGGCGGAAACGAGCTTGTTCGAGCGTAGTGATGGGCGAGTCGCGGCTACATAGGCTCGGATATCGCGCTACCACTCTACGCTCTACTCACCGCAAGCTCACAAGCCCAAACGCAAAAAAGAGACCCACAGCAACGGGCTGCGGGTCTTCAAGTATATATATTTAAAAAGGGGGTCGAATTTCATTATAGGCTCCGAACCTTAAAGGAAGATGAAAACCAGATGTCATTTTGGTTACAAATGATTCCTATTTGTTACAAGCAATGCTGCTCTATTTTTCCTTGATCGGAATATAAATGTCCATTTGGATGAGCTCATTTTTGGATGGGTTACAGCGTTCATCATACAGTTCGAACTCCGCACCACCTGCATGTTCATAGCCGGAGTGAGGAAACCACTCTTCGAAAATGGACTTCCACGTGCTCTGAATGGATGCAGAAAATTGATCCTGAGTCACCTTCGGTGTTGTAAACACAGCATACCTTGCCTCCGGAAATTCACGGCTCACCAGATCGGCAGACACACCTTCAAAACCTGTGGCCTCCATTCCGATAATATAACTTAAATCACCAGTCTCCATGTTGAAATCCGTACAAATGCCCAACTCAACTTGTGAATCTGCATGTACACGATTGGGAATGCGATTCCCCTTGCCCTCTTGTAGATACGAGCCCCAGAATGCAGGGATTTCACGATGGTTTCTTCCCTCTTTGCAGGACGTTTTCAGTTCATAGCCAATCAGTTTAAAAGCAGGCTTCGTCTTCAGTTGATATTCCATTCGAATTCCTCCTAATATAGGGATCTTTGAGCGTAGCTCAAAGTCTCTCCTCTTTGGGTTGAATTTTCTTTGCAGCACATTCACTTTCGCATAAACTGGCGTCAGTATGCCTTGTTTACGGTAAGCAAGCGGCGTACGTTCAAAAACTTTTTTAAATGCTCGAGTGAAATTCTCATGGGACTGGAACCCATTGTCGAGGGCAATATCGATTAACTTCTTCTCCGTATGTGCGATCTGATAGGCCGCGCTCGCTAATCTTCTTTTCCGAACATACTCCATCACAGCTTCTCCCACCATGGTTTGAAAGACTCTATGAAAATGGAATTCAGAGAAACAAGCGACTTGAGCTAAACAAGCAACAGATAAAGGCTCAGAAAGGTGATCTTCAATATAATCCAAGGTCTTCTGAATCTGCACAAAGTAATCGGTGTCCATCGGTTGCCCCCTCCAGCATTCTAAATACAGTGTAAGCTATTTAAAATAACGGTTCTTGATCTTTCTTGCTAAAGGGCTAGCCCGATGCTATCCCATCGATTATCTCCAACTCCCTTTGGAAGCAACCGAGTAGGTCTTGTATTGATTCCTGCCCTTGATTTCCAAGCAATTGATTTGCAAGCCGTAAGCACAGCCGCCATCAATGCCGATTTTATCACGATCGAACCAAACATCTGCTTTCCCATGAATATCCTTAGCTGGTGTATGCCCAAAAACGACTGTTTTTTTAACGACGGTTCGCTGCTGGACAAAAGGAGCTCGAATCCACATAAAGTCCCTTTCTGGCTGAGTTTTCCAATCCAAAAATGCGGGGTTAAGCCCAGCATGAACATAAATGTGCGTCTCGTCCTCGTAATAGAACGGAAGATTATTTAGAAATGAAATATGATCGCTAAATTTTGCCCGGATTCGTTCTTTCGATTGCTTCAAGTCAAGAGCCTCGGTCCCGCAGAAGCTTTTAAAAGTTTGGATGCCTCCATGCTCAAAAAACTTCATTTCTGTTAGTGAATCTACGTCCCCCAGAACATCCACGAAACGTTGATCATGATTTCCTTTGAGCGCAATCGCTCCCTTTTCTCGCACCAAATGCATAACCAATTCCACGGTTTCCCGACTTTGCGGCCCTCGATCCACGTAATCACCAAGCAGCACGAGCTGATCTTCTACGGCATTAAAATTTACTTTATCGAGTAATTGCTTGAATTCATCCACACAGCCATGTATATCGCTTACGGCTAACGTTCTTTTCATATCCTGTACCTCCTGATGGCGCGCTCCGGCAAATCCGCTCCCTAGCAAACTCTGAATCTATGCGTATTTCTATTATTTAGATTTTATTTTATCATAGTTTGGTTTGTTCGGGATTCCTTAATTATCATTCATCTAACGTAGGAAACATGAAAAGGACGTCCTGATGGACGTCCTGCTTTCCAATTCCTATTACTATTGATGTATGATACTCCTTTAACTATGCGGCCAGATCGGAAGGTAAACATGGAAAATAGCAAGAAAACTCAAGGTCATCCCTACCATCATCAAAAAACTGTATACAACCAAATCTTTACGGTACTTTTTGTTCCTCATCAATCCGGGCACATCTCGAGAAGCAAGAAGTCCAAAAAGAACTACAATCAGGATGACTTTCATTATTTTTCGGACTCCTTCACTTTCAAAATCAAAGGTTTATTCGTTAAACCTGTACGGTTTACTGTCATATTAGCAATGATATTGACTTTCAGCTTTGGAAATTCTTCTTCCCAATGTTCTTTATACTTATTCTTCCACTCTTTTGGATATCTCCGTTCCACTTCAATGCCAAATCCGAAAATATCTGATTCGAATTTTTTTTGCGCCATATCGAGTACGATTTGGATTCTTTGTTTGAGATCCTCTTCCAATTCATTTTCCACAAACTGAATCACTTTAGGATCACTGACATCCAATTTCGAGTTATTCTCATAAAGTTCGTTCTCAGCTCTCACTTTCACTTCCATGTTTAATTCTCCATTCCTAAGAATCGGAGTGATTTGAGTCTTTGCCTTCAATATTAAAACACTTATTTTTCCATTTCCCTTTTCCTTCGGAATGTTTACGGTGACAACGCCCGTTTTCATTTCCTTGCGAAGCCAAAGAACTCCTCTCGTCTCTAAATCATTCATCCAACCGACTAATCTATCCTTCTTGAATATCGCTGATCCTTTGACCGACAGGTTGGTTTCCAAATTTGACGGAGATGGCGCCTTGGAATCCTCTTCATTTGCTAAGTTCGAAGAAGCGAGTTCCATTTCAGCAGCAACCGGTTCCACACCTTCTGTCACCAGCATATGGACAAAATCCTTCAAATTTATCCTTACACCAATGTGCTGTTTCACTTGTTCTCTCATGATTTCAGCCGGTATTTTTTCGAGTTTGGGGATAAACTTGAGAATATTTAAAGATTCCCCTTTTGTGAATATGATGTAACTGCGCATACGCGCTTCCCGTTGTCTTATAAAAAAATCGAGTATCGGTGAAACACCGCCTCGAGCCATTTGATCGCCAATAATAATAATACCGCTGTGGGAAAAGAAAATTCGGCGCGGCAGTTTCTCCTGGAGTCTCCGATAGGCATCCAGAATCGTTTCTCCCTTTTCTGAAACAATCCATACAGCTTTAGTTCCTATATCTTTTTCCCCGCCAAAGCCTCCTTGACCCGCAGCACCTAACATTCTCGGAATAGCCACTTGCAGCGCTAAACGGATTTTGCCATCCTCCATCTTATCGATTCCTGCCGCGGTTACAAATGCAAGGTCATTGACCTCAATCCGGCTCCAGCAGCCCGAGAGAATCGGCATCGTCAAAAGGATCAATCCCAATAAAATTCGTGTTTTCATCCAACATTACCCTTCCGTAGAAAATCCTACTCCTTGCGGTTCGGCTGACCGGGACGCATGGACCTTTTCATTCGCTGCGGGTTTCTTTTTGCGCCTTCTTCCGGTCGATTCGTCATACTCCACCAAGGCGCCCGTACAAGCACATCTTTAAAGTCACCAAAATGTAAAGGGGCCAAAGGTGACAAATAGGGCATGCCGAATGAGCGAAGGCGGCACATATGGCTCATGATAAACAATATGCCTAATAGTATGCCATATAATCCCAGTGATCCCGCTAAAAACATCATGGGAAAACGCAGCAATCTGATCGCGACCGCCTGGCTGAAGCTGGGAATGATAAAAGAAGCGATACCGGTGATGGATACGACAATAACCATGGGTGCGGAAACAATGCCCGCCTGAACAGCGGCCTGACCAATTACCAAAGCTCCGACTATACTCACCGACTGTCCTACCGGCCTAGGCAAACGCACACCAGCTTCCCGCAATCCTTCAAAGGCTACTTCCATTAGCAAGGCTTCGACAATAGCTGGAAAGGGGACCGTTTCACGGGAGGAAGCCACACTGTATAACAGGGTTGACGGAACCAATTCCTGATGAAATGTTAATAAAGCAATATAGAGAGATGGCAAAAACAGGGCAATTACCAAAAACAAAAAGCGTATCCAACGGATCGCCGTCGAAATCATAAAGCGCCCATAATAATCTTCACTTGCCTGCAGCATTTCATAAAAGGTAACCGGAACATACAGGGCAAAAGGCGTATTATCGATGATAATCGCTACTTTCCCTTCCAATAAATTGCCAACGACTTTATCCGGTCTTTCCGTGCTCTGCACCTGGGGGAAAATGGAACGCGGAGTGTCTTCAATTAATTCCTCGATATATCCGCTTTCGAGAATCGCATCGATATCAATCCTGCCGATTCTTTCACGAACCTCCGCCACCAGAGCTTCATCAGCAATATGATCCAAGTAAGTAATGACGACCTCAGTTCTTGATAACCGTCCTACTTTCATCGCTTCCATTTTGAGCTGGGGGGTTTTCAATCTCCTGCGAATGAGACTGGTATTGGTCCGCAGGTTTTCCGTAAATCCGTCCCTAGGACCACGGATCACAGCTTCCGTTGCTGGTTCTTCAACCGCACGGGACTCCCATTCTCTTGCACTGACGAATAAAGCTCGTTCTGCGCCATCAAGAATCAATGCGGTATCCCCGGAAAGCACATGATCTATCACATCTTGAAAATTAGCCCCACTGCTTACCTGCGCAGCAGAAATCACTTGATTCCGAAGTAAATTTTCCATTTCCTCATAACGAAATATCGGTTGTGTTAAATTATTTTTCCCGTATTCCAACAGAGGTTTTATGACATCGTCGTCAATCAATTTCATATTGACAAGGCCGTCTAAAAAAAGAAGCGTCCCTTTTTGCGTCGCACCTACTTGAAACTCCCTAAACACAATGTCAGAAGAACGATCAAAGATCGTTTTCAATTGTCCAACATTCTGTAAAAGATCCGTGCTAAGCAGATTACTTTCCAATGGTTCCGCGAGGATTGTGGATGATTGTTCGAGAAAGTTCGCGGGCTTTCGTTTAGAAGCCACTAAACTTTTTAACCAACCTAAGGACCCTTTTCCCATTGCTAAATCTCCCTCACTATTAAGCCTTTATTTTTTCACCACCATTACGAAAAGATACCCTATCAAAATAACAATCATAATGACCATGTAGAAAGCTCCCATTGCGGCCAACAGCATTTCCAAAATAGTGTAACTATACAAATGGAGATGAACTAATAATTTCGACGTAATTTCCTGTAAGTAGAAATACATACACCATCCAATAAAAGTGATGAGCACGGCGGGAAAAAATAAATTACGAATATTCTTCATCATTTCTCCTCTAACAAGCGAGTTGTTCTATTTGCAATTTCCAACTATTATCTTTCGACAAATTAAGGTAAATAATACCTAATTCCTAAACTTTCGTTTAAAAAGAAAGCGAACGCTAATAATGATATCTAATTCAAACAAAATAGGATGACTTGGTAAAAGGTGAGGGCGATATGAATCAAGAGAAAATAGGTATCAAACAACTCTTTCTTATGATGTTAGCTTTTGAAATAGGAAGTGCTGTCATTTTTGCGTTAGGAGCGGAAGCTAAACAAGATGCTTGGCTCGCCGTATTAATAGGCATGGTGTTGGGGCTTATTTTAATGTCCGTCTATACCAAATTATCTGGGTATTATCCAAATGAGTCCTTGATCCAAATCATTCAAAAAATTTCTGGTAAGTACATTGGATATCCGCTCAGTATCACTTATATTATTTATTTCACATCTCAAGCTGCAAGGATCAGTCGAGATTTCTCAGATCTTATGATATCTACAATTTTAGTTGGAACCCCAGAAATTTTTATTCTTGCCAGTTTTGTAGCCGTAATTATTTATACGCTCCGCGGTGGTTTCGAAGTGTTTGGACGGATGGCAGAAATGGTGGTTCCCGGTGTTCTGATCATATCCCTTAGCACATGGATCATCGTTTATGCTTCAGGAGTAGTTGACCTGAAACAGCTTACACCTGTACTCGGTACAGGAATAAAAAACGTATGGAAGGAATCATTCCCAGCCCTTACCAGTCTTCCTTTTGGGGAATTAGTTGTATTCACGATGATTTGGCCGACGTTAAAAGATCATGCAAAGCTTAAAAAGGTGGGGATGGTTGCAGTTTTGACAGCAGGCGTTTTATTATCCCTTAATATAGTAGGTATGATCTCCGTTCTTGGACCTCAGTTGTACAGTATGTTAAATTATCCTCTTTTATCAACGATACGAATGGCCTCGGTGGCTGATTTTCTCGAGCGGATCGATGCCGTAGTTATTCTGCTAATGGTAGCAGGGGGATTTTTCAAAGTTGGTGTTTTCATCTATGGTGCCGCAGTTGGAACAGCTCATTTATTTCATTTGAAAAGTTACCGCTACGTTCTTATTCCGATTGCAGCGATTATTGCCCCTCTTGGTCATATCATGACCAAAACATATGCCGATCACCTAGCTATAGGTTTTAAATTTAACATGACCTATGTTCATATTCCCTTACAATTTGTAATACCCAGTTTGTTACTGGGAGCAGCTTACTTTCACCAAAAGTCAATATCGCACAAAGATCCTAATTTACGACAAAGCCAATAACGATTTACAAAAATTATTAAAAATAAGGCTGAACACGAATAAGTGTCCAGCCTTTTAGTACAAAACTCAATTTAAGCTTTTAGAATTCTCACTTCATGAGTGACTCCATTTCTACACACGCCATCACGAATGCGCCAACGCCATGCAGGTCGTTCTCACTAGTCGGACGAGTCACATAGTTCTCATAATCGCCAGCTGATGTCCCGATACAGATGAGTGGTAATATCACCCGCTCCTGCTCGTCGAACTGTAAGGTTCGGATAAGTCCTTCATATCCCTTCACTGCTGCGTTCACACACTCTTGGCCGACAACCCCGTGCTTAATTGCTTTGGCAATCGTGTATACGAACAGATTCGTACAGGATGTCTCCAACCAGTTATCGGGCTGATCACCCTTGTCAACGATTTGATACCACAATCCGCTCTCCGCATCCTGATAACGAATCAACGCATGAACGAAATCACGCAGCGAGTTAACTAGATCTTCGCGCCCTGGTTCGTCCGCTGGGAGCTCATCAAGGAATTGTGTAACCGCTAGGCCATACCAGCCGAGTGATCGGCCCCAAAATTCCGGTGAACAGCCGGTTTCCGCATTCGCCCATGGCATCTTACGACTTTCGTCCCAGGCATGGTACAGCAGCCCTGTTTCTTCGTCTTTCATATATTTGCGCATCAGCTTCTCTTGATGCAGCACCGTGGAGCGCAATGCGATATCTCCGTAAGCATTCGCATATTTCAATGAGAAGACACCTGCCATATACAAACCGTCCAACCACATGTTGTAGGCATATTTATCTTTATGCCAGTAACCGCCCTCCGAGGTGAGATTCAGCGTGTTCAGCAAGTTTCTCAGCTTATCCGCAGCAATCCGGTATTTGCTGTGTCCTGTCTGCTTTTCCAATCGGAACAACAAAAGTCCCGCTTGAACCGCATCCAACTCATCCCGTGCGAAATATAGATTGCCGTTTTCGTCAATCAAACCATCGACATACGCCTGAATGTAGGCGTCATAGCGATTATCTTGTTCAACCTCCCACAACATTTCCATGCCGCATAAGAAAACACCTTGGTGGTAATGCCACCGCTCAGCAGGCGGGAGCTCCATAGGGGTGTAAGTACTCATAATTGAATCGCAGGCAGCTCGTGCCCATTCGATCGGTGATTTAATTGAATTTCGAGTCATTTTAATTTCCCTCTCTATTCCTATACTGATTTTTGTATTAATGGAAATTCTTCCTTATCCCTTAATGGAACCGATCATAGCCCCTTTAGCAAAGTGCTTTTGCAAGAACGGATACACACACAAGATCGGTAGAGTTGCAACGACGATAACAGCCATCTTAATCGATTGTGCAGGAGGCGGTGTGACACTATCCAAATCCGCACTGACATCCATCCCGCTGGCGAGCACGACAATTTGTCTGAGGAGGACCTGAATCGGCCACTTTGCACTCTCATTCAAGTAAAGAATCGCGCTAAGATACGTGTTCCAATACGTGACGGCGTAGAATAAGGAGATCGTTGCGATTGCTGGCATTGATAAGGGCAGCACAATGCGAAACAAAATACCAAAGTCACTGCATCCATCGATCTTGGCAGACTCTTCGAGTCCCTCTGGGATGTTTTGAAAGAAATTTTTCAAAATGATTAAATTAAATGCACTAATGGCAGTTGGAAGAATCAACGAAGCATATGTGTCGATCATGCCCAATTCCTTCACAACGAGGAACGTCGGAACCAAACCACCGTGAAACAGCATTGTAAATACAACCAGAAACATAATGACTTTTCTGCCATCCACATCTTTACGGGACAAACCGTACGCCATCAAAGCGGTGATAAACATACTGATGATCGTTCCCATAAGTGTGGTGCCAATCGATACGCCCATTGCTTTGAAAATCGTGTTTGTCGAGAAAATAAATCGATAGGCTTCTATGCTCCAGTCCGTCGGAATGATGACAAATTTCTTGGCTGCCATTTCCGCACTTGTCGTAAACGAACCTGCCACGACGTGGACAAAAGGGATCAGTGTAATTAAGCCAATAATCGTTAATAACAAATAATTGATAATGCCAAACATTCTGCCGCCTAACGTTTTATCTTCAACCATGGTATCTCCCTCCTGTTCTTACCTTAATAAACGCCTTCCTCGCCCATCTTCTTCGCGATTCGATTAACAATCATAACCAAAGCAAGTCCGATAAACGATTTAAACAATCCGATCGCAGCACTGTAACTGAACTGGCCTTGTTTTAACCCTGCCGTATATACATAAGTATCAATGATCTCAGCAACATTTCGGTTCATTGAGTTAAGCAGCAAGTAGACATGTTCAAAACCGAGTTCGAGAACATCGCCAATTTTCAATATTAACAAGACTATGATCACACTGCGTATAGCAGGCAATGTTATATGCCACATTTGTCGAATTCGTCCTGCACCATCCATACGCGCAGCTTCATAGAGCCCAGGATCAATGGAAGCAATCGCCGCCAGATAAATAATCGTACCCCAGCCTGCTTCTCTCCAGATCACTTGAAGAATATAAGTGGGTCTAAACCACTCCGGAGCCAACAAGAAATTAATCTTTTCGAATCCAAAATACTCAATAATATCATTAATAATACCGCCGTCCATGGTCAGCATAACGAAGCTGATCGAGACGATAATCACCCAGGACATAAAATGTGGCAAATAGACAATCGTTTGAAACGTTTTTTTGAAAAGATCCCCTTTGACCTCATTCAGCATAAGCGCTAAAAGAATCGGAACTGGGAAATAAAACAAGAGATTCATGCCGAATAAAATTAACGTATTGCTTAAAATATTCAAGAAATCAGGCTCTGTAAATAATCGCTGAAAATGTTCGAAACCTACCCATTCACTCCCGCTAATCCCTTTAAACGGTTTATAATTCTGAAACGAAATGATAAGCCCGTACATAGGGATATATTTAAAAACGAGAAAATATAAGACTCCGGGCAGCAGCATGACATAGATCCATTTATTTTTCCATATACGTCTACCCATCTCACTGCTTTGTTTCCTAGCCACCACACGTTGTGCTGCATTCACTTCCTGCATACGACTTCTTCCTTTCTGGGTGATTCATTCATAAAGAAAAGACTGCTACTGATGACACAGCAGCCTTTCCCGCTTTTCAACCTGCATGTTCACTGCTATCACATTATTTTTTATAAACAGCGTTGTATTCCTCAATAATTTTGCTGCCTCCACGACTCTTCCAATCTTCAATAGCCTTATCAAAACCAGCCTTATCGATCGTGCCGTAGATATATTTATTCGTTGCATCTTTGATCACTTCTTGCAGTTGAGGGCCTTTCTCCTGGTTCGTTTTCGAATCCAGAGCAGCTACCGGATCCTGCACAGCAAACTTCAGATTGGCAATCTTAAGTTCGTCTGCCTTACCTTGAGCTGGAATCGTAGGAATACCCAAGTATCTGCCGGAAGTATCTTCATCACCAATAGCCGCGTCCGTGAAAGGCTTAACTTCACGTGTCCACTTTTCTTCATCCAGCTTCTTCGCTTTGTTGTCGATTACGTTGTAGTTAGCATCTTTAATGCCCCAGTTTGCAACGTTGGCAACTTCGGGCGTCATCATTTTGTCAAAGTATGCAAGGATCTTCTTTAACTCAGCTTCTGTTTTCGTAGCGGATTTCGGGAACAGAACGACGTTCGCATATCCGGGAAGTGCCCATGCTGCGAATTTACCGCCTGGCCCAGCGACCATACTATGCACATCTACCACTGCTGTAGGCACGTTTTTAATTAAATCCTTGTTTAGAGACGAAACATCCGTCATCGCTCCGATGTACATACCAGCTGTACCATTGGTGAACAGCTTTTGCTGATCCGTTTTACTTGTAGCCGCGAAGTCTTTGTTGATAAGTCCACCATCACGCAGCTTCTTGTAGTAATCCATTGTCGCTACATATTCGGGGAACATGAACTCAGGCTGCAGCTTGCCATCTTTAAGACCCCAATTGTTCGGTACGCCGAACCAAGTGGCAACGGTTTTGAATGATCCGTAAATGAGATCATTACGATCCGTTAAGCCGATAGTATCCTTTTTGCCGTTTCCGTCAGGATCATTTTCAGTGAACGCCTTCATCATGGCATACAAATCCTCGGTTGTTGCAGGTGGCTTCAGTCCCAGCTTATCCGCCCAATCTTTCCGGTAGATGAGACCTTGACGAGCAATGTCTACACCGCGATATAGCGTGTAAAGCTTGCCATCCACTTTCGTATTATCATTGGTCGTGGATTTCAATTTACTCAGGTTCGGGAAGTCCTTCAGCAGAGGACCAATTTCCCAGAATTGTCCGTCACGAATAGCCGATTTCATCTGAATAAATGTCGCCTGGTTTTTCAGGTAAGTGACTTGCGGCAGTGCGCCTGTAGCAAACGTTGTATTCAGCTTCTCCTCATACGTATCCGCCGGGAAAAATTGATACGTTAACTTTGTGTTCGTTAACTTTTCGAGTTCTTTAATGATCGTATCTGGCGGCGTTTGCGCTGTGTTCAGCGGTGCCATAATCGTGATCGCCGTCGGTTTGTTGTCTGCCGTTGCTTTAGGCGACTCCACCACACCAGTCGTAGCTGCGGGAGTTGACTTCCCCCCGTCTGCGCAAGCTGCCAGCGCAAAGCTGGAAACGAGCAGAACGCTAAGTGGAATCGAGACTAATTTTCTCTTCATATTGGTTAGACCTCCGCGAAATTGTTGTGTGCTACAAATTCCACACTACACGGCCGCAGGGAGGTGCCGAAATAATCATTTACTCATTTAGACCTTATTTGGCATGGGATGTGAGATGATGATTATCGGTCGGGGAGATGATTATGCATTCTTCCTGCTACTTTAGCGATTTTTTTCATCGTTACACTGACTCATACGCGCTCATAAGCTACTTTAACGATGAAAAACATCGCCTCCGCCTAGCCCGGGCCTCCCCCCATAGCTGCACTGCTCCTCCAGCAGCTCACCAAAAGCAAAAAACCGCCGCGCACAAGCGCCAGCGGTTTTCCCATCTTCCCCATCTACTCCAACCTCAACCTCGCTTACCATAAGCCTCGTTGTACTCTCTTATCATCTGACCGCCGCCATTTCGCTTCCAGCGCTCAATTTCTTGCTGGAATGCGGCTTTGTCCAGTTTCCCCAAGATGTAATTGTACGTAGCGTCAGATACAATTTTGTACAATTCGACGCCTCGCTCGTCGTAGGTCTTCGACTCCAGACCAACGGTCGGGTCTTTGACGACGTTTTTCTCGTTGTCCAAGCTCAGCCGGTCCGCGAGCTGTGACAGAGACTCGCTCTCCGAAACGCGCATGACCTTCGGATTGTTCAGATCGGCAATCATGAGTGCATATAGCGCATTCACCTCATTCACACGGAGTTTCGAGGTCTCTTCCGAGAGTTGAACTTGATCCCCTTTGGCTTTGTAATGACGCCCCTCCAGCCCGTACTTCATCAAGTTGGCGACATCTTTATCCATCGAACGATCGAAAAATTGCAGCACCTGCTTCAATTCCGCTTCGGTACGAATCGCTTTTTTCGAGAACAGGTAAAGCGCACTATAATTGGGAATCGACCAAATTTTAAAACCCATTGGGCCTTCGATATGGTTCACGAGCGTGAGTTTCACCTTCGGATTCATGCGCTGAGCTTCATCTGAAAGACGCTGCACGTCCTGCATGCTGCCAATATAGACGCCCGCAATGCCGCGAATGAGTTTATCGCGCTGAACTTCCTTACTGGTAACTGCGAAATCGGCATTAATCAGCTTCTCATCATACAGTTTCTTCATATAGTTCATCGTGTCCACGTAGGCCTGGGTTTCGAACTCAGGTACTAGCTTCCCAGCGCCATCAGTACCCCAGTTATTCGGAGTACCGAAATAAGAGCTGATCGTTTTGAACGCGCCAAACACCAAATCATTCCGGTCCGTCAGACCGATGGTATCTACCTTGCCATTCAGATCAGGATCGCCGAACGTGAAAGCTTTTAATACCTGATACAGCTCATCCAGATTCGTCGGCTTAGCCAGCTTCAGATTGTTCAGCCAATCCTCACGAATAATAATGCCCTGACGAGAGGAGGGCCGCTCGGTGTACAAGCCATAGATTTTGCCATCGACAGCTGCCTGTCCCAAAATTTCCTTGTTCAGCTGTTTCAGATTCGGATACGCCGCCAAGTAAGGTCCAATATCCCAGAACGCGCCGGAACGGATCGAATTTTTCATCAGCATATAGTCCGTATATTTTACATAGGTTGCTTTTTTCAAAGAGTTTGTGGTGAGCGCGGTGTTCATTTTATCGGTATATATGCCGTCCGGAACCCAGTTCAATTCCAGCTTCGTTTGTGTGCGACTCTCAATTTCCTGAACGAGTTCAGGGATGGGCGGATGCGGAAAATGAAGCGGTGCCATGATTGATATAACGGGGCGGTTGCCGTTTACATCATCTGTCTTTTTCGAGCTATTCTTCTGACAAGCACTGATCAAAGCAACCATCAACAGCCCTATCAAAAAGAGACCAAAAAGTTTGAAACCCTTGCCATATAAACTTGTTCTCATGAGAGCTTCCCCCTTATAGCAGCAGTGTTTTGTAGTCAGAATCAGAGAAAATGATTATCCGTCACCCAGATGATTATTGCTCTTAACGCCCGTCTTGACTACAATACATAGATAGTCTGAATGATCATCCTCAAGATAGATAGGTGTTGGACGCGATGCGCTCTTTAAGTTTCCTTAGCAAAATGACCATATTTGGGTTCCTGCTCAGCACGCTGCCCGTTATCTTCATCGGTGCTTTCGCCTTCGTCACCTCGTCGAGCGAAATTCAAAAGAATGTCAACGAAGGTAAAATGCAGCTGATCACCCAAATCAACTCCAATGTAGAGCAGAAATTAACGACTGTCAACCATACACTTAATCAGGTCATCAACTCTACCGTGCTCAAAAAGGCGATGGATATGCCCCTAACTGTAAACGATTTCATGATGTATGATGATCTGCGCAGCGAAATTCGATATATGCAATCTTTTGATACCAAGCTGGAAGATGTCATCTTGATCAATGCCAGGGAAAACTGGATGATCAAGAATTCGGGCTTGTACCGTTATGACAGCTACCCTTATCACGATAAGCTTATGACCTTGATGAACACGCAGGAGAACAGTGTATGGACACTTAATCCATCCAAGTGGTTTTTCACGGAAGAAAATGCGCGAAGCGTTACCTGTGAGTACAGTATTTCTCTAGTTAAAAAGCTGCCCACCACCGGCCTGGAGAAATATGGCTTGGCTCTGGCTAACATTCCTGCCTGCAGCCTGCAGGATCTGATTAAAAATGATACCGAGCATCTGGATGACATCCTGATTATGGATGAACAAAATCGGATTCTCATGCATCCGGATGCAAGCCTCATCGGTAAATCCATTACGGAAGCTGGGCTTACAGATTTGAAGCAGTTAGAGGCGCCAATGGGCCAGTTCTCAGCGGATATTAACGAGAAGCCTTATTCCGTCAGCTTCCTGCGTTCAAATCTCAACAACTGGACCTATTTATCCTTAACCTCCATCGACAGTTTGACAAAGGAATCAAGTAAAATCGGAACCTATACGATCTATGTATGCGTCCTGATGCTGCTACTCTCCATGGTCTTGGCTTGGATTGGCTCGCGCAAAATGTATTCGCCGATCCAGCTCCTTTTGAACCAAATCGGAGGGCTTGTGACCGTGAATCAGAAGCGGAAGGCCAACGAGTTCCAAATGATCAGCGAGCATGTCCATACCTTGTTCCAATCGAAGTCCCAACTGGAAAGAGAAGTCCACCAGCATATCGGCCAGGTACGGACATTTTTCTTAATCAAGGCTTTTCAAGGGCATATCAAACAGAGCGAGCTGCTGGAGAAGTTGGCACAGTTCGGCTATAACAAGCACATTGAAGAGTGGAAAACGATGTCTGTGATCACGATGCAGATCGATTCAATCGACAATACGCGTTACGAAAAACGGGATATGGAGCTGCTGCTCTTCGCTGTGCACAATATGATCGAGGAACTGATTCCTTCGCACCAGCGTCTCGCTCCCATCATTATTGACCAGACCGTGGTCACCTTGATTGGAAGTGCCGATAGCGAAGAAGCTGCCTTTCGCGATACGGTATATGCACTAACCGAGCAGATGCAGCAGCATATCTATAGCTTCCTGAATCTCCACGTTAGCATTGGGATGAGCCTCCCGATTCAAGCTTTCTCGCAGATGTCGATTGCCTATCGGGAAGGTCTGGAGGCTTTGAAGCATCGCATTAAGCTGGGTGAGGGCATCATCATTCAATATGAAAATATTAACTCAGGGAAGCATTACTTGAATTTAAACTATCCGAAGCCGATCGAAAATGAATTGATTGATGCGATCAAGCTTGCCGAGAAGGATAAGTCCAAAGAGCTGCTGAAGCAGCTCCTGCAAGCGGTATTCGCGGCTCCACTAACACCGCAAGAATATCAAATTCCATTGGCACGGCTGCTCAACAACCTGCTTATGGTGATGCAGGAATCCGGAATCAGCTTGAATCAGATTCATCCGAACAAAGGGTCCCTCTTCGAGGAGCTCCTGAATTTGCATATGACAGCCGAAATCGAGGACTGGTTCTGGACAGAGGTCATTCACCCGCTGATTCGCATTTATCGCGACCGGCAGGATGCCCAGTACCACAACATTTCCGAGAAGATTATTGATCTCGTGCAGCACTATTACGACACCGACCTGACGCTTGAGGAGTGCGCTTCCCGGCTGCATTATAACGCGAATTATTTGAGCAGTATTTTCCGCAAAGAAACGAACTGTTCCTTCAGCGACTACTTGTCGACCTACCGGTTCAATATGGCTAAGAAATGGCTGTCCGAAACCGATATGCCGATCAAGGATATCTCTTCCAAGCTGCGCTATAACAATTCGCAAAACTTCATTCGTTCGTTCCGCAAGCAAGAAGGATTAACCCCCGGCCAATATCGGGACAAAAAGAAAGAAGGCTCGGCACCTAGTGGGTAGGTTCCTTGCCTTCTTTGCTTGTCCTAATCCTAGCTACCAAATGCTAGGTTGTCGGTTTGACCGCTGCTTTGAGTGCAGCACGATTATCCCATAGAAACGATACAACGCTGTTACGTTCTTCAAAGAACGATTCTTTCTCATCTTCATAGTCTTGGCCAAGTCCATGAACGCTGAAACGATCATCCGAGTAGTTCATCAAAGTCCATTGCCCTCCGCGTTTGTTGTCAGCAAACACTAGGTATAGTTTCTCTCCTGAAGCGTCCCATTTGGCAAACGATGAAAAATTGTCCAAAATCTCACCAATGTCGTTTTTCTTTTTGATTTGCATGATCGTATCCTCTCTTTCATTTTTTTTAGGCAAGTTTACTCAAAAGCACTGTTTCCGTTTCCGTTTCTGTCTCCTGAAGCTTGGTTTTCCACTCCATTTTATGTTGTGAAACGGTTAAAAATATGTGCTTATAGCCTTCTGATATCGTCAAAACTGGTTTACCGTATACAAGTGACTGAGACATATGGTAGGTTACTTGTTCGACATCTTTCATAGTGTCACTCTGTTTCCGTAGGATAATAAGCAGCTGCATACACCCAAATACCCTAAATTGGTTACAGCACTCTGTATGATCCACATCATACCAATCCATTTTTTCAATTTCTCGAACCGTAAAAACGTTGGATTCCCCTAATTCATTTTCTAGCGTAATTTCACTAAGCTGGATGTTGGTTTTGTCTAATTCGTATGCCACCTGTTCTAAGGCTTGCTTTTTCGTTTGAGCTTGAATGAGGTATGAAATGTTAGCACGGAAGGTTGCCTCTGCGATATAGTCTTCTTGTTCCATTTCCCCTTTGATATCTCCTTTAAAATCATGATGTGTTGTGTCTATGGACAAGAAAATACTATAAGAAAATGGATAAAAAGGTTGTCATTCCATAGGGGTGGATTTTAGGAACCTTTGTCGAATGGAAAATGGGCTCCATTTGGTCCGCTTTTTTGTTGCAAAATAAGAAGACTGTCGTCTATTTGACAATAGCGACAGCCTCCTCCGTTCATCCTATAACTACAAGCTATTCGTTCCACATCTTAATACGCTCTTTGAGGAGAGCATCAAATTGCGTTTCCAATTTCTTCACCCCTGCTTGCTCCAGTTCTTTTTGGAACGATTCCCATAACTCGTCGAACTTTTTCGGACTCGCCATAATGAGTTCCGGAATTCGCTTTCTAGACAGCTCCAAAGCTTTTTGGAAGATAATTGCACCATCAGTGTCTTGAGGAATATTGATTTGCCAAGCAGCCCCCCAAGGTTTACTTGGGAATTCAGAAGCTTTAGGGTAAAGATCCTGCCACATCTTCGCATTGTACTTGGCAAGGACCTCTTTCTCTACCGTTGTATAACCGTCAATAATTTGCTGCTCACTTTTAATCGTATACGTTTGGCCAGAAGGATCCTTCACACCATCCCCGTGCTGCGAGAATGGATATCCATATACGCCAATTCCCGTTTTCTTCCCATATTGAGGGTCCTTCACACGTTGATCCATTTCTTCCTTCGGAATGACTCGTTTGCCATTCTCGATTTTGTAGTTAACTCCTTCAATTCCCCAGTTGTTTAAAATTTGAGCTTCATCAGAAGCTAACCAATCCAAGAATTTGATA
This sequence comes from Paenibacillus sp. V4I7, assembly GCF_030817275.1. Lineage (NCBI taxonomy): Bacteria > Bacillati > Bacillota > Bacilli > Caryophanales > Paenibacillaceae > Paenibacillus > Paenibacillus sp. V4I7. Next base: position 7,766,417 of record NZ_JAUSZD010000002.1, on the reverse strand, counting down.
ATACGCACCGGATCTTTAGCAGATTTGGAAATGGCAACACCCCAACCCGCTGAGTAACCTGCACTTTGGAAGTTTTTGTTCTTAAAGCTTTCATTTAATGTAATGGGATACATGCCATACGTAAGTTCACTTTTTCCTGCTTGCTTCAAAGATTGTTCTGCCTCTGAATACTGCCATTTGGAATCGATTATAGCGAGCACACGACCGGAAGCAATTTTCGCTTTATATTGATCGTATTTCTGAACAAAGCTTTCTGGATCCAAAAGACCAATATCATTCATGTGATTGAGCCATTTGAAGTATTCTTTTTCTTCAGGGCGCGTTAAATGGAGCACCGGTTTTTGTGTTTTCTCATCGATGTACCATTCCCCGTCGTCAGAACCTCCGGTTGCGAATACGGCTGGATTCGTAACCGATTGGGCTATCCGCCAATCATCAGCGAGTAACGATAGTCCTAACGTCGGTTTCCCATCAATTGTAGGGTGTTTTTCTTTAAAGGCTTTAATGGCATTCTCATAATCGTTCAGCGTTTTTAGTTTAGGATAACCAAGTTCTTTGACAACCTGATGCTGCAGTTGAAAACCATCTTTAGGCTCCCATTGCTGTTCGTTGACACCGAATGTACCTAGATAGTAAATGGCTTTATCATCCTTACTCCACTTCAATCGCTTCAAGTAATCGCCATACAGTTTTTTGAGATTGGGGCCATATTTATCAATCAGCGGAGCAAGATCAACGAACCCGCCAGCATCTGCGATAATATTTGAATCATTTTTCGCAAAAATCAGATCAGGATATTCCCCGCTTGCCGACATTAGGGCTACCTTTTGTTTCGGATCCCCAACCGGATAATCGATTTTGAGGGTAACGCCGGTTAATTCTGTAATCCTTTTGCCGACCGGGCTTTGCATGTTCTCATAGTTCGTGTTTTGATCTGCACTAAACATGGTTATTGTGATTGGAGACTTGTCATCTTTGGCGGCCGAATTCGCCACTGTCTCTGTGTCTTTTGAATTTTCACTCATCATACTACAGCCTGTCAAAGTCAATGCAGCAACCAAAGTTAACGCCATCATTTTTCTGCTCTTCTTCATTATTAGCCCTCCTTATTTGGTACCTATGTAGTAACAGATCGATGACCTGTTCATACCGAATGGAATAAATCTTATATGACACCTAGCTCACGCCTTAACGGCCCCCAAAGTTAACCCTTTGACAAAGTATTTTTGGAGAAACGGATAGACAATCAAAATTGGCAGCGTAGCGACTATTGTAATAGAAGCCCGTATAGATTCCGGTGATACCTGAGCGGAGATCCCTGGATTTGAGCTTCGTGCAAGATCAGCGTTGTTGGAACCTGCTGTCGTGTTCGCCAATATTTTCATTAATTCATATTGCAATGTAGATAAGTGCTCGGAGTTACTATTGTACAAGAATGTATCGAACCATGAATTCCACTGTCCAACAGCGATAAATAAAGCTATGGTCGCGAGTACAGGTTTGCAAAGCGGTAATATGATTTTGAAAAAGATCGTCATGTCGTTCGCACCTTCTAGCTTTGCCGATTCCTGTAAACTGATCGGCAGCCCGTCCATGAAAGAACGGATGATGAATATATTCCATGCACTGACAAGTCCCGGTAAGATATAAACCCAGAACGAATTCATTAAATGCAGATCTCTCATTAACATGTAAACAGGAATTATGCCCCCAGAGAAATACAAGGTAAGTACAAAGATCAAGGACATTTGCTTTCTGGCAATAAAATCTTTACGACTTAAAACGTAAGCAACCATCGCTGAGCTAAATACACCAAGTACGGTTCCTATAACTGTGCGAAGCACGGAATTCTGGAAAGCAACAATCAGATTGTTGTACATAAATATCTGCTTGTAGTTTTCCCATGTGAATACGCGAGGCCAAAGATAAATGCCACCTCGAACACTATCCATCGCTTCATTGAAAGAGATCGCAAGAATGTTCCAAAAGGGATAGATCGTTACGATACCGACCATAACCATAGATACATACAAGCATAGTTCGAAAGTGACATCCCCTAATTTATTTCCTGTTCCAACCTTCAAAGCTATCGCCTCCTATATAACGCTTTCTTTTGTCCAACGCTTGAATAACCAATTAGACGTCAGAAGCAGTGTAATCGCGACGATAGTATTGACAATCCCCACGGCTGTACCGAATGAAAAGCGCGCAAGCTTTATTCCGTAGTTCAGTACATAAAGATCAAGAACTTCTGCGTAATCTTGTACAATAGCGTTACCGAGCAAATATTGCTTCTCAAAACCGATGCTGGTTAACCACCCGATAGAGAGTACCATCATGACCATAATGGTAGGACGAATCCCAGGGAGCGTAATGTGCCACATACGTCGAAATCTCCCAGCTCCGTCTACCTTGGCGGCTTCATATTGCTCCGGATCAATGCCTGCTATTGCAGCTAAATATATAATTGAATTCCACCCCATCTCTTTCCAGAGATCAGACAACGTGACTATGCCCCAGAACATATGTCCTTGCGCCATAAACTGAATCGGTTTATCGATAATATGAAGACCAACCAAAATTTCGTTAACGATACCGCCGTCTGTTGATAACATCTTCGTTACGATGCCAGCCACAACGACCCATGATACAAAATGCGGTAAATAGGAGATCGTTTGCATCGTTCGCTTAAACGCCATTAGACGAATTTCATTAAGTAAAATAGCGAACACAATGGGAACCGTATATCCTACGACCAAACTCATAGAACTCATAGCAAGCGTATTCCGCAGGACCAGGTAGAAGTGCGGCTCTTGAAAAAGCTGCACAAAGTTATCGAATCCAACCCAGGTTTGCTCGCTGAACGATTTACCAGGTTTGTACTTCTGAAAGGCCATCGTCCATCCCCAAATAGGAACGTAATTGAAAATGAAAAGCCAAATGACAAACGGCAGCGACATGAGAAATAGATACCGCTGTTCAATGATGGTGTTCCACTTTGATTTCTTCCTTCCAATTGAAGCAGCGATATGAGGTTGACTCCTGGTTTCCATCTAAATGCGCTCCTTTAGTCATATATTCGTACTTACATCTACAAATATAACGGGAATAAAGCGCTTGCAACACCCGAAAAACTAGATATGAATCATTTGATAATTAGATATTGAATGGAAATTCAACGCGTTATCTTCACACAGGTTCACGTTTTTGTTTTCCATTTTTCCCGGTACATCGTCGGTGATTCTCCAATCGCTTTCTTAAATTTCAAGTGAAAGTAATCGACATTCGCATAGCCTACCATTTCAGCTACTTCATACACTCTATAGTCATCAATTAGTAGCTGCTTGGCTTTATCCATTCGAATCCGATCCAAGTAGGTATTGAACGATTCACCTGTCTGACTTTTAAACAATTTGCCTAAATAAGAGCTGTTGTAATGAAATAATTTCGCCAACATTTCTAAGTTGATCTCCGAGCAATATTGCGTAGAGATATAATCGAGAATACTATTGAAGTTGTTATTTCTTTTTTCTTTAGCCCAATGCTCGCAAATGCCAAGCAGCTCCTTTTCGACTAAGGCTCGTAAATCTTGCATAGTTCTCTGATTATCAATAGCCTTAACGATCTCATTTAACGTAGGCAAATGGGCTTTCATCCGTTCCTCTATGTCGGTTAGGAGCTTTATCAATTCTACGTACATGGAGATATAGCTGGCTTTGATTTGTTTTTCATACCATCCAAGCTGCAGCATTGCGGATTCAGCATCCGTCAATATATCCAATAGCAGGTCTTGATTACCCGCAACAATCGCTTTTGAGGTATGATCGGCAAAACTCCCAATTGAAAAAGCTGAGAGATCGATGGTTATAACAGGAACCTGAACAGGAAGAGGGGTAAGAATGCTGCCCTTTCTCTCAGAAAGGAATTTCTTCTTCATCCATTCGTAGGCATATTGATATGACTTACCTATCTGGTTAAAGTGGTTCACGTTTGGCCCAATGGCAACAACTAGCTCCAAGTCCATTGCCTCTTGAGCCTCAGATAAATAAAGATCAAGCTCCAAATAAGGATCTATTTCCTCGCACAATATCCCCATGTACTTTCCAATGGGAAAAACGACACCTCTATGGTGTTTGATCATATGTCTGTTTAAATGCTCAGATAGGTATGTCATACCCTCAGGCTCCCATTGTTGGAGCTCCGATTCGATCAAAATCATTTGGTAGGTGTTCCACGGAAGCCCGAGATGCGACGATAAAAGAGTGTGTTCTTCATCATTTCCATCAGAAACGCTCTCCCGGAACAGCAAGTGTTGAAGCTTATGTTGAATAATAAGTTGTGTAGAAGATTGCAGCTGCTCCTGTTCTCTGGTCCGCTTTTTCCATATCTCACATAAATCATTTATGCGAGTAAGCAGCTCTGTCTCCTCAATCGGTTTCAGTAAATAACAACGGACACCATATTCAGTAGCTTTTTGTGCGTAGGAAAATTCGGAGTAACCACTTAAAATGATGAAATCACTCTGTAGTCCATGCAGCCTGGCCTCTTCGATAAGCCGTAATCCGTCCATACCGGGCATTCTAATATCAACGATCACCACATCAGGATTGATATCCTTACACAGCTGAAGTCCCTCCAAGCCGTTATCCGCTTCACCGCAAATCTCAATATCGAAGGACTTCCAGTCAATAATTTTCCTCAATCCTTGACGAATCATGGGTTCATCATCAATTATGATTAGTTTATACATCTTCTTTCCCTCCAATAGGTATGATGATACTGATCCTCGTTCCTAATTTGGGGTGGCTGCTTAGATCTAATCCATATTCAGCCCCATAGTAGTGTTTGATCCTCTGATGAACGTTGCGCAAACCAATCCGCTGACCTTGTTCATCCTCTGGATTATGGAGGGTAGCCATAATCTCCTTGCATTTATCCGCCTCTATGCCAATCCCGTTATCGCTTACACTAAGTTTAATCGTAGAACCCTCATATTGGATTTGGACGCTTACTGTCCCTTTTCCGATCTTATTTTCGATACCATGAATAATGGCATTCTCTACAATAGGCTGTAAAAGCATGGGAAGTATCATAATTCCCCCAGCTTCCGTCTGATTAGGCAATTCATAATTGAGCTTATCGCCAAATCGGAATTTCTGAATTTCTAAATAGATGTGTATCATTTCAATCTCGGATAACAGTGAAACGGCTTCATGCCCAATTTCCAGATTATGACGAAGAAGCTTTCCAAGCGCCTTAACAGAGTAGGCAATTTCCTCTTCCTCCTGACAAACGGCTTTCATTCGAATCGTCTCTAGTACATTAAACAGAAAATGTGGATTCACTTGGTTAACAAGCATTTTAAATTTAATCTCCCTTTGCTTGAGCTCAAGCGCATGCTGCTCTCGCTGAGCTTCCTCGACCCGTTTCATGAGATCATCAATGCTGGTTACCATATGATTAAAATGATGCGAGAGCTGTCCGATCTCATCCTTGCCTTGAACAACCGAGCTATGTGTTAAATCCCCCCTGGCTACCATTCGAATATCTCGGATCAAAACACCAATCCGCTTCGTCATAGCACTTGAAAAAAAGAGAATAAAAAATATGGATAACAGCAGACTGCTAAATATGATCCAATACGCGATGTAACTAATGTGTTGAGACTCCTTTAATATGGTTTCTAATGGAATCACACTAATAATACGAAGGCTATTATTACTATTTTCTGGGAATATTGATTGATTAATGATTTTCACTTGTTTACCTTGGTAGTTCGAATCCTCAACTTTAATCGCTTGGCTGCCAAAAGAATCGACTAGCTGGAGCTGCTTAAGCGAGCTGCCGACAAGGGTTTGGTCTTTCGCGGCAAGAACCTCATCTTGATCAGAAAGAATCATGGTCTCGAAAGGTTCTTGATTAATAGTCGCGTGCAAGTTCTGCGGGTTGATAGTAATTACCAACATACCGCAGAGGGTCATATTGCTATAATAAATAGGCCTTACAAGACTTACATAATTTAGCCCTTGCTTCGTTTGATCAGGTATATAGTACCAACCAATTTTGCCGCGGTTTTCAATGGCATCCATATACCAAGGTTCTTTAAGCATGCTCGTACTCAAGTGAAAAATAGACCAATTTTCAAGCAAGGTTGCATTCATTGTGTAGAATCGGATTCCGGAAATCTCTTTGTATAAAAGCATGTAGTCGGTTAGATCGGTATACTCGGAATACGCACGAAATACTTCAAGGTTCGATTCATATTCTTTACTTACTAAAGCTTTTAATTGTTTATCGAAGTAGACTTTATTAGAAATGTCCGTCAGTATTTTGAGTGTCTCCTCCACTTGTTTTTTTATTTTCTCAACATTGTTGATAGACTGCTGCACGGCATGTTCGATTGCCATGTCCTTCAAAGATTCCGTCAACAGAAGCCCTACCGTTAAGACAGGAACAAAGACGACTAATAAATAAGATAGGATCAGCTTCTTCTTTATTTGAATATTGTTTGTGATTAGCGCGATATTTCCCATGCTGCCCTCCTATGCTATAAAAAAGAAAGAGGGCCAGCCTACTCAAGGCGAGCCCCTCTTATTTAACCATTACCTTCTATGTTACAAAATCAAATCCCAGCTGCCGCATACACTTTATCAAAGCCGGCTTTGGAACGTTGAACTAAGCTCTCGGGGGACTCTGTCGGCGGCGTTGCCGTCAATATTTCCTGAGAGATAGCCCCCTTATAACCAATACGCTGCAGCCCTTGCAGGAAGCCTGCCAAGTCGATTACGCCTTCACCTGGATACAAGCGTCCGTTATCCAGTACTTGATCCACGGGAACGTCAGGTGCGTCGTTGATGTGGACATGCACAATCTGCTCGGCACGAAGCTTCTCAATATCGGTCACCGTTAGCCCGTTCGTGTACCAATGATACGCGTCGAACAATAAGCCTACATTGCTCTCGCCAATGGCGTCGATCCAATCCAGCGTCTCATCCAGCGTCCAGATGAACGGATGCTTCCAGCGGGTACGCAGATGATGCGGACCAACGAATTCTAGTCCAAGACGGATGCCGTAGGCGCCTAGGATTTGAGCACAAGTACGCAGTCTGCGTGTAGCTAACGCCATGAAATGCGCAGCGCCCAAATCTGTTGAAGGTAACACGTACGTGCAGCAGCTCGTACATCCAAGTGCTGCAGCAGCGGCTGCTGCTTGTGTCAACTTCGGCAAGCCTGCAAGGAAAGTCTCTTCCGTTCCTCGCCATTCAACCGGCAGACCGATGGAACCAATGACAAGGCCATGTTTATGAAGCAGCTCACGTGCCCCATCTACACTGTAGCTCTCTACTAAACCAAGAGCGTCGATATCGACGGCCTCGAAGCCATATTTTGCCGCTAACTCTATAAATTGTTCATTACTTTCAAGCTTGCCGAGTCCAGCCCCCGTTAATCCTCTAAGCATGTTTATCCCTCCAAGTGTGATGTTATTCGTTCCAGTTCAGCTTCACTTCGTTCCCTGTTCGTGAAGATTCGTAAATGGCATCGAGAATTAAATTGTTCGTATAGCCGGAGAGTGCCGATGTTATCGGTTGTTTGCCTTCACGAATGCAATCTAGGAAATGAAGGCTGAGGCGCAGACGTTCACCCTCATCATCATCCGGTTTCTTCAGATCGGTCTCGATCGCTTTGTTAAACTTCTCCGTTAACAGCTTACCGTTAGCTCCGCGATAGCTCGCTCCGCCTTCTGTTCCCATCAGGTGAACGAACGGTGTATTGTCCGTATCCATATGCACGGCCCAGCTCACTTCCAGCGTCAGCGTGCTGCCATCTTCCATGCGAATCAAAGCAGTGGCCAAATCTTCGACGTCGTACGTACCGTTCCAGTTCGGTGTACCCCAAGTTCCGATTCCTTTGCGACGAGGCCCGAATTCAGCATACGTAGCGCCCGATACCGACACTGGCTTCGGATTCCCCATCAAGTAGAGGGCAAGATCCAACATATGAACGCCAATATCAATCAGCGGGCCCCCGCCTGACTCCTCCATCTTCGTAAACCAGGTGCCCCAACCAGGAATACCCTTGCGGCGGAACCAACCTGTTTTCGCTGTATAAATCTTGCCGAGTTCACCCGCATCCACCTGCTCCTTGATTTGAAGGGGTACGGATTCCCAACGCATTTGATGACCGATCATGACGACTTTGTCTGATGCTTGACTGGCTTTGTAAATTTGTTTGGCCGCTTCCGCATTGATACCCATTGGCTTCTCAATCAGCACATGCTTGCCTGCTTCAATCGCTTGTACAGCAAGCGAAGCATGGTGCATATTAGGCACACCGATAATTACAGCGTCTACATTCGCACTTTGTATAAGTTCTTCAGGGGTTGCCGGCACGTAAGGAATACCGTGTTCCTGCGCACGTGCCTCCGCGAGTGGCAGATAGGCATCCGTAATCGCCGTAATTTCACATAAATTGGCTAGCTTTGAAAACTCACGAATATGAACCCCGCCAATATTCCCCGCTCCAATAATACCTACTCTAATTTTGTTAACGCTTCCCACTGTTCGTTCCTCCTCATATGCACATCCTGTTCGATCTCCTTTTATGGTAAAATAAGTGCAGCAAGAAGTCGTACCGTAATTTCGGAAAACGTCCCATTTTTTCGAAGGAGATCAGCCTCACTATGACGTACTTTCCCGATTATCTAAAAACGTATCCCAATATGGACTCATCTTTCCCATTCCACTTCAGCAGGAATACGCTCGACCGAGGCTTTCGGGCACATCGCCATGATTACCTAGAGTTTTCTTATGTCGTCAATGGCCGAGGAGCAGAAACCATAAATGATGTGAAACATACGATGACACCAGGCACTTTTACGTTCGTACTGCCCTATCAGGTGCATGAAATTTTCACAGATCCGGGGGAGCATCTAGTCCTGTTTAACTGCTCTTTCAGTATGGACCTGCTTATGGAGCCAGGGAACGATCAAGGCTTGTCCGGCTTGTTTAATGATACGAATACCCTGCCAGGCTACGTCCAACTGAGCGGGCAAGATCAACAGCAAATGAGTGCTCTCATTGAAGATATGTACAAAGAGTACAACGCGAACGAACGCTACAGGCAGACGCTGCTGAAAGCGAGACTGAAGGAAATTCTTGTTCGGTTCGATCGTTATCGTTGGAAACAAGCGGGACAGGCTGAAGCTGCAGAAATATTGCCGCTCTCAGGGGCGAAAACGAGTCCTTCGGTTTGGCCAATCATCCACTACATCCACCGGAACTATCAGGAGGATCTGGCCTTGTCTGACCTCGCCTCACGGTTCACGATGAGTGTATCCCGCATCAGCGAGGTCATTAAACAAACGACTGGCCAAACGTTCGTTCATTTCCTGCACGATCTGCGATTGCGCCATGCGTGCAGCCTGCTAGTATCCACCGACATGAGCGTGACGGAGATTGCTTTAGAGGTTGGGTATGGCTCGTACAAAACATTTTCCCGTATTTTTCGAGAAAGCAAAGGCATTGTGCCGAAGGATTATCGCAAAGCCGAGTATGGTCGGCGAGTGACGCAAGGATAAACGACTCCTGTGGTTTCCTTATAGACGCAAACCATCATGAATAGAAGACACAATCAGCGAAAACCCGCTGAGAAGTCGGATACGGCCTTCTCAGCCCTGAACCCAGACCTCACACGCCCTAATCGGCAGCTGAGAGGTCTTTTTTTCATGAATGCCAATGTTCATTACTCCGCCTTTTGTTTCGCACACTATAAATCTACTTTGCATTTTATATATTGAATCTAATATAGAAACGAGGTGATCGGAATGGCTCGTGCAAAAGCTGTTTTACAGCCTGATTTAGTATTGATCAGTTGGACAAGGAACCCTCTAAATCCTGGTTCAGCACGCAGGATTATAGCTGCTCGTGTTATTGGCAGTGCTCAACCTTGTAGGTTTACGTTGGTACCCAATGGATTGCTTATCAATGCATTAAACTGCTTATTAGACAATGACATCGGTTTTAAAGTGGTGTTCCAGAAAAAAACTTCAAGTTTTAGCGGATATTTGGTGTTACAACGCAATCGATAATTTGTTATTAAAAAGACAAAAAGAGAACCACAACAACGGGTTGTGGTTCTCTTTCCTATTCATTATTAAATGGATAGAAATATTTGTATACTGCCATCCTTGGAATAACATTCAAAATCAGCTTTATATGCTCTTTTAATATCACTATTCCAGATCTCCACCCAAGTATGATAGACACCTTGTGGATCCGTATTATCTACTTCTACAACATGGTAGTTTCCTGCTGGAATTATGACACTACTTTCATTCGTAAACTTCTCTTCAGTACCAATATGCAAATCATAATCACCTGTAAAATCACTTGAATAATTATTATAAACTGCATATATATCACCTTTTATGTTTAAACGAAGAAACTCTTCCCACAGACTAAGTATTTTATCTGTATTTTGATTATTTGTTCTTATTCTTTTGCCAAAAATCTGTTTTTCAGTAACTGCTGCATGCATGTATATTTCCTCCTACTAGTTTTATAGAAAATATAACATTCGTACATGACAACAGTCTGTCAGCTTTTATAAATAAATATGAAATAATGTTAGAATTAAGTTACCAACAAATATTAAGAAGAAGGAGCTACATGACTTGGATTTACTGTTTAAAGAGGTCAACCATAATCACGAGATATCTGTATACGACACGCCGGAGTTGTATGGTGAGAAAGGGAATTTCCGAGTATTGGAGTTTTCCAATAAGGCTATACAAGGTGCGATGGATTTAAATAATCCCGAACGAATCCTATTTGAATATCCGCGGGCTATTATCCATTTAATGGATTTCAACACCCCGTCATTTGAGGATGCATTTGTCATTGGACACGGAATTGGAACGATAGCAGGGCATTATTCGGAGAAACGATTTAAAGTAGCGGAGCTCGATGATAAGGTCGTGGAGTTAAGCAAGAGGTTTTTTGGATACCGCAAGGATAATGTGATTGTTGGTGATGGACGCCAGATTCTCGGGAGTGAGGAACCGCTGACCTACGATTATATTATTTTGGACGCCTTCACGGAGAAGGGGACTCCTCTGCATTTAACATCCAGGGAATTTTTCAGGATAACTAGGGAGAAACTCGATTCCCAAGGGTCTATCATCATGAATCTGATGGGTAAAGGCGAGAATGATCAGCTCCTTAACGCCATTCATACGACTCTTAGCGAGGAATATGCTTATATCAAATCGTTTGCCCTGCCATCTGAGAGTGCCGCCGACATACTAAATATCATTATCATGGGCAGAAACAAGCCAATCGGATTTCAAGCACGCCATATGGCAGGTTTCACCCAGATTGAACTTGGACAAGGATATATCATTAGGGATAGCAGCCCAAAGTGAGAAAACCTCTATCGATGCAATTCAAAGTTGAGTGACCGCCATGCCAGGTAAACCTATGAAGGAATATGTAACCATAACAACAAATATAGCGATTTCTAGCTGCTCTAAATTGATGGTCTTTTTTGGTGTTGTTCGTTACCTATCGTTTATAATAAAATAAGATTAAAGTTCAAAAGAAAAGGTGTCATTCATGAGCATATTAAACGTAGAACGACTAAGTCACGGCTTTGGAGACCGCGCTATCTTCAACGATGTATCCTTCCGCTTACTCAAGGGCGAGCACATCGGACTCATCGGCGCTAACGGTGAAGGGAAGTCCACCTTCATGAACATCATTACAGGTAAGCTCCAGCCAGATGACGGCAAGGTTGAATGGTCCAAGCGTATGCGTGTTGGTTACCTGGATCAACATGCTGTACTTAACAAGGGCCTTTCGATCCGCGACATTTTAAAGGGAGCCTTTCAATATCTGTTCGATATGGAACAGGAAATGAACGATATGTACGCCAAGATGGGCGACGTAACGCCAGAAGAGCTTGAGCAAATGCTTGAAGATGTTGGAACGATTCAGGATACATTGACGAATCAAGATTTCTACATGATCGATGCCAAGATCGAAGAAACCGCCCGTGGACTAGGCCTTACCGATATTGGACTGGATAAAGACGTCAATGATTTAAGCGGTGGGCAGCGGACAAAAGTATTGCTTGCCAAGCTTCTGCTCGAAAAACCAGATATTCTGCTCCTCGATGAGCCGACGAACTATCTGGATGAACAGCATATCGAATGGTTGAAACGCTACCTGCAAGAGTATGAGAATGCCTTCATTCTTATCTCACATGATATTCCGTTCCTAAATAGCGTTATCAACCTCATTTATCACATGGAAAATCAAGCCTTAAACCGCTATGTTGGCGATTACGAGCATTTCCAGCAGGTTCACGAAATGAGAAAATCACAACTTGAATCCGCGTATAAGCGCCAACAGCAGGAAATTTCTGAATTGAAGGACTTCGTTGCCCGTAACAAAGCGAGTGTCGCGACGCGGAATATGGCGATGTCCCGGCAAAAGAAGCTGGACAAGATGGAAGTCATCGAGCTGGGCAGAGAAAAACCGAAGCCTCAGTTTAACTTCAAGGAGGGGAGAACGGCTGGTAAGCTGATTTTTGAAGCGACCGATCTCGTTATCGGTTACGAGGATCCCTTATCCAGACCGCTCAACCTTCGCATGGAACGAGGTCAGAAGATCGCGCTTGTAGGGGCGAACGGAATTGGTAAAACGACCTTGCTGCGCAGTATTTTGGGTGAAATCAAGTCGTTATCCGGGTCTGTACAAAAGGGAGATAACCTCCAAATTGGTTACTTCCAACAGGAGATCAAGGATTCCAATAACAACACCTGTATTGAGGAAGTATGGAATGAATTCCCCTCATTCTCACAATTCGAAGTACGCGCGGCGTTAGCCAAATGCGGTCTCACAACGAAGCATATCGAGAGTAAAGTTGTGGTACTCAGCGGTGGTGAGAAAGCTAAGGTTAGGCTTTGCAAGCTGATCAACCGAGAGACGAACCTACTCGTGCTCGATGAGCCGACGAACCACTTGGATGTCGATGCGAAGGATGAACTGAAGCGTGCTCTCCAGGTGTACAAAGGCAGCATCCTGCTGATTTCCCATGAACCTGAATTTTACCGTGATATCGTGACTGATACATGGAACTGTGAATCCTGGACGACGAAAGTGTTTTAAATTGTACCTAAAAAGCTTACCTAATCGCTTGCGATTAGGTAAGCTTTTTATATTCATGTATGAGTCGCATGATGATATTTCAAACTGGCATCTTCCCCTGCGTCACCTAGTTAAGTCTCGAATAGAATGCGTCCTGTCTGCGATAAGTCATAACCTTGGATAGGCCGCAGCTCATTATGGAAGGATTCGGATTGTAAGACCTTCTTAACTCTCTCAATCCATGCTAGATTTTCCGGTTTTTTTAACATGACAAGGTCATATCGTTCTTGAATAAGCGGAATGAACTCAATGCCGCCAACCATATAGGCTGCTTTTTCAATCCCAACTCCGAAATCCGCTTCACCCGTGGCGACTTTACCAGCCACACCTATGTGATTCGATTCCTCCTGCTCATAACCGCTTAGCAGCTGATAAGGAATTCCATGAAGACGGAGCTGTTCATCAAGAAGAACACGTGCTCCGGAACCTTTTTCACGATTGACCATTTGAAGCCCAGGCTTCTTGAGATCCGCCCAGCTGTATATCTGTTTGGGATTTCCTTGCTTAACATATAGGCCGGCCGATCGAGAAACGAGATTCATAACCAGATAGGAAGAACCCGTCAGCAATTTCCGGATATAGGGAATGTTATATTCACCTGTGTCACCATCCAGCAAATGAGTGCTGACAATATCAGATTCACCCTTATACATCGAAATTAAGCTATCCAGACTTCCCACGTAAGAACGAAGCGGTCTGTAATTGGTTACATGTCTCTCGATATGTTTGGCTAAAATGTCCAAGCTAACGTCCTGTCCAGTTATAACAAGAGACTGTTTCGAAGATGAGGCAGCATGGAATTGCAGCTGTGCAGGAGGTTCGGCCAGATCCTTTTTGAGGATAGAGGCCATACCTCCTTTCGTACGTGTTTTATATGCTTCGAGATCCGATGCGTCTACGCGCATTTGCTTACCGACACGATAGGAAGGCAGATCCCCTTTTTTTATAAGATCATAGACAGTTAGTTTGGAGATTTTCAAAAGTTTAGATATTTCTTCCGTTGTATAGGAAATGTCAGCTGTCATTGTAAACCTCCAAAAGCATGTTTTTCATTATCATCTATCATAAGCTGACAAATAGGGTATTTCAATCCCGTTGTTTACTAATTAAATATGGTTTTATATAATTATCACTAATTATACAATTTTATTTATTATCAAATAGATATAAACTCAAACTCGGAGGGTATACGATGTTAAAAATAAGAATGTTTAGTTATGTTTCATTATGTTTCGTTATAACTGCCATGATTATCACAGGTTGTGCGAGCAAGAAGGAGCAACCTGCTGCAAGTTCAACATCAATACCCACTGGGAAAGTAGAATTAACGATTTCCGCAGCCGCAAGCTTAACCGATGCATTCAAGGAGATTCAAACGAATTACGAGAACAAAAATAAACAAATTAAACTCAATTTTAACTTTGGAGCTTCAGGGGCTCTGCAACAGCAAATCGAACAAGGAGCCCCTGTAGATTTATTCTTTTCGGCTGCGACTAAAAATATGAAAACCCTAGTCGATAAGCAATTGATTCAGCCATCACAGCAAAAAAGCATGCTTATTAATGAATTAGTTCTCGTTGTTCCAGCTGATGGTAAAGTGACTGTACAACAAATAGCAGATTTAACAAACGAAACGATCAAGCACTTAGCAGTCGGAGAACCGCAGACTGTCCCTGCTGGCAGCTATGCCAAAGAGGCATTGACTAACGCGAAACTTTGGGATACACTTCAAGCCAAAATCGTACAGGGCAAGGATGTTCGCCAAGTACTTACCTACGTAGAGTCCGGGAATGCTGAAGCCGGTTTTGTTTATAAGACTGATGCGTTGACTTCAAAAAATGTGAAAGCAGCTTTTAGTGTTGATCCAACAACGTATACGCCTATTGAATATCCTGCCGGAATTGTAAAAGCAACAAAACACAGCAAAGAAACCGCTGACTTTTACACATATCTTCAAAGTAAAGAAGCCCAAGATGTGTTTGTAAAATACGGTTTCTCTATTCCAAAATGATGATGACACAGATAAACTGGGCAGAATTTGCTTATCCTATAATCCTTTCTTTAAAGGTTGCCGTCGTATCCAGCATTTTTGTTCTTTTGATTGGTGGATTAGCAGCATGGGGAATGTCGCGGCGGAACTTTCGCGGAAAAACATTGTTAGAAACTACCTTTCTACTGCCTTTGGTGCTGCCTCCGACAGTCGTAGGCTTTATCTTGCTGGTCTTACTGGGTAAAAGGAGTTGGATTGGGTACCTCATGGAAAACTTCTTCAATCAGTCGATCATATTCACATGGGGGGCTGCGGTGATCGCCTCGATCGTGGTTGCTTTTCCTTTAGTCTATCAAACGATGAAAACCGGATTTTCCTCGGTCAACAAAGATCTGGAGGACGCAGGGAGATCAACGGGAGCAAACGAGTGGCAAGTTCTACGATATATAACGTTACCTTTGGCATGGCGTTCTGTTACGACAGCTTACATTCTTGGCTTTGCTCGAGGGCTGGGGGAATTCGGTGCAACACTTATGATAGCAGGCAACATCCCTCACAAAACCCAAACATTGCCTACCGCCATATATATGGCTGTTGAATCTGGTGATCTAACCCTCGCATGGTGCTGGGCAGCAGCCATAATCCTGATCTCATTCGGACTGTTGTTGTTCGCTAACCACAAAACCAAGAGTTAGTTGGAAGTCCTTTTATTTACACTTGGCCTATTGCTTTCAAAAGTTACATTATGTATCATCCGTATATAACCTTATCATTTCCACTTCATTCTTGCCGTTGAAAAGTGAGGACGCCTATGGATGTCTTTCGTCAATTTTTTATCAGTAAAACACTTATTTGGTTACTTCTCTTATGTTGTAGCGATGCGTTTTTCACCGATATTGGCCTGCAACTGGCATTCATCGAGGAATTAAATCCACTTATCCGGCACATTTACGAGTGGCACGTGGGTGGATATTATTTTATTAAACTGATACTTCCTTTGATCCTAATGGCCATCTATCCCCGTATTCCCAAAAGGGTCTGGGTCCAGCCCTGTTTGACCCTCACCGTCTTGATCTACGGAGCCGTCAATGTCTACCATTTCATCTGGTTATCTTATGGATTGACTTACGTTGCAAATGGCTAATCATTCAATCTGCTATATAATCGTCGCATGGATTCAATTTTTTGCTCGATGTATGCAATAGCTTCAATTGGCCCCATTATTCTGGCTTCTTCCCCCAGTTGCCAGACAAGATCCGCATAGAAATGCACGTCCTCAGCCGCAATTGGAACAGCCGCAGTCCCGCTACCGTCTTCGTTGCGTTGTATAGTAGAGGCAAACCGAGTATTGGACTCGAGCTGCCACACGCCTTTTTTGGTCAATTCCAGTAGAAGCACTTTCTGTTCCAGATGGTCTTTTTCAGGCTTATTCAGCAAGGTTTTTTGTTCGATGTCTTCTCTACAAGGGATCGAATCGTTCAGAGAAGCGGAGAGGAACCGATCCGCCCTGAACTGCCTAATTTCTTCACGTAAAAAACAATAGGCAGGACAATACCAATAACCAGAACTCGCATACAAACCAATAGGCTGAATGTTACGTTTCAACACGCCGCTGCTAGAACTGTAATCTATCGTTACCACACTGCGAATCATAATCGCCTGCAGAAGGGTTTGAAGAATTTCCGGAGACATGAGCCGGTACGGGCTGTAGATCGCAACCCTATTCTTTAAACGATCTATCTGCTCCCTTACGTCAGCAGGTGAGTAATGATAAAACTTATGCAGCGCAGAGCCCGCCCCATCGCCAAAAGGTAAGGAGCTGAAGTAGTCCAAGGACTGGCAGGCGAAAAACATGGCGACCGCTTCGCTTTCGGAGAAGCTAATCGGGGGAAGTAATCTCTCCTGCAGCAGCTTATAGCCGCCCCCTCTCCCCTGGATAGAATAGATGGGAACGCCTAGTTCACTCAGTTCCTGTAAATCCCGCGTAATCGTTCGAGTAGATAACCCGAGTTCACCAGCCAGCTCTTTAACAGTAAAGGACTTTCTGGCGTTAACCATCATAATCAGTTGGATTAGCCGCTGTGACTTTTGCAACCGCATCCCCCGCTCTCGAGATATTTTATTTCATTTTATCATATAAATAAGACATTAATTGTCTTATTTATATGATATCCTCATCTTATAAACCAATCATAAGCTATGATCCGAGGAGGAAATGAAAGATGAATACACAAGAACTTACACATAAGAAGACGGGTTTCGTATTTATTAATGGAGCAGGCTTGCAAAGTGGCGTCTGGGACAAAGTTATTGAGGGGCTTGATTATCCCTGTTTACAGATCGATTTCCCTAATAGGAAAGGTTCTGTTGAATCGAGGAAGGAGCTTACTCTAGGGGATTATGTGAGCCATTTGAAAAGGCAAGTAGATGCATGGGAGACTCCGAAGTTTGTTATTGTTGCCCATTCACTTGGAGGCGTTCTCGCTCTTAGACTTGCATCAGAACTATCCGATCGTTTGATAGGCTTTGTCGCAGTTGGAGCGGCAATTCCGAAGAATGGGGGGTCATTTTTATCCGTTCTGCCATTCCCCAAGAGGATCCTGATGTCTACCATTTTGCGGAAAATGGGTACGAAACCACCCGAGTCTGCGATCCGAGCCGGATTATGCAATGACCTTACACCGGAGCAGACTTCGGATATTGTAAAAGGATTCGTTCCAGAGTCCGTTCGTGTTTATACAGACCCTATCGATGTGTCCGTTCCCGCTGTACCGAAGCTATATGTGAAACTAACTAAAGATAAAGAATTCAGTCTCTCCTTACAGAATAAAATGATCTCAAATCTTTCTCCACAATCGGTGCAAAGTCTGGATACCGGGCATTTACCGATGCTTAGCGATCCGGATGGATTGAAGCTTATATTACATAACTTCCTAGCCAATAGGGAAGTTACCGATATTCCAAAAGTCTTATAGCAATTAATAAAAAGACGACTCTAGAATTCAGGAAATGAATTTGAGTCGTCTTTTAAATTACTTTCAAAAACAGTGCCGTCCTTAACCCTGCAAAGCTTGCTTGACGATTTCTTTAAGAGGTGTTAGGGTCCCAATGAGTTTCTTCAGGTCATCGGAAGTCTTCGATGTCTCTCCTTCGGAAATAGCTTGATAAATCCCTGCGAACAGGATTGCTACAGGCTCAGGAAGACCTGCTTGTAAAAGAATGCCCTTCTGCTCATCAAACGAAACGGACTGGTAAACAACTTGCTTATCGGATACCTCCGAGATTACTTGCGCCAGTTCGCCGAAACTCCACGTTTCACTCGCAACAAGATTATACGATTTATTTTCGTGACCTTCCTGTGTAAGTACCACGGCGCCGGCCAAAGCAAGATCGCTGCGAGTCACCGTATTGACTCTTCCATCTCCGGCATTCGTAACCACTGCTCCAAATTGTACGGCTGCACCTATCGCCTGCGGGTTAATGAAAACATCTGAATAGAGTGAATTGCGTAGAAATGTATAAGGGATATTCGTGGTACGAATGAGATTTTCCGTAGACACATGTGTTGGAGCAAGAACTAATTTGGACTCCTCACCAAAAGCAAATCCGTAATATAAAATATGTCCTACTTGTGCAGTCTTAGCTGCATTTACTACATTGGTATGTTGAGTCATACGCAACGTTTCATCATGGGCATCCGGACTCGGGATAAAGAGCAGTTTGGACGCTCCGGCAAATGCTTTTTCGAGCGATGCCTGATCATTATAATCCCCATGACGCAATTCAATGCCAAGTTCCGCAAGAGCGGAGGCTTTTTCCACATTACGAACAACAGCCACAATTTGATTCGCGGGCACCTTTTTGCCCACAAGATTTTGAATAACGAGACCTCCAAGTTGACCTGTAGCACCTGTAATTACAATAGACATGATAAATTCCTTCCTTCCTTCGTTTAAAATTTAAAACTTCCCGTTTTCATTTTTCCATTGATCTTTCGGCGGAATGACTTCAATAATATCCCAATGCTCTGCAATCTTACCATTGTCCACCCGAAAAAGGTCATAGACGGCAGATGGCTTTCCGCCGAAATTCGATTCGCTAATGACCAAAACAAAGTTGCCCTCACCGATGAGCTTGTGCATAGTAGAAGTACCAGAAATGACTCCCTGCTTGGCAAATTCCTCGAAAGCCTTCATCACGGTCGACACGCCATCGCCAATCATAGGATTATGCTGGGTATAATTATCGCCGTTGTAGTAGGTCGGAAATGCCGCTGGATTTTCGCCCATAAAGACATCCTTATAAAACTGATTGATAAGTGCTTTGTTCGCCTCCGTCTTATCCAGATCGGCAACCTCGGTCGCACCGTCTACCAACGAGTGCCCGCTTGGATTGGGCGCGGCTAAATCCTGGAGATTGTCCCAATGCTCGACGATCTTTCCATTTTCAAATCTGAAGATGTCGAATACCGCTTTTTTGGAACCGAATAGGTTAACCTCGGCATGAGCGGCTACATAATCTCCGTCTTCGATCACCCTTTTGATATCATACGTCACACCGGCTCCTTTCAATTGCTTGATGGCCCCGATCACAGTCTCTCTGCCGCTTGGAAAAGCAAGATTATGCTGAATGTATGTATCCGGGCTGATCCATTTCTCCATAGCTGCCGGATCTCCGGTTTCGAAACTTTTCAAAACCAGGGTTGCTTTTTCTTTCTTGCTTGTTGTGATAGACACAGATTTGGAGGACGCGTCCCACGTTACTTGTTTACCTAAGATTTGTTTAAAAAAATCGGCAGGAACGTATGTTTTTCCATTTTCAGATAAAACTGATGCTGCCGGCAAGCTTATCAGATTATCGCCGACATTCGCTTCTTGACTGCCCAAACGGAAATAAATTTTGGTATTGTCTTTATGAAGAGTGACACTTTTTTCAGCCGCATTCCAAACAATATGTTCATTGTCATCTTGAAATCCCAGTTTCGTTACAACCGCTCTTAACGGCAGCAACACTTGATTATTTTGCATCATTGGGGCATCCGTATAGGTTTCCTGCTGCCCGTCAATCATGATTTTGATATCTGCCTTTGCATCAGAAGCAAAAGCCGGCATCGAAGACGAAATAAGAAAAAGTCCGGTTACCACGCAAGAAGCAATTCGTTTTTTCATAGTAAAAAATCCTCCTTGTAATTTTGATGTAACTCAATTGGTTACAACATGTCGCCAAAAAGCCGAGATTAATTCGTACCACGTGCTCCCTTCAATAAGATTAAAAGCGAGAGCCCTTTCATGTGAATGGAACGAGTTTAAAAAATGAACTGTTGTTTTGCATTTGCTACAATAGTAGAATAATAGATACCTACAAGAATCACAAGTACTGTTATTTTTAATAGATACTATCAAAAACCATAGTATTGGAGGAATATAAATGAAGAAGTACGGAGAAGAGTTTTTAAAATGTCCCATGTTTACTGCACAAAGTTTAATCGGAGGGAAATGGAAGGTGATTATTCTGTGGTTGCTGCATGATACGGCAAGACGATTCAGTGAGATTCATAAAGCGATACCGGAAGTAACCCAGTCGATGCTTACAAATACCCTCAGGGATCTCGAAAGCGACGGATTAGTCCATCGCGAGGTTTACCGCCAAGTTCCACCGAAAGTCGAATATTCACTTACACCAATCGGTCAAAGACTGATTCCTGTCCTGCAGCTGTTAGGAGACTGGGGAGTCGATTATATGGAGCATACAAGAAATAAAGAGTCCGTTTAAACAAGGACAGATTGCAGAGAGAGGTAACGAGCGAATCTACATTAATTAACAATAAGAAAGCCATGTTGAAAACTCTCAACATGGCTCTTTTTTCATTTTAATTTAATCGGCCAGGCTCTTTATTAACTTCAAAGTTCGTCGTATCGCTGTAGCTTTCACCCATCGCTTGATAGTTAGACGGAGCTTCCTCATCTTCCACATTATTCGAGATAACGTTATCCATATTCTCTTCCGGATTCGAGGTTTTTGCCCAGCTAGGGCGTTCAAGCTTCTTGTGCAATTCATTTTGATCCAAAGAAATCCCTCCTTTATTATCGCAAAATATACTTCACGATATTATTACTCAAAGTAGAAGATTTCATTCGAAACCATAGATAGTCAACTTATCTAATAGTTTCAATTATAGATTGAATTGCTTCCGCTATACTTCCCCTCGATTTTTCGGTATTTACCATTCTGCTGAATGCCAACTTTCCGCTCTGAAACCCATAATTCAATGGAGTCTTGGCCAACTCGTTTCTTTTCCTCAATTTTATAAAATGGAGCTTCCACCAGCGCATTTTCTTTCGGATCTGCACGTTTTTGATGACGAAAAGATCTTTCTAACGACTGAAACGTCTTTTCATTTCCGATCCTTTGAATTTCTGTTATTTGTTCCAATCGTTAGCGCCGGATTTATATATAGATAGAATCTGGTTGCTGTATGTCCTGTATATAAATAGGCCAGTTACTACTACTAGTAGGCCAAGGATGAACAACCAACGTTTCTTCACCGGACTCCCCCAAGTTAAAGAATAAAAAAATAGGCTATATAAGCTTATATGAAAACCTCGAAATCTTTAACAAGAACAGCAGTACCCGTAATCGCTATTTCATTCTGACCGTTGCTAGTTGTTACTGTTACGTGAATTCTGCCATCCCTGCCCATTTCATGACCTTGCTCAATCAAAAGGTTTAGTGGAGAGTCTGCTTCCTTGTTTATATATTTGGCATAATAAGCACCCATTACTCCAGAAGCAGTTCCAGTAACCGGATCCTCCATCGTACCGGAAAATGGAGATGAAAAATGACGAGCATGCATGTGCGAATATACATCGTATGTTTCTAAGCAGAAAGGATGAACAGACGCCTTTGGCATTTCTTTTAATACCTCTGGAAAGTACTTATTATTCGGTTTCATTGCTTTGAAAGCACTAAGGTTTTTTATCGGAACTAACAACGTCCATATGCCTGTGCTTCCATACAATGTTGGAAGATTGGTTTCAATATCTTCTTCTTGAATCCCCATAACAGATGCCAATTGTTCTAATGAGCCATTAAACTCTTGGAATTGTGGAGGAGCTTGCTGCATCGTTATGTAAATCCCTTTATACAGATGCGAGTCAAGTCTAATCGATAACACGCCTGCTTTTGTTTCAATCGTCAGATCGGTTTGATCCCCAAGCAACCCTTTAGTTTTCAAGGCATAAAGGGTTGCCATTGTAGCATGGCCACAGAGGTTCATTTCATGACCAGGTGTAAAAAAGCGAATCTTGAGATCAGCTATTTCGGACTTAAGCGGGAAAGCCGTTTCATTAAAACCAACTTTCTCTGCTATTTTTTGCATGTCAACGTCAGAAAGCGTTTCGCCATCCAATACGACGCCCGCAGGGTTACCCATATTAGGAATATGACTGAATGCATCGTAATGATAAACTTTTATTGTTCTCATATAGGACTCCTGCCTTTTCACTATAAATCTTCAAATCCCGCAAAGACAATGATCAGAACACTGATGACAACGATATGAAGAATAGAAACAGTAAGATGTACAGATAATTTCCAATCTATATCCGATATTTTATATCTATTCAATAATTTATTGACGAAATAACCAATGAGATGAGCAACGATTAAAGATTGTATGAACCATATTGTAACGGTGATAAATGCTGGAGTGTTATTTACATTTGGCAGTAAAAACCAACTAAACGGCTCTAAAGTCAATGAAACAACAAGTATTACCCACGCGATAAATTGAATTAGCACAGCTAATGCGATATTGTTTCGAATAACTATCCCCTCCATAACTAAGGTACCACATCTTCTAAAACGTCAGAAATAGGAAAAAGTTTCATTTACTTTCTCTTCCAGATTATCATTCAATTTTCTCTTCCTCAAAAAAAGAAAGAAGCCGCCGCGGCAGCTTCCAACTTTACAACCAGTCATCTAACACTCCAGTAATTTGCTTGCAGGACATCTTGCTTCACGCCAAGTATCCGATCAATCTCATTCTGAATACGTATAATCCCCTCATGACAGACAGCCAAATTTATTTCGTTTACCATCTCTTTTTCCAAAGCCAGAACCGCCGTTAACAACGGCTCCGCGTAGAAATTGGCAGCAATACCTTTAAGCGTATGAACCATCCTGCGTGCAGTCGTATTCTCCTGATTGGTGATAAGTAGGTAAAATTGCTCTGAGAAGTTACGGTAATCCTGCTTGAATTTCTCCATCATATATTGAAAAATATGTATTTTATGATCGATGTTTCTCATTATTTGTGTGGTGTCTACACCCTCGATTTCAAATAACCAACTCGGATTAAACCATTTCTCAAGCATATCGGAAAGCTGCTTTTCATCTACTGGTTTAATCAAGATGTCATTCAGCCCAAGTTTAAGAACTTCCGACCGTTCCTGCATCATGACATCTGCCGTGAGGGCAATAATCGGGATCCTATTCATCAGCTTGATCTTCCTCAGCCTCTGTGTTGCCTCATAACCATCCATCTGAGGCATATGAATATCCATTAGAATCAGTTTCCATTCCTGCTGATCAACAAGTTCGAGGACTTCATAGCCATTCTGCGCAATAACCGCTTGGTAACCTAATTGTTCAAGCAGGCCAATAATCACCAATTGATTAATTTCATTATCCTCAGCAACTAAAATACTGCCTTTGGACATGGAAGTCGATTTATTTACATCCATGAAATTGTTTTCAGAGGCTTGAAATGCCTCCAGTCTACGTTGATTCAAAGCGTGTAAACAGTTCTGCAATGTCAGCCTGCTGACGGGCTTAACAATAACTGCATCCGCTTTCAGCTCTGACGGCAATTCGGACATTTCCTCTCTGCCTTCAAGTGTTGTAAACGCAATCACTCTCGTCTGTGAGCGATCTATCGAAGCTAAGACATGGCGCCAAGTGGCGGGATGCTGCATTTGATCCATTTGCATATCCAAGAATATATAGTCATTTGCCAACTTGTTCGCGCTATCATGTTCAAATGAGGCAAACAGATCGAATGAGGTTGTAACCGTATCCACATGAAACTGAAAGGAACCTAGGAGCTCAGATATATGCTGCGCAACAACGAGATGATCTTCAGCTAAGAGCGCACGGTTATTCCCCTGCGGCAGCCCAACGTGCTTGTGAAGCCGATTTGCCGCTTTCCCTACATTGCCCTTTGTACCAAACATCAGGCTAAAATAAAAGCGGCTGCCTTCCCCAAGTACTGTATCCACCTGCAAGACGCCCCCCATAGACTGCACCAAATGCTGACAAATGACAAGTCCTAATCCGGTACCTCCATACCTGCGGCTTATAGATGTATCCGCTTGCGAGAATGGTAAGAATAGCTGCGATAGCTGCTCCTTAGAAATACCAATTCCAGAGTCTTCCATCGCAAAAGAAACAACGACTCCTTCGTCCACATATTTCTCGAGCCGTACTTTCAATCGGATATAGCCTTGCTTGGTAAATTTAATTGCATTATTAGATAAATTTATGAGCACTTGTTCTAATCGAAATGAATCCCCGCTAACGATATCTGGTAAATCTGCTGGAGTATCCAGCATGATCTCGATTCGCTTCTTGCCTATAGATACGCTGACCAGATCGGCCACCTTTTGGAGCGATAGTTCTAGTGAGAAATCCACCCCCTCTAAGGTCATTTTCCCTGCCTCTATTTTCGAAAAATCAAGAATATCGTTAATCGTTGCAAGCAGGACATTCGAGGAACAATCAATTTTGTCCAAATAATCCTTCTGAATCGCCGTCAATTCGGTTCGTTGTAAAAGTAAAGAAAGTCCAATAATACCGTTCAGGGGCGTGCGTATTTCATGACTCATCCTAGCTAGAAACTTACTCTTCGCCCTGTTGGACTCATCTGCTTCTTCCCGCTTCTTTAAGTCGGTTATATCATGGACCGTGCCGGTGACGCCGGTGATTTCTGTTTTATCCTCATTGAATAAAGGGGACAAAGTGACGTTATACGCATGCTGATTGCCATCCGGAAGCAGGAAATTGATCGCAAATTGTTGCGTTTTCCCTCTCTCAATCGTTTGTACGAATGTCCGCTCCCACTTCTCGGGATCATCCATCTGGACCAGGTCCGTTAATTGCTGTCCCTTTACTTGCTCTGGCTCTAGCTGAAAGGTCTGATGCATTTTGTAGTTCGTAGAGGATATGCTTCCGTCCAGTCGAAATCTGAAAATAAAATCCTCCGAATTTTCCACCAACGTCCGATACTGCTCATCTCTGACTCTCGCTTTGATTTGCGCTGCACGGTGCTCGGTCACATCCACGGCAGATCCAATCACTTCATTGACGGAACCATATTTATATATCGGCTGTAGGTTAACAAGTATTGTATAACCACCCCAGTCGTATTCAAACGTGACTCGCTCCCCCTGCCAAGCTATATCATAATAATGCTTAGTTAATTGTTTAAACTCTTCACTTAATCCATGGATTTCGTCCAATTCTTTGCCGATGAATTGACTAGGCCTCAGACCAAGTTGATAGACCAGCTGTCCTTCAAATAAGATGTAAACGTATTGATCCAGATGTTTATGGATTTTAAACGTAAACCCTGCTTGAAACCGCAGCATATCGATAAGTTCCTGCTCCACTTGATAAACCTGCTGCTTATATTCACGAGCCCGGACTAAATATCGCAGAAAACAAGAAACAAGAAACACACAGAGCATCTGAACGCCAATATAGCTGATAATGATATCAAGCGGCGTTCGATAAACAAGCCACGTCATCGCATAATAGGACGGATAGAAAATGACTCCTCCATAAACCCATTTAAGCCAATACGAACGTGTTCTAGCAAATATAAGACTTACCCCAGTGACGGCTACTGTTCCAAATATTAGCTGCGGAATATCAATGTGACCTTCAAGGAAGAAGCGCCCTACCCATAAGCATGCAAATGTAATACTTAAGGAGGTGAATCCTCCTAGATAAGTAGCAAGCAGCAAGGCTACTCCTCGAAAATTAATACTAACGTGATCATCAACGTTGACACCAAAGTGTATGAGGACAACAACCAACACGCCATGAGAAAGTCCTACGGAAATCTTATAGAGCCATGTAGGCTTCTGATCTAGTTTCGCCGTAATGAAAAACTGTTCCACGAATAATACAAAAATCGTTATAATAGCAAAATTGGTAATCAAAGCGTGAAACAGAATAATCACCAGCCTATATCGACTTAGAATGTAGGATAATCATGCTATCCTGTTTGTTTGTTTCTAGATGCAGCATTTCCTCGATACGTTTCGCCATGACCGGTTGGCTGAAATAATAGCCTTGGACCAGCCTGCAGCCGCACTCCCGAAGTACTTGAAGCTCCTCCTCTGTCTCTACACCTTCCGCAACAACCATAAGATTCAAATTTCTAGCCATCGTAACCATTGTGTTTACGATAACCGCATTCACTTGTTTATGTTTCAAGCCCTTAATAAAGGATTGGTCAATTTTCATTTTATCAATGGGAAAATCTCTGAGATACCCGAGCGAGCTGTATCCGGTTCCAAAATCATCCATCGCGACACGAACACCCAGCTTCTTCAGCTGACGAAGTGCGTCTGCGGCCAGCTCAACTTCCATGCTCATGCTTTCGGTAATTTCGAGCTCCAAGTACTTGGGCTGTAAGCCTGTTTCCTCCAAAATAGTCTGAATCATCCGGCTAAGTCGGCTATCATTAAACTGTCGTCTGGACAGATTAACTGCCACGAACACTTTGGAAAGGCCAGCCTCCTGCCACCGCTTGTTCTGCATGCAGGCTTCCTTCAGTACCCATTCCCCAATTTCATGAATAAGACCGCTTTCTTCCGCTATAGGGATAAAATCAGAAGGAGGTACATGACCCAAAGTAGCGTTATTCCAACGAATCAGGCTCTCTAGTCCTACAATTCGATTCGAATATACATCAACGACTGGTTGATAAACGAGATGAAATTCCTGATTGTCAATCGCTCTTCGCAGGTGAAACTCGATGTCCATGCGCCTTTGGAACTGATCTTGTCTATGTGGCAGGGAGGCGGAAATAACGGTTTCTACCATTCCTTTTGAATAAAAATGAGTGTCATAGACGCCTTGAATCCCGTTTTGAATGGCCATTTTGCATCGTTCTAGAAAATAGGAGGTCATAATCTTATTTTTAAATTCCTGGGATAACATTTCTTTATGAAAATAATCTGCCGCACCTAGCCGCATCGCTTGAATCGTCTTCATAGAACCTTCGGGTGTATGCGTACTAAGTACGATGACAGGAATAGGACTATGATTCATAATAAGATGAAGCGCAAGTAGTCCATCTGAGTTAACCATATCTAAATCAATAATGACCAAATCCGGTTTACTAGCCAAAATGCAGCTAAGTACGGTATTTCCTTGCTTCGCCATACCTGTCATTACGAACTGTGTATCCTTCTCGATTAAGGACCCCACTTCTGATCTTAATTCACTTGATTCACTTACAATTAGAACACCATACCCGTCCAAAAGACCCATTTCCCCACCACCCTTACAAGCAATAACTACGCATTATCTCTATTATACTTTCCACATATTAGGTTACTTACATAAATGGTACGAATTCCCCCTTCTAATTTCGCTAATATTTTACTAACAATTTCTCTTAAAATGTCAATGATAGCGGTTTACTCTTAAATTTCGACACCGTATAATAGAATTAATGAGTAAAGTGTTAGCGCATGCATTCCCTCTGTTCATTTCACAATTTTGCATCGGAAAATTTAGCTTAGTTTGGGGGAGTTTCTAATGGACAGAGTTCTACTAATTGAGGATGATGATATTATCGGAGAAATGATCTGTATGTATCTGAAAGAGGAAGACTTCCTAGTCCTAAGGTCCCACAATGGTCAGGAAGGCCTTGCAGCATTGCGTGAGTTCGAACCGGATCTCATTCTGCTCGACCTCAATCTTCCTGACTTTGAAGGAACTGAGCTGTGTACATCACTTCGGAACATAACTCCTGTGCCCATTATTATCATTTCATCCGACTCCAGAGTGAGCGAAAAGATTGAAGCATTCACAGTAGGTGCTGACGATTACTTATGCAAACCGTTCAGCATGCATGAGATGAAAGCCAGAATACAAGCCCTTTTACGTCGTTTCAAACTGGGACACCCTCCCGAGACTCCAAGACTTCATGTAGAACATAAAGTTACCGTACCTGCCATGGATTTAAACATTAATTTGGAAAAAAGAACGCTCTACGTCCGGGGCGAGTCCATCGAAATGACGTTCTCCGAATTTGAGCTTATCCGGCTGCTGTACGAGCACCCCGAACGCGTTTACCGCAGAGAAGATCTCATAAATACACTGCGTGGTTTCGATTCCTACATCAACGACCGTGCTATTGATGTCCATATTACGAATTTGCGCAGAAAAATTGAAGTTAATCCCAAAGAACCGAAATACATAAAAACTGTGTGGGGCGTAGGCTATAAATTTGTCATGTGAAGATGACCCAATCCTTTCGAGGATTGGGTCATCTTTTTTGATAAACATCCGGCAATGATGCTTTCTTTGTCGTAAAACAAGGCAATTTGTTGAAACTAGATCTTTATACAAACTTTTACTAATTTTTAGCAAAAATTGGTTGACATAGAAATCGTTGATCCTTTAGTATTGGACTTCTGAAGCCATGCTAGGGGATAACCAAACTATGGAACAAACGGGTGAGATCTTATGCAAAGTAACAAATTAATTTTGGATTTGGGAAGTCATAGTGCCAAAGTGTTCAAGAAATCAAACGATCATATTGAGCAAGTGGATGTTCTAACATGGGAGCTTCTGGAGAGCGGGGTGGATCTGCCGTCTATCGAAGGTACTTTAAAGTCTTTGCTTTCTACGCAGGACTCCTTTATCGAAGGCCTTGGTCAAGGAAACATCGAAGCTATTGGTACAGAAGCGATGCGAAGATCACCTCAATTGTCCGAACATATGCAGGAAGTTTGTAGGAATTTGAGGATTGCTTACAGAACCATTAGCCAGAAAGAGGAGGCTGATTTGCTGAAGAAAGCTATAGCCGAATCGGATATCCCCAGTGATCTTGATGTGATCAATACCGGGGGAGGCAGCATCCAAATTATTACAAGTGAATGTGAAGCTCCTTATCTGATTCCATTCGGCATCTCAGATCTTAACCAACAATTCAACTTGCTTGGACCTCCAGATCAAAGACAGATTGCCACTTGTATCAAATGGCTCTCCTGCCGTTTACCGGCTTCCTTGGAGCAGTTTGCGTATACGGGCGGCGAGAAAACGTATTTGAGCCATTTCCAGATCGAGCTTGAGGATGATCTGTATTGCCATAGAAATGATTTCACCCAACTAACCAGACAATTGGCAGCGCAGGACATCCAAACCTTAGAAGCCAACTCTCCCTTCGATCCCAAATGGATGCGTGGGGCTATTGCCTCTAATTGTGTCGTTCTTGCTGGTTTAATCAAATCAGGCGCTACCAAATTCATGCCGTCGGATGTCAATATCGCTCATGGATTTATCAGACAGTTATAAATATTCCCACTTTTGCAGCAGTCATATATAATCAGTAGAGAACATTATACGCAAATAGATGGGGTGGGTCTACTCGCATGACGAAGATAATGAATGCCGTTATGATCAAGGAGTATGGAGGGATTTCAGGTATTGAATTTAGTGAGACTGCCATTCCGGAAATAAATAGCGGCGAGGTGCTGATTAAAGTACATGCTGCCTCCATTAATCCCGCCGACTTATTATTTCTGCATGGTCATTACGGCATACAACGAGAACTGCCTTCGGTTGGCGGCATGGAAGGATGCGGAACCGTCATCGCGACAGGCAGCAGCCTTGTCGCACGCATGTTAAAAGGGAAGCGTGTCGCCTTCGTATCCGAAGTTTTCGGCTCCTGGGCACCCTATACCAAGGCTAGTGCTATGACCTGCATGGTGCTCCCAGATCATGTATCTGATGAGCAAGGTGCTGTCTTCTTCGTCAACCCAGCGAGTGCCATGGCTATGGTGAAGATAGCCAAGCAGCATAAATCCAAAGCGATCGTTCAAACAGCCGGTGCTAGCGCACTTGGCAGAATTCTAGTACAGCTCGGCAAAGAGCATGGCATTCCTGTGATTAGTATTGTTCGCAAGGAAGAACAAGAACTGCTGCTGAGAGAATTAGGCGGACAGCATATCGTCAATAGCAGCTCAGCTACCTTCGAGAAGGACTTAAAGATGAAGTCCCATGAGCTTGGAGCTACCGTGTGTTTTGATGCCGTAGGAGGCGACTTGACGGGCCTCGTGCTATCGGCGCTTCCTAATGGCGCGACCCTTTTCCAATACGGCCTTCTGGGAGGAAAAACGACAACGATCAACGCCGATGATCTTGTTTTTCGCCGGAAACGTATCGCCGGTTTCTGGGCATCCGATTGGGTGAAAACACAATCGATCTTTGAACTTCTCGCCCTGCAGGGCTCGATGAAAAAATCAATCGGATCACAGATCCAAACCGAGATTAGCCAAAACTTCCCAATGAGTCAAACCGTAGATGCCATCCAGCAGTATATGGCGAATATGACCTCAGGCAAAGTACTTCTTCTGCCTGTCTAGAACAGAAATTGATAACAAACAAGCGCATGCGCCATTTAGGCGGTATGCGCTTGTTTGTATGTTGGAGACCGTCGATTTATTCATGGGTGAATGAATCTTTATTCACGGTTGAATGCTGTTGTAGAAAATGCAACAATTGCTGCTTAAATCCCGCCTCTCTCCCTTCGATGTTGCATAATGTACAACAATTAGCCCCTAATCAGGCCATTTCGCAAGAAATGGGTATGCCTACCCTTTATGAGGAGGAATAATCAATGAATCGACAGCCTCTGTCGTCCAATAATAATTTTAACCCATTTACAAACCAATGGTCGGTATGTATAATGCATACATAGAAATATAAATAATCGACGTATTAGGTTACAAACGTACACGGAGGGATTACTTTGAAGCAAGAGGAACGCAGGCAGCAAACAACGAAGCTGCTGCTGGATTCAACCAAAGAACTGATACGGGAAAAAGGGTGTCACTCGATCACAATGAAAGACATCATGGAGAAATCAGGATTGTCAAAGGGGGCTATCTTCCATTACGTGAAGAGTAAAGACGAAATCTTTGCTTGGGTATTGCAAGAACGACTTGAAGAGACCAACAAACGTTTCATGAACGAAGTAGATCAAGGCCGCTCAACATTCGATAATCCTATGCAGAAGATTACAGAAAGTCTTTCAGCTTTGGAAGACGGTCAGGACATCACGAACAAAGTGCTGATGTATCTACTTGGAAAAGAGGATCAGCCTCTCGTAGCGGATGTGCTCAAGCAGTATTATGAACGGTCTGTGTCTGTATCCAAACAATGGATACAGACTGGCCAAGATCATGGGGTCATTCCGGAATCAGTGGATACGGATAAGACAGCGGAGATATTCGTTCTGATCTCACTCGGTTTACGCTTGCGCTCTTCAATTCCACTAGCTGGGACTTCTTTTAATACCCAAGATTATTCGTTGTTTATGAGAGATATGTTACAAACCAATTCAAGCCAATAGACTTTAACGGAGGGTTATCCATGATACCTTTTTATGTGCTTGTTGTTTCGTTTACGCTATTTAGGGTTCTAGGTCTGTTCGGCTGGTCTTATTTAGACGGTTGGCAAACTCCGCTTCAAATAGCGGTAGCCATCATGCTGCTGGTTACCGCTTCCGCCCACTGGGGTAAAAAACGACAAGACCTGATCCGGATGGTTCCGCCCACATTCCCGAGCCCAAGTTTGCTGGTTACTGCCACTGGTTGGCTGGAAATTGCCGGAGCCGTCGGCATTCTTCTCCCCGCTACCTCCCGCGTGGCTTCCATCTGCTTGGCGATACTGCTAATAGCCATGTTCCCAGCCAATGTGAAGGCAGCCCTGGAGCGATTAACAATCGGCGGAAGACCTACTCCTAAACTGCTCGCTCGAACGCTGCTGCAGCTAGTGTTTCTAGCCGCGGTCCTCTTGGCGGGCAGTGCTAGCTAACCTAAAATCCATTTTCTTAAGAGTAAGGTCGGACCGCTATCTCGCGTCCACAGCCGAGCAAACCCGCCATAAGGATGAAAAACATCCTTATGAGATTCCTCACCCAAGATATCTTCTCATCCATCGCAAGTGATCGTTAAAAAAGCAAAAAGCGGAGTCGCCTTCAAACCGAAGGGATCCGCTTGTTTGTACTAGATCTGTTTGTGTGTGCTAAAGTTGCTTGTTTATGCTAGATTTCCGTGAGTATGGTGAGAATAACGGGTCTTCTGCCCGTCTTTTCATAAAAGAGTCTTCCTAGTACTTCTTTTACATTCGTTTTAAGCACATTCCATTGATTCACGTTTTCTTTTTGAAGTCTGTTTATCGTTTCTGTTGCAAGAATATTCGCTTGATCCATCAGGTCTTCCGATTCTCGCACATAGACAAACCCGCGGGAGATAATATCCGGTCCGGACAAAATTTTACCGTCACTTTTACTAAGCAGCAGGACCACGATCAAGATACCATCCTCGGCCAGTTGTTTACGGTCACGCAGAACAATGTTGCCAACATCCCCTAATCCATCGACAAGGGTATTCCCCGCGTACACTTTGCGGCTCTGAGTTGCCACCTCGTTCTTGATATCCACGACATCCCCATTATTTAAAATGTAGATGTTAGCCGGTTCCACGCCGACGCCTTCAGCCAAAATACGGTGCTGATGCAGCATTCTAAACTCGCCATGAATCGGAATAAAGTACTTCGGCTTCATCAGCGTGAGCATTAACTTCAGTTCTTCTTGGCTCCCGTGTCCGGATACGTGCATACCTGTAGATGAGCTCGAACCATAAATGACTTCAGCCCCTAGACTAAATAAATTATCAACAGTCCGCGACACATTGCGTTCATTTCCCGGAATCGGGGACGAGGATAAAATAACGGTGTCTCCACGCATGATTTCAACCTGACGATAATTGGAACGGGATAATCGCGATAATGCAGCCATCGGTTCTCCTTGACTACCGGTACATAAGATCGCTATTTGATCTGGAACCATACGATTGACTTCTCCCGCTTCCACCAGCATCCCTTCAGGAACTGTTAGGTAGCCAAGCTCGGAAGCAATTCTCACAACGTTGACCATACTGCGGCCAAGTAAGGCTAATTTACGGTTCGTTGCCTGAGCAGCATCAATGACTTGCTGAAGTCTATGAACATTAGAGGCAAAGGTGGCTATGAACACTTTTTGCTTCGCTTTATGAAAGGCATCTTCGATATGTTTGCCTACAAGACTTTCTGAAGGTGTGTAGCCAGGACGCTCGGCATTCGTGCTTTCCGATAAAAGAAGTAGAATCCCATTCTTCCCAATCTCCGCCATCTTATGAATATCGGGATACTGATTATTGACTGGGGTTAAATCAAATTTGAAATCTCCCGTATGTACGACCGTTCCTTCAGGTGTATGAAAGACGACTCCCAAGCAATCAGGGATACTATGATTTGTTTTGAAAAAGGTAGTTGTGAATTGCCCTAGCTCGATGCTCGAATCGGAGTCAATTTCAATAAATTTCGTATCTGCAAGCAGTCCAGCCTCTCTCAGCTTACTTTCAATTAGCCCGAGCGTTAGCCGAGTTGCATAAATCGGCATGTTCAATTGTCTTCGTATATACGGAATGCCCCCGATATGATCTTCATGCCCATGCGTAATAATCAGTGCGCGGACTTTGTCACTATTTTCGAGCAAGTAGGTAATATCCGGCACGATCAAGTCAATGCCGAGTAAGCTTTCATCCGGAAACTTTGAGCCACAATCAATGACAATGATATCATCTCCATATTGCACCACATACATATTTTTACCAATTTCATTAATTCCACCTAATGAGAAAACAGATAACTGATTTTCTGTCTTATGCACCTGAAAGCCCCCCCATTTTTACATATACGCTTTAATTTTTCCACATAAGGGTTAACCTATACTCCAATTTGCTCTAGATATCCAATTTCTGAATTCGAAGCTTAGTGCGGATAGGGCTCCGTGTGTTGGGTTAATTTAATGTACATGAAATGATGGATTGAGAGGTGTAAGGTGCACTAAGCTATGAGTATCGAGAATAAAAAGCAGCTTTTCTCTATAGCATCCATACCACTTATCATGACTCTGGGAAATTCCATGTTAATTCCTGTGTTACCGGCCATTCGGAGTAAACTAGGCATCACTTCTCTACAAGTAAGTTTACTCATTACGGTTTACTCGGCTGTGGCCATTATCTTAATACCGGTTGCCGGCTATTTATCCGACCGCTTTGGTCGAAAAATCGTCATTATACCCAGCTTAATTATCACAGGTATTGGTGGTTTGATTGCGGGATTAGCAGCGTGGTGGTTGGATCAATCGTATGCAATCATCTTAGTTGGCCGCTTCATTCAAGGCATAGGTGCGGCGGGAGCTTTTCCCATCGTCATTCCATTAGTTGGTGATATCTTCAAAGAAGAAAGTGATGTCAGCAGCGGTCTTGGCATTGTAGAGACAGCGAATACATTCGGGAAAGTGGTCAGCCCCATTCTAGGATCCGCTCTTGCGATGGTCATCTGGTTCCTGCCCTTTATGTTCATTCCCATACTGTGTCTGATTTCGATGCTGCTCGTGCTCTTTTTGGTGAAATCCCCACAAAAGAAATCGGAACAAGCGGATAAGGTGTCTTTTGCAAGCTACCTTTCCAATATCAGAAACATTTTCAAAAACAATGGCCGCTGGCTGTATGCGATATTCGCTATCGGATGTATCTGTATGCTTGTCATATTCGGAACTTTATATTATTTATCAGACTTATTAGAAGAAAAATTCAACGTTTTTGGTGTCATAAAAGGATGTATTCTTGCGATTCCTCTTGCAGCCTTATGTATCTCTTCTTTTGGTACGGGTAAAGGAATTGGCAAGGACGAGAGGCTCATGAAATGGATTATTTTCGTGGGGTTGATTTTACTATCCGGAAGTATTTTTCTTTGCGGTATGGTGGCGTCGATTTATTGGCTCATTACTTTGATTGGCTTGGCTGGGATTGGAATTGGCGCAGCGTTGCCATGTCTGGATGTCATGATTACAAGAGGGATCAAGAAGGAGCAGCGCGGTATAATCACCTCGATTTATAGTTCTACCCGCTTCATCGGGGTTGCCATTGGACCTCCTCTTGCTTCCATCCTTTTGAAAATATCGCCGGCCACGATGTTCTATACCATTTCAGGTATATGTGCCTTGGCCAGCGTAATCGCCTTATTCGCGATCAAGCCTAAGAAGGACGAGAAGCTGCCACAGAAGGAATCTTTAGCTTAGGTGTAATAAATACAAAGAGGATCCGCATGGGATCCTCTTTGTATTTATTAAGCTCGAGCAGGGGCGGCATTCGTTCGCTTTCTGGCGTAGCCGCGATAAATAAAGGCGAAGACGATGGTCAGTATGGCGATTCCTACCATGCCCCAGATAAGATTGTCGAACGCGCGCTCAGTTGGCAGTGACTTCTGCCAGACAAGTGCACTCCCCGAGATGGCTACGGCGAAAGCCCCGCTGAAAAATTGCAGCAGCTGGAATAAGCCCATACCAGAGCCGAGCCGCTCCTTCGTCAACTGCCGTGATAGCTCGTTTGACACCGCACTGGAGATAGAAGTGATGCTGATGCTTGTCAGTATATAGACAGCGGCAAGCCCATAAAAGGAATGGACGGCAGTCAGTGCGAGCAAAACGGTCGAAACCAGCAGCAGCCAAGGCGTATAGCGGAGGAGCGCACCGTTACCGTATCGGTCGATGAGGCGGCCAACCCGGTTGGATACCAGCATGGCAAGGAGCGCACCTGGAAAGAGCACAAGACCCGATGCGGCCGGAGTTAAACCGAAGACTTTGGCCAGCATTTGCGGGGCGAGGAACAAGAAGGAGAAGCTGATCATGTAGGC
The DNA here is from genome assembly GCF_030817275.1 of Paenibacillus sp. V4I7. Lineage (NCBI taxonomy): Bacteria > Bacillati > Bacillota > Bacilli > Caryophanales > Paenibacillaceae > Paenibacillus > Paenibacillus sp. V4I7. The sequence continues at coordinate 7,730,174 of NZ_JAUSZD010000002.1, read as the reverse complement.
GCTAATGCCGATAGCACCAAGGGCTAAATATAGTCTGTCGCCGAATAGAGCGGGCAGGACGAATGGATTCGTCGCTTTGCGGATGCGCACCGCGAACAATGCTAGGGCAATCATGCCCACAACGAGTGCAGCCGTGCTTTTGGATGTGAGGAAGAGCAGCAAACCCGTCGTCCCCATCCCGATCAGGACGGCGCCAATGAAATCGAACGAACCGCGCGCCGCCTTTTCCCGGGGAAGTATTAGCAGGAAAACCGGGATCAGCAGCAGTGTTAGGCCGGTGATCACAAATAGGAAATGCCATCCCAGATATTGAACGATTGATCCGCCGACGACAGGACCAAGCCCTAGGCCAAGTGAGGCGGCTGACAAAATGAATGACATGGCCATGCCCCTGCGGGAAACCGGAATGTAACGTGTGACTAGCACGATCGCGAGCGAAGGAATGGCACCAGCGCCTGCAGCCTGAATAAGCCTCGTGATAAGCAGCAGCCCAAATCCGTCGCTGAACATGCCAATCACGGATGCCCCGCCCAATGAGAGCAGCGCAACCGTGAAGAGTCTTCGAATTGGCACGAAATCGGACAATCGGCTGAAAGTAATCGATGAGATGGCAAATACGATGGAGTAGCCCGTCACGATCCATGACGCGGTCGAGGGGCTGAGAGCGAATTGCACAGCAATTTTGGGCAATGCCAAATTGAACATCATCGTGTTCATTACGACAAGAATAATGGTCGTGCAAAGTAACCAGGAGACCGTCCGTTCTCGCATAATACCGGGCACCTCTGGTTCTAATGGTTTCTCTGCTTGCGGTAAATCGGTTGACATACGAATAATCCTCCCCACTCAAGATGATCTATCTGAAGGTTACTTAACTATAGGCCGAAGTGAATTATCTATAATCAATTTCGTTACAGTTTAGCATGGCGACATTCGCGTGTCAATTAACTTCTAATAGATAAGCTATAACAAAAATCACAGCCTCCAACGACAAAAACAACTACCTTATACCTATGATAGGCAAAGAATAGTCGTAGTAGGAAAGTGTTATCTATGAAAAAAGAACACATTATAAACCGGGAAACCATACCCTAAAGCCACTGCGAGAAAAAGGCATGTCCCGCTGCGTGAAATCCCGGGGGCATCGCATGCCCCATGAACGGGTGAACCTCGATCGATTTGTCCACAGACACGATCCGATTATATGCGGCAAAGATCGCCTCGGGTAAGCAGGTCGTGTCTTTCAGTCCGACCGTCACATGCACGGGCAGCGTGATTCGATGCGCCATATTCATGATGTCGAAATAGCTAAGCGTCCGCAGCACCTCGTCAAGGCGGTTCGGGAAGCGAGTTACGAATTCCGCAGCTTCGGTGAGTGAACTGACCGATTGAAGTATCCCCAGATCCATGTGGCACATGTTAGGTACATGTGCGATTACAGCCCTTAGGTTAGGCTCCAAGGCGGATACAAGAAGTGCCAAACCGCCACCTTGGCTGCCGCCAAAAACAAACACCCTCTCGGGGTCTATCTCCAGCATTGCCATCGCACACCGTACAGCACGCATGCCATCGATAGCTAATGCCCGATAATAGGAGCCCTCAGGATCGAGAATCCCTTGTGTAATCCACCCTTTGGTCATGCCGTATTTTTGCGGCAGCCCGTTGCCTGTCTCCCCTCCTTGCCCCCGAACATCGATAGCGAGCACGGCATACCCCATAAGCAGCCAAGCAGCGTGATCCTCCGGTTGACCTTTGGAACCGGAATAACCGTGAAAGGTTACGATACAGGGAAGTGGATGACGCAGCTGGACGGAAGGTAGCAAATACCAAGCGTGGACCTGCGTATTAGCTGCACCCTCCAATACGACTTTGTAAACTTTGGCCTGTAAGAATGGGGAGACGACTGGCTCACTCGTATATCTCACGGATTCTGCTGCTTCCCGGGAGACACGATCCCAAAAATCGGCAAGATCAGTTGGTGCCGTTAATTCCGGCACATACTGTTTCAACGTATGAATCCGCGTTTCTATGGCGTTCATCTCTACACTCCTCGTTTAGATTTGACTATTTAATTATACAATTTTCTGCGAGACACCTCTACCACGGGTTCAACCTGCGGTACTGATCCAACGTAACTCTGCCGAGCAAAATCCTCATTTCATTAGGCTTTGAAATAATTCACGCATAAATTTAACATAAGCAGGAAAAATTGTTGCTGGCTCCATACCGGGAATTTGCAGTTCCCTGCGCCATTTGGTTTCCCACTCCAGAGAGTAATAGCCGGTGTAGCCCGATTGTTCAAGCTCGTCTACAATTGAAACAATCGGCACCTGCCCTTCGCCGACCTTGGTGTACATCCAGTTCGACTCCAGCAGATCTTCAAAAGGGACGCCGTCTTTTACATGTACATGAACGCATTGCGAGCCGAGTAACGCAATTGTCTCTTCCGGCGGCTCTCCTTCTTCCAACGGATGGATAATATCATAGATAACCGCGCAGTTCGGTCTGTCCACATCATCCAGCAGCTTGCGAAGCGAGCGGCCGGTGGCAAATTCATTATGCGTCTCAATCCATACCTGCACACCGTAAGTGGCCGCATAATCGCAAGCCTCCTTAATCTGGGTTATCATTTCGGGATAAGGAATAGCAGGAACCGGATTGTCTCTGCGTTTATTGAAGTAGCCAAGGAAAATCCGTACTCCACCGGCCTTCAAATCACGAGCGAGCGAAACGACCTTTTTAAAATTATCGAATTGCTCGGCATCCCCTCTTTTGCCTGTGAAACATACACCTGAACCAATATTGGTGATTCGAATGCCCGCTTCCTCGAATTTCCGAAGCGCCTCTTTCCGCTCATCCTGCGCCATCTCGGCGGATATGCCCCAGTTGGATCCTTCCCTTAGCTCCACTCCGCTAAAACCGCATTCCTTGGCAAACATAATCATTTCAGCACAAGACCAGCCATCGCAGGGGAGCGTGCTAAATGCCAGTTGCTTCATACTGCTTTTCCCCATTTCCTCCCAGATCTAGTGGGTAACTTAATTTTCTTCTATTATTACAGGGAAACTTTCCCTTTTCCACGTTTCTTTTGCACAATTCCCCGAATCTGTGTACCATTATCTTTAGCTAATGAGTTACGTACGAATTTAGTAGAGGTCATATTTGTCTGATTATCCGATTTATGTCTACAAAGGGTTACTCGACGAGCAGTTTCCTTTTAAAATCGAAGTTCGAACGGCTATAATCATATTAGTCATTTCAATAGAACGTTCAAGAAGCACGCTGGCGTAACGCCAGGTGACTATCGTAGGCATCAAACTTAATTAGAAGAGCAACAGAATCGCTCGAAGCTTCGAATGGAACCAAAAGATGAGGGGAGTAAAGAGAATGCTCCAAGAGACGGATAAAATAAGAAAGAACCCCCTTTCATGGAGGTTGTTTTTTGGTATAAAGCTTGCTTTTGATTTAGCTTTAACCGGTGTTTTTTATTATAAAAATTCAATTACGATTTTTTGGGGCCTAAGTTTTGTTGTCTTTTCATTGGTGGTTTTTCTTTTAGTTCATTTATTTTATCTAAAGATGCAAAAAAAATACAATTGGCTATTTCACGTCCTCATCTTAGATTTCTTGGTATCCGCTTCTTATGGTTATGTATATATAGGCGGAGATTTCCCGAATCATCTATTTATAGGAATTACAGCCTTAGCGATTTTAATGTTTTTAAAGAACACCCGAATGTTAATCATTACATGCTTGCTGCTGCTGGTCATATATATTATTACGATGGGAAGCATTGAATGGTATTTATATAAACGATTCAATGAAATTGGCTACTTTATTACTTGTTCATTTATTGTTTTCGCAGGTATTGTGAGCGCTCTAATCAATTTTTATCAACGCGCACGTCGGGATACGATGCAGTTGTATGCACAATTGATGCAATCTCATGAACGACTTCAGGACTATGCTCTCAAAACGGAGGAGTGGGCAGCAACTAGGGAAAGAGTGCGAATTGCACGAGAAATTCATGATACGGTAGGTCATAAACTGACGGCATTATTGGTTCAAATGCAAGCGGCTCGCAAGCTAAGCAGGTTGGATCCTTTACGCAGTGAGCAAACTTATCTGGCATGTGAAGATCTAATTAGATCGTCTTTGCAAGAGGTACGGCTTTCCGTAAGGGCTATTCGGGATGAACCTGTTATGTCCACTTCCTTAAATGATAGCCTTGAGAAGCTAACTGAGGAGTTTACTAAATTTGCTGAGGTTCAAACCACTTTTGAAGTACATGGGATACCCGTCCCACTGCCAGGTGATCTCCAATTAACTGCTTATCGTATTGTACAGGAGTCTCTGACGAATGCTCATAAACACGGCCATGCGAAAAATGCGAAAATCTTGTTAGCTTATTCGGAGACCGATTTTTCTCTGTGCATACGTAATGACGGGGAGGTTCCTGCCCAACTGAAGCCGGGGTTTGGTTTAATCAATTTGCAAGAAAGAGTCAAGGAGTGGAACGGAGAGGTACATTTTAGCATGGACCCGCAAGAGGGTTTTGCTGTTGAAGTGCAATTCCCTTATTCGTTAACGGAAATGGAGCGTGTAAATAAGTGAAAATCCTCATAGTAGACGATCAGAGGCTCATGAGAGAGGGACTTGCGACCATCATCGGGTTAGAATCAGGCATGGAAGTCGTTGGAACAGCAGTGGATGGTAGAGACGCCTATACCAAGGCGCTCGAATGGCGACCGGATGTTGTGTTGATGGATATCCGGATGCCTGGCATGGATGGCGTGGAAGGAACGGAATTGATTCTCAGGGCTTTACCAGAGACGAAGGTACTGATTCTGACCACCTTCGATGACGCGGAGTTAATTTTAAAAGTTTTGGAAAAAGGTGTCCATGGCTATTTATTGAAGGATATGCCCTCTGAGGCGATTGTAAGTGCGATTCAAACGGTTTACAATGGCGGGACCGTACTTCAACCCGATATAACGGCAACGCTTCTTAACGAGTTTAAAAAAATGTCAGATTGGAACCCGGATACCGCCCATCCTTTACACATAAATGAGCCTGCCCAGCTCAGGCTTCTGACCGAACGAGAGAAAGAGGTACTAGCTTTATTGGGCCAAGGATTAAATAATAAAGAAATTGCAGGCTTGCTTGTTATCACGGAAGGTACAGTGAAAAATCACGTTTCGAATGTCATAGCTAAGCTAGGATTGCGCGACCGAACACAAGCAGCCATATTCTCAGTTCGGCATCAAATATAATTACAAGGCATGACTTTTGGCATAGAGCATGAGATTAATCATGCTTTAGCGATCAAACGTTCTGCCTGTAAGGACCGATATTTTCTCCATGCTTCAAGCGTTCTATATATTCACTCATCAACCGATGTTAACAATGAAACCATCATTCTGCTAAACATTGACAAAGCCGATAAGAATCTACATCTTTATATATATGGAGATATATTTTAAAGGACTTATGGTGGTTTTGTGAGGGGGATAGCAATTTATGGCACAAAAACGTTATAGCAATGCGGATCCAACCGCAAAGGTGAAAACATGGAAGGAAATTCGCCGATGGCAGCAAGAACGGAAAGGGAAAGTCAAGGATCTCAGCTTACGCATCGGTGAAGCGGAGCATAAGCAGCAAGAACTGCTTTGGAATAACCGCAGCGTAACAACGATCACCTGGATTGGACATTCAACTTTCCTGTTGCAGGTGGCGGGCTTGACGATTGTTACGGATCCGGTATGGGCGAACCGGATGGGCTTTGCCCGCAGATTAGAGGCGCCAGGGCTTACACTCGATGAAATACCGCCGGTTGATATCGTCTTGCTCTCTCATTCGCATTACGATCACCTGCACGTCGGATCATTGCGCAAGTTGAAAGGCTCACCTGTCGCACTAGTGCCTGAAGGACTTGGCAGGATGATGCGGCGGCTTGGACTGAATAAGGTCCACGAGCTGCCTTGGTGGGGGAAGACAACGGTCGGGCCGCTGGAGTTTCATTTCGTTCCAGCGCAGCATTGGACTCGGCGTACGCTGACGGATACGAACAAGTCGCTTTGGGGAGGCTGGGTGATCAACCGATCAGCAGAGTTATTAGTGGAAGGCGCGGGGAACAACGATGCGATTTATTTTGCCGGAGACAGCGGATATTTCCAAGGCTTCCGCGACATCGGAGCGAGGTTTCCGGGTATCCGTTACGCGCTTATGCCGATCGGTGCTTACGAGCCGGAATGGTTTATGGGTATGCAGCACGTTACGCCAGAGGAGGCGGTTCAGGCGTTCCTCGATGTGGGGGCCAAGACGTTCATCCCGATGCATTATGGCGCTTTCCGCCTAGCCGATGATACGCCGCAGGAAGCACTTGACCGGTTGTTGGCCGATTGGCGGAGAAGGGAGCTCGACTCAAGCCGTCTTAACTTGCTGAAACATGGGGAAACACTGGTGGACTGACAAGAATAAAGCTGCCTTGCTCTTAGCCATGGCAGTTATCCATACTTTCTCCTTAGTTATGCATGGGAAACAATGCAAAACAGCTTCGCCCTTTTATTAAGGGCGAAGCCAATAGAACTAAATTTAAAGGACTTACTTCGGATAATTAACGGTTGGATTCACACAAGCTGGAAGCGCTAGTCTACCAAGACCTGCCAATAAATTATCCACAGCTAAATGTGCCATGCGATTTCTCGTTTCGTAAGTTGCACTACCTACATGCGGGGTTATTAAGATATTCGGAAGGCTGAGTAATGGATGGTCTCCCGCAAGCGGTTCTGGATCGGTTACATCTAATGCGGCGTATGCGATTTGTTTACTTTTCAATGCTTCGTAGAGGGCCTCGGTATTCACAATAGACCCGCGTGCCGCATTGATAAAATAAGCTGAAGGCTTCATCTGTGCAAACTCCTCCGCTCCAAACATGCCCCGGCTTTGATTCGATAAAGGAACAAGGGTAATGATAAAGTCGGACTCCTGCAGCAAGTCCCTAAAGTCAACATATCTCGCTTCGAGTACATGATCATCCATACGCCTTGTACGGTTATAGTAAATAATGTTCAGCCCGCACGCCTTAGCTCTCCTAGCTACAGCGCAGCCGATATCCCCCATACCTACGATACCGAGAGTTTTCCCAAACAAATCTACACCGTATGGAATATTGTTATTACTTGCCCAATTGCCTGATTTAACAAAATCCCAACATTCATGAATTCGGCGAGCTGCGCTCAGCAATAAGGTAAAGGTTAAATCTGCCGTTGTTTCAACAAGCACACCAGGTGTATTTCCAAAGGGAATTTCCCTCCTCGTGCAGGCATCGATATCTATATTGTCATACCCTACCGATGATTGTGCAACGACTCTTAATTGAGGAGCATTAGCCAACAAATCTTCATCTACCTTTACATCACCTGTGCTGAATAAACCCTCCGCATCCTTTAACCATTCGAGTAATACTGTGCGTGGAATCGGTCCAGCTTCTTTCCAACACTTCACCTCACAATGCTGTTCAATTCTTTCCATGGCAGCAGGCCATGTTTCTTTGGTTAATACCACCTTAAATTTCGTCATAAAGGTTTATCCCCTTCCTATCATGCAAGTATACCAACCCCTCACGGATCAGAAGAGATCGGTTTTTTACTTTCCGTTATTTTCCATCAGCTCTCACTGCTTGAATTAATCTGAATAATTGCTTGGTTGTACTTCTTAGATGATATCCCGTTTCAATAGGATCCATGGCTTGCTCAAGAGACATAGGAGCGGTGATGATGGAATGAAAAGAAGTAACGCCTAGATCATTCAGTACCGAGGCCTCTTTAGTAACTCCACCCGCTAACGCAATAACCGGAATGCCTTGTGCCTGTGCAAGCGCAGCAACTCCCAATGGAGCCTTGCCCATCGACGTTTGTCCATCAAGCTTCCCTTCTCCTGTTATCACGAAATCAGCCCCCGCCATGCTTTCCTTTAATCCGATCTTGTCCAGCACCAGCCCAACACCAGATTGCATCTCAGCCTTAAAAAAAGCAGCAAATGCCGCTCCAAGTCCACCAGCCGCGCCCGCTCCGGGGATGTCTTGAAGATTTACACCAAGCTCTCGCTCGGCGACACCGGCAAACAGGTATAAGCCACGATCCAGCTCCTCCACCATTGCGGGATTTGCTCCTTTTTGAGGGGCAAACACATAAGCCGCTCCGTTAGGTCCGTACAGTGGATTGTTGACGTCGCAGGCAATCTTAAACTCACATTGTCTTAATTCTGGACAGGCATGGTTCGAATCAATACGACGAATCATGCTTAGGGCATTCCCGCCTGGACCGACATCATTGCCCTCTTGGTCCTTGAAACGGTAGCCTAAAGCCTGCAGCATCCCCACACCCGCATCGTTCGTGGCACTTCCGCCGAGACCAATTACAAATTCACGGCAGCCTTGCCCCATCGCATGTGCAATGAGCTCACCGACTCCATAAGTTGTCGTAAGCATCGGATTCCTGAATGCCTCAGGCACTAGCGGCAATCCACAGGCTGCCGCCACCTCGATCACGGCGGTTTTTCCGTTACCTGTTATTCCATAGGTTGCCTGAGCCGGCTCCATAAGGGGGCCTGTAACCTTAACAGATTGAAGTTGTCCGCCTGTTGCATTTACAAGCGCTTCTACCGTTCCTTCACCGCCATCGGCTATAGGGAAACTTACAATATCCGCATTAGGGTAAACCTCTTTAATGCCTAAAGCGATTTCTCTGCTTCCTTCCATCGATGAAACGCTGCCCTTAAAAGAATCGATAGCTATGACCACCTTCATTTTGCTAGGCCCCCTATTCCGTTCACATTACTTTTAGTTTACACAAATTTTGACAACCAGTCACCATGAGCTTCAATCAGATCATCACACATAGCAGCATGTTTTCATAATCTTTTAGACGTTCTTTTTTGAATAGAATCAGTGCTAGCTTAAAGCCTCGCTGTGCTGATATTTTTAAACTTCTTTTTTATGTTCGATATTTTACCTTATGTATTCAACAAGGAAAGGGGATCCTACTAGTTAATTGTTCCGTCGTAAAAAAATAGGAGTTCCTCCAACTTTTAATCCTGGAAGAACTACCTCTTATAAATCATGGTTGTGTCGTCTCTTGTGATGGAAATATTATGTAGACCGAGAATCTGAAGTCTCTTTCAACATATCGTCATGAAGTTCTTTCTCTTTTAAAATATCAACAATGGGCATAATTACTCCTATTTTCTAACGTTAACTCAATTTCTCTCATATTCGCGTATGCTTAAGTCCATTTCACACTAATTAAAAGGCGATGCTTCATGAGAGATAGGATGAAATCCGAGTAGTAGTCTTGTCTAACAATAAATTGATATTCATGATTCAAAAACGCGTAAAATAATACATCGGTTAAAACGTGATTATGTTCAAAATCATATTGTATTTCCTTAATTCTATTATCTAAAGACCCATCACCAATAACACGAATGCGAAATTCAACATCCTGGCCATTTGCTGTTTCACTAATTTCTAATTCTTTATCATTATACGTATACGTTAGCATGCTAAACACCTTCCCTTTCCCTACATCAAATATCTAAAGTAAATATAAAAGCTCGAGAGAATGATTGAAAGAATCATTAAAGGAAACCCGACTTTGAGGTACTTGATAAAGGTAATTGGATAGCCCTCTTTAGCTGCCAATCCCGCAACGATTAAATTAGCACTTGCACCAATCAGTGTACCATTGCCACCAAGACATGCTCCTAAGGCAAGACTCCACCACAACGGTTCCAAGTTACTTACTCCCATATTACCCATCTCATGAATCATTGGAATCATCGTAGCAACGAAAGGGATATTATCAAGAAATGCAGAAGCAATCGCACTTAGCCATAGGATCAGCATCGAAGTTGCCAACAAATTGCCTCCTGTTAATTCTATCGCTTGCGCAGCCAATTTAGCTATGACTCCGGTTTCTACTAGTCCAGAAACAAGCACAAACAATCCTACAAAGAAGAATAGCGTTGTCCATTCTATACTATGGAATGCATGCTCCAGCATATGCTCCCCCGTCAAAAGAAGTAACAAAAAAGCGCCTGTTAATGCGACCGTAGCAGATTCTAAATGTAAGCTCTGATGCAGGAAGAAACCTATTATTGTAAGGCCAAGAACAAGCAGACATTTCCTTAGAAGCTTATGATCTGTAATCATGGCTCTCTCATCCATATCCATAATACTTCGCTGCAGTTCAGGCGTTGACTTGATCTGCTTCCTAAATAGGAGGACAAACAAAGGGACATATGCCAACATAATGATGATGGCAATTGGAGCTAAATTAGTGATAAAAGCCATAAACGTAAGCTCTTCAACTGCGCTACCGATCATAATGTTCGGAGGATCACCAATCAAAGTTGCTGTGCCACCTACATTTGAAGCGATGATTTGTGTAATCAAGAAAGGGATTGGGTTTACTTGTAGTTGTCTTGTAATGCTGAAAGTAACCGGAACCATGAGAAGTACAGTGGTTACATTATCCAAAAATGCAGAGCAAACAGCTGTGATAATCACTAATGCTACCATAATCCTTTTTGGGTTACCTTTTGCTACTTTTGCAGCTTTTAGAGCCACATACTTGAAAAGCCCTGTTTCAGCCGTAATACCCACAATAATCATCATGCCAATGAGTAAACCAAGTGTGTTGAAATCAATATGATGTAGCGCTGTTTCTTGATCAACAATGCCTAGAACGATCATCAAGACTGCACCAATCATCGCAATGATCGTACGGTGAATTTTCTCAGAAATAATAATGCCATAAATAATTAAAAAGATACCAATTGCCCAGATTGCTTGATGCTCCATAATTCCTCCCAGTCACTTCTCTTAATTAAGAATCACCCAAAATAGTACTTATTATGTAGAAAAAGACAAAAAGAGCCCTTGATGACAGGCTCCTCCGAAAATCAAAATATATATCGTTAATATACATGTTTTTAATATCGAAGTAAACAATATGCCATTAAACAAATAGAATTTTATCTCTATCCGCCTATCTTTCCGATCGATGTTGTGCAAGGTGAAATAGGTCTGTCAGCCATTTACCAAGTAATCCACCGACAACGTAAAAAATAAACAATTGAACATAACTTGATTCCACCAAATGAAACAACTCCAACCAAGAAATTAATGGCTTGAACACAAATGCAAATACAATGGATAATAATCCAAGGTATACATAGTAGTTCTTATGACGATTTAATGTCCATTGGTACATAAGCATATATGTAACAGGTATGAGAGAGGCATCCAAGCCGAAACTTGCAGGAGGATAAGGAAAAATTTTAAATGGATATTCCCACATTTTATGAGATGTTCCATATGAATCTATATAAATTGCGATAACATGAATGGCTAGACCATAAAACCCAAGACGAAAAGCTTTTTTTCTATCCATTTTCAAAACTAAGATAATTAAAGGCACTATAAAAAACGCCATTACAACCCAAAATTGCCATGTTCCTATATTTGAATAGGTCTTCCAATACATGGTCCAGTCATTTGTTACTGTTGATATGCTGTTCGTTAATTCTCTGAGAGCTTCCTGTTGTTTGTCCGTCATAACTAACACCCCTTATATTTTGTAGATTTCCACTAATTGAAAATTTTTATCCAGACCGGTGACATTTCCAAGAAAAACCTCCCTCATACCCCAAAATGCTTAGTTTATACGCAATATACAAAAACAAAAAAAACCTCTAAATAAGAGATAATCCTTAATAATTGAAATTAGTTAAAACAAAAAGAAGAGCCCTTAGCTTTCTGGCTCCTCCTGAAATAAGTGTTATATGATTTGTATTGGTCATCCTTTAGAATATAAGCTAATTATTTTGTTTTCAAGTCCTCAATCGAATCGATATTCATATATTTCGGAACAACCAGCCCCAATTTGGTGCCGTTCAAGTTAGCTCCCAAATCCTCGATTTTCCCAGCATATTTATCAAAATAATCTTTATGTGTTGTAGGAAGCCAAGCTGCAACCATGGCATCCGCGCTTCCATCTGAGATTCCTGCCCACATAGGTCCCGCTTCGACTTGCAGCATCTCAACTTTGTAACCAAGCTTCTCTTCTAGTACAGCTTTCACAACATTGGTACTAGCGATTTCAGAATCCCACGCGACATAAGCCAGTTTAAGCTTCTTTCCTTTTTCTTGGGGCAGATCCTTCACCCAACTATCAACTTTGGTCGCATTATTCTTTACCCACCCACCGGCTGCTTCTTCCGGCTTTTCCCCTTCAATAATAGCCGACATAACGACCGCCATATCTTCGGGTGTCCACTCAAACCGGTCTAGCATGGTGTATGCTGAAGGGGCTTCCTTTTTCAAGCCATTTCTCACGATTGTATGTATTTGCTCGTCTTTCCCGAACACACCTTTGGGATCATTTAAATATTTCAGATCATATTTAGCGAACATCCAGTGTGGTGTCCACCCGGTCACAATAATAGGCTCCTTGTCTTTGTAAGCCTTGTCCAGAGCTGCAGCCATCGCTGCACTTGAGCCCTCCACAAGCTTCCAATCCTTGAGGTCATAATCATTCAATGCCTGCGCGGTTTGCTTCATTAATCCTGCTCCAGGATCAATACCTACGATCTCATGTTTAACCTTATTCCCTATACTAGCATCCGATGATGCTACTTTAGAACACCCAGTAATGATTAGTAGTGAGGTTAAAATCACCAGCATGATAGATTTAGCTGTATTTTTCAACATATTTATACACTCCTTTTTTTCTTCAGTATGTACTGCATCATTCTATCAAGCAGTATAGCCAATACGACAATAGACAAGCCTGCTTCAAAACCCTGACCTGTTTTAATTTGAGTAACAGCACGATATACATCCGCCCCAATACCCTGGGCACCAATCATAGAAGCAATAACTACCATTGAAAGTGCAAGCATGATGGTTTGATTTATTCCAGCCATAATCGTAGGCATAGCTAGCGGGAATTGAAGCTTGAACAATTTCTGAGTTGCTGTCGAACCGAATGCATCTGCTGCTTCTACTAAATCCTCGGCAACCTGCCTAATCCCCAAGTTAGTAAGTCGAATAGTAGGTGGTACGGCAAAAATGACGGATGCGATCACACCTGGTACTACGCCTAAACCAAAGAAAGTGACTGCTGGGATCAAATACACAAATGCCGGCATTGTTTGCATGAAGTCCATTAAGGGAGTAACGAAATTCCGAACCTTCTCACTTTGTGCACACCAGACTCCAAGTGGGATGCCAATGAGAATGGATATGAGAGAGGAAGTCATAACTAGTGCCAGTGTGTCCATTGTATGGCTCCAATAGCCTAAGTTATCGACCAATAATAGACCTGTAGCAGAAAATACGGCAAACGGCCACCTACCCAAGTAATAAGCCAATATCGTAATCCATGTAATAAACAGAAGGGCTGGAAAAAAGTGAAAAAAGGAAGAAAAAGCATTCACACTGCCTTCGATGCAATCTGAGATTATTTGAAATAAGAAAGCACAGTTTGATTCAAGTACATCCACACCTTTTTCGACCCATTCATCTAACGGTATCTTTGGGATCAATCGTTTTTACCTCCTCTTTAGCATTCGGTTGACCAGCGAGCGCTCCAAGAACAGCTCCACGAACAATAACGCCTAAGATTCGCCTATTCTCGTCGACGACACCTATCGGGTATTTGGAGGTCCCACATATCTCAAACAACTCATATAACATTTGATCTGGTACAACTGTCGGCGCATCTCGGATAACAATGTCCTCCAGATTTTTTCCGTATCGCACGGCTCCAGATGCATCTTCTGCGGTTATGACGCCAATTAATTTTTTTCCGCGATCAACGACGAACAAGTTGGAAATACCGTTTTCACTCATGAGCTGAAGAGCAACCCTCGGACCTCTGTCAATTCCTACCGTTTCCGGCCTACGCATGACCGAAGATGCCGTCAATACTTTGGACAAGTCTACATCTTCTACAAACCTCTCTACATATTCATTGGCTGGGTTCATCATAATCTCTTCCGGCTTCCCAATTTGGACAATGCTTCCATCTTTCATAAGGGCGATTCGGTCACCAATGCGAAGTGCTTCATCTAAATCGTGCGTGATGAAAACAATCGTTTTTTTCATCTTATCTTGAAGTTCCAATAACTCATCTTGCATATCCTTCCGAATTAGTGGATCCAAGGCACTAAAGGCTTCATCCATTAAGAGAATATCAGGGTCATTAGCTAGCGCTCTGGCAAGACCTACTCTTTGCTGCATGCCGCCGCTTAATTGAGAAGGCATACTGTCTGCCCAATCCTGCAGTCCAACAAGCCCCAAAGCTTCAATCGCCTTTGTACGTCTTTCCTTTACCCCTATACCCTGGATTTCTAATCCATATTCCACATTTTGAGCAACGGTTCTATGCGGGAATAATGCAAATTTCTGGAACACCATACTAATGCTTTCTCTTCTTACACGACGAAGCTCTTCATCCTTCATACCTACAATATCTTTGCCATGAATGGATATGCTTCCTTTCGTAGGTTCAATTAATCTGTTCAGCAGTCGAACCAAAGTTGATTTCCCGCTGCCTGACAGCCCCATGATGACAAATATTTCACCCGATTGTACCGAAAAGCTGACTTCGTTGACACCCACTGTATGCTTCGTTTCCCTGTAGATCTGCTCCTTTGACTGTTTTTGGGTCAGTAACGAAAGAGCAGAATGGGGATCAGGCCCAAAAATTTTTGTCACCTGATGCACATCAATTATAGTCATACGCTCACTCCTTTCTGTATGAGTTAATCCCTTTTATCTTCTATAGTGTAAAGAAATAAATTCAGTTATGTCAACAATAAATTCTGTTTATACCGTTTATACAGAAATAACTGTACAAAAATGTCGTTTATCTCCTATACGCTTTATCATCCTATTTAATGACTTTCTTTACTTTATTAAAATTGTTTCTTACAATAGCGATGTAAACAAAAAGGCAGGGTGAATAGATGCTATGGAACATATACAAGGAATAAATTCAGAACAAGAAGTCATCATACAAAAAGCTCGAAAACGTGTCATTGAATCCATCGGTAAAAATATGGATCTTTATGGCATCACCCAGTCAATCGGTCATTTATACGGACTTCTTTTTTTCCAGAATAGTCCAATGACATTAGACGAAATGGGAGAGGCCATGGAAATGAGTAAAACCAGTATGAGCACAGGCGTGCGTACACTGGTTGATTTGAAGATGGTCAATAAAGTGTGGGAAAAAGGTTCACGAAAAGATCTTTACGAGGTAGAAATGGACTGGTTTCAAACCTTTGCGGATTACTTCGGGTTAAAGTGGCGTAAAGCATTAGAGATCAATCTTAGTTCTCTTCGCAAATCAAAAGTAGAGCTTTTGAATCTCTACAATCAATTTCCTCATGAAATTTCACTACAAGAGGTCCTTAAAGTTGATCTCGAGAAAATTGATGAAGCTATTCGATATTATACATGGTTGGACCGACTCATTGATTCATTTGAAACGGGCGACATTTTTAGCTTAGTACCCAAAGACCCGCCTAAAATCAACGACTAGTTTTCCGTTTGTTGACTCAGAAGCTCGTCCAGCTTCTTTATTCGCTTTTGCTCTTTCTTTCTTAATGCCTTCGCGTATTGACATAAATGAAAGATCATTGTAAATTTAAGTTACAAGTGTATACGGTGGTTTGCTTGATCATAATAATAAACTAACTAAATATTGCTGCGTTTTGGAGGAGCCTGTCACCAAGGGCTCCTTTTATTCTTTTTTCGACATAGGAGCCCTTGGTTGGGCTCTTTTTTTATGCCTAGAAAGGAGCACACAACAATTTGCATTTATAGGGAATAGTATTAACAAATGATGAAAATCTAGGAGGAACTATGGAACAGCAAGCAATCTTGGCAATTGGTATCTTTCTTCTCACGTACGGAATGATCATCGCCGAAAAAATTCATCGCACGATCGTAGCTATGATCGGTGGCGTCCTCATGGTCGTTCTCGGCGTTGTTGATCAGGAATCGGCTATGCATCACATTGACTTTAATACCTTAGGGCTTTTAATCGGAATGATGATTATTGTTAGTATTACAGCTGAAACCGGGTTATTTAAGTATATTGCACTGATTGCGGCAAAAAAGGCAAAAGGTGATCCCGTCAGAATCCTAGTGTCACTCGTGCTTATCACGGCGATTGGTTCGGCCTTCCTTGATAACGTGACAACCGTACTGCTCATGGTGCCTGTTACGTTCAGCATTACGCGGCAATTACGTGTAAATCCGATCCCCTTTTTGATCACTCAAATAATTGCATCTAATATCGGAGGCACCGCGACATTAATTGGTGATCCGCCAAACATCATGATCGGAAGTGCTGTCAAGGAATTGACTTTTATGGCATTCATCAACAATCTAGCTCCTGTTGTCGTTGTCATTATGGCCGTCACAATACCGATCTTCGTGTTTTTATTCCGCAAGCAAATTCAGACCACTCCAGAGCTGAAACAAAGCATTATGCGCATAGATGAGAAAGAAGTAATCACCGACCACAAATTGCTAACCAAAAGCCTCTCCATTCTGGGACTTACGATTGTCGGGTTCTTTCTCCACCAACTGTTTCACCTTGAGTCGGCAACGGTAGCCTTAGCAGGGGCATTCCTGTTGCTGCTTCTGACTGGCGAGCATGCCATGGAAGAAGCTTTCACGAAGGTCGAATGGACCACCATCTTCTTCTTTGTCGGGCTGTTCGTCTTAGTCTCCGGTCTGGTGGAAACTGGCATCATCTCCAAATTAGCTGCACAAGCCATTGAACTTACGGGCGGGAATCCCGTTGCGACGTCCATGTTGATTCTATGGCTCAGTGCAATCGCGTCTGCGTTCCTGGACAACATACCTTTTGTCGCAACGATGATCCCTATGATTCAGGAAATGGGGAATATGGGAGTTGAGAATCTAGAGCCGCTGTGGTGGAGTCTTGCATTAGGGGCTTGTCTTGGCGGTAACGGTACGCTAATCGGGGCAAGCGCAAACTTAATCGTAGCTGGCATGTCCGGTAAAGAAGGACACCCGATTAAATTTGTTACGTTTATGAAATACGGTTTTCCACTTATGCTGCTCTCCGTTGTATTGGCTAATATCTACATTTATTTCCGATATTTAATATAAATGCAGGAGGAATGAACTGTGAAATTAGTCTATGAGTGGAATCCTGATATTATAGACATCCAGGAGATAGAGATTATGAATGACATCGAGTTCTCTATCCGAGTTCTCTCACCTTCGTTCTTCACTACAATGAAGCACATTCAGAAAATTTTTGAAACGAACGATGTCATTACCGATGTTTTCGTCTATACCTACTCTGACCACGAATATCGTGTCGTTGTCCGTAAAGATTATTACGGAGACTTCATCCTTCAACTCATGAAATGTCGTTTATTAACAAAAGTAGAATGGAAAGAGGAACTCCCATAATAGGGAGTTCCTGTAATGGCATACTATTCAACAACTCTTCCGGTAAGTGAATGAATCATGATTGATACTTGGCGCCCTTCTCTCTCGTAGGTGAGGACATGAACAAGAGGAACACCTTCTCTAGTCGGCAGGTAACATGATTCTACGTTTACTGATTTACTTTCCTTAAGAGAATCGTCGTAGGTTAAGGCTATTCGTTTCGCCTCCTCGACAGATACCGCGGGGTACATAGGCCTACCCAAGCGTTTCTCTTCTAAGTCCGCGTGAAGTATGCCATTTATACGCTTCACTACTCCAGAGGAGTCTAACTCTACAATTAACTGATTACCGCATACAGAGTTCTTGAAGAGTTGTCTTTGCAAGACAACCTTTATGGAGGTAGTGCCTTTATCAACTGATATTATTTTCAAGTCTTTATTTACATGCTTCAGACCATACATTGTTTTGATCTTATCGAGGTAATTGTATGTAATCCATCCCGGCGAATGCGCTGAGGGCTTGGTTAAATTCCCAGAAAGCAATTCAGGCGTTTGCGTTACAGTATTCCATTTTACTTGCAAGGTATTTTCACTCTCTGCACGAATGTTCTGAAGAACCCTCTGGGAACGTTTAGATATCTCTGTGTTCTCTGTCATTGGTATCAAACTAGAGAACGATACTAACAAGGTTAGAATCATCTTTGTAAACATGTTATCATCTCCTAACAACAGTTTCTGGTTATTCAGGAGATTTTATTCAAGGAAAAGCGAAATTAAATTTATCAACACGAAGATTTTAAAGTCACCTTTTAGTGGTTGGTGATTAAATTGCTATAATCATTGTATTCGTTCCGCTTAGTAAACAAGATATATCTTTTTGTATGAAAGTATCCGGTTGGATCGGAGCAGGACTCTTGATATTAGTAGCGATCTAATCAATTGTGCTGGCAGCTTCGTCATTCAACTATAGTTACCCGTTTAAGTTTGATGTATATTTTCTTCTCAAAAGGAAATCTAAATCTTCGTGTTTCCGGTTACCTCGCTTTCTTTCTCCGATGTAGGGGACGCCAATTCAATTCTTGGTCATTTTTGTGTTTTGCTCTCGGCTCCTTGAACACTTCATCTTGCCACATTTGATACAGATAAATGATCAACGCAAAACCGACCATCATCGCAATAACAGCTATTGTAGGCAAAGTCGATTCACTCGAAACAAGCCCCATCCGTTGCCATATCGGGTAAACGATGTACATAAATAGCCCATCCAAAAGGACATTGACAATCAAATATAACCACAATTTCCCGAAAGTAAAGCGGAATACCCAAATAACAATAGCCAAATATGCTCCATACACCCAAGGAACCGGGATGACTTTATCCCACCCGAACAGACTGGAACCTGTCTCTTCCCACCATCCGTAATGGTAAGCCGCTTGATAAGCCAAGGTATGGATGACGGTCATAAACAAGGCGACAGGCATATACCTGCGTACAGTATCCATTTTCAAAAACAACAAGGACGCCCAAGGTAATATCAGTAAAGACCAGAGAATAATCCCATTCATGTCATTTGAACCCCATATCATTTTTCTTGTAGTGTTATTCCTGGTTCCTAAATTTATTCGTTTCATCCGAAAAAATCTTGGGGTCACTTATACTTTCTGGATACCCTTAAACTCCATTAAATCACTAAATTTCATAAGTTAACTACCTTTTCTTAATCATTTCCCTTGAAATTCCACTGTATGAATTGACAGAAGGCTGCCGATCATTTGCTATCGGCAGCCTTCTGTCGTTGTTCATTGAACTATAGTTCTTCGTCCCTCGGTTTAATCGACCCTCACTTATCTACTCTAAATGCAACCTTTGCTTTTATCTGTATTTCCTTCATCTCTTCCTTTGCCGATCCATGTAGTGGAGTGAACCGGGCTACTCCGGAGACTTCATACTCGCCCCAAGGGAGTGAACCGCTTGCACGGTAAGACTCAGCTACTTCTTTAATAAAATCAACGTATTCCTTCGGATCTTCAGACCTGTAACCGCCTCCACCCCTGTAGCGCTCTCTTAGAGGCTCTCCCTTCTTAAGAAGGGTAACAATGCGAGGCATGTTCATCATATAGATGATCTCAAATCCTCTTGTCTTTTCTGTAATCGGAAAATAAAACGGAGAAGCTGCGTGGGCGATTTCGATTTCCTTACCTTCACCTACGTATTCCAATTCTGCGTATAGATCCACCTTCTCACCTTGTGAATAAGTTGATTTTCCTGATATGAGTCGATATACAAAATCTCCTTCGGTCACCTCCGACTTCGACCCGATCTGCTCCTCTCCTTGTGCTTGTTGCTTTTCGATTTTTGTCCCTTCATAGCCCCCTAGAAACGTTAAGGCGACGACAGATATGATAATAATCAACTTGCTCAGCCTAAATCCCCCCCATTTGCTGTTCCTACTTGCTCAATTAGTTATTTGCGATTGGTTGCCACGTTGGTTCAGATCACAACTTCACTATAATTTTACCACATATTGGAACTTTCCTGCCCGTTACTTCAACGGTCAACGGCAGCCGATCGTGTGCCGGCTGCCGTCATGTCGTGATTGAACTATTGTTCCCAGTTAGTTGAATATAAAGTGTGAATTCCTGAGTAATACTTTTTAACCATTTATATCGAACTCATATATAGGGTTTATGCACCTCAAAATGGAGACAATTGCATTATTATATCCAGACATTTTTTCTGTTTCCCTTTCATCACTAATTACCTTGTTTTCGAATTGTACTGTCAGCATACGAATAATGCCTAAATACTTGTTTACAAATTCGTTTTCGTCCATTAGTTTCACATCAACCAGCATTTCATTGTAAGCAAGCAGCTCACCTTCATCATTATACTGAAACTCTAATTTATCGAATATGTTATTCGTTTTTGTGAAATTTATTTTCCTTTCAATAATATCAACAATGGTAAATTGCATCATTCTTTTAGGTTCAAGCATATACTCACCCTTTCATCATAGCTTACGTTTTATTAAGCGATCCTGCCCGTCCCATAATAAACAAAGCAGTTCGCGGAGGCGCCTGCTTTGTTTGTCTGAGTCTATGCAGCTAAAGTTTCTCGTTAGTCGAACGATTCTATCGTTAAGAGTCCTTCGGAGAATAAATCACCGGTGAATCGGCATTTTTCAGCCATAGATATGCGTTAGTTCCGTCAGGATCGGCAATCCATATATTAGCGTCTTGATAATGATATTTTCGTTGTATCCAAATCATTTTATCGGCCGAACGTATGTAATCCGGACTATAATCGGCATATCCTTCCGGCGGACTCGTAATTTGGGTTTGTTTACCCGAGACGGTGTCTATAACAAATAAAGCCGGAAGAGGATGCTTAGAAAAATCATTCGACCATTCCGCTTCTTTAATTCGGGAGACAAAGATCGTATTGTCATCCTTCCAAGCAAAATCCAAGTCGGCGTAGTTCTCAGGCGTATAGGTTGTGAACGCAGGAAACTCCTTCGTTTTTAAATCTTTATCCTTAAAACCAAAAACAAGTCTTCCCCCACCTGCAATATACGCTAATATGTCTTTAGATGGCGCCCATTTGGGCTTTCCGACTTGTAGAATGATCTCATCCAACACATCAAAATGACGGCCGGCCGCGGAGATCGTACAAACCATATTACTGTCCATTGACCAAGATGCCGTAGGCGATACAACGAAAGAAAGCCAGCGGCCGCTCGCGCGAGTATGAAAAATCACTTGGATAGACCGCAATAATCTTTGAGCCGTTACTTGATATCTCATTAGGCAGGCTAAAAAATTTCTCAACATTCACCGAATAGCTCGCCTCCGCCCAATTTTGCGGCAGGACTTTCTTATAAAGCGTCGCTCCGGTCCATCCCTCAGGCGTAAGGTCGCCACTTTTCGATAAAATAAATCCGCTACCGTCAGGAGTCCAGACATATCCATCAACTCCAAGTGCAGCATTATTGAATTGCTTGAGGTCAGAAACATTTAGAGTGGTACCATCTTTATAGGCAAGAATGTCGCCGCGGGGAGACCACTTCGGAAAATACCCTCTTTTATAAATTTTTATTGTATTCTTGGCGGTGACATCATAGATATGAATGCTCTGCTGAGGTGGGTCCGCTTTATCTTCTTCAACATAGGAGAGTAACTTTCCATCAACTGACCATTCCGGGCCCATCGCCTTTCCCGATTTCGATACCTGAATCTCCGTAACCATTCACAAATACCCACACGTTGCCATCCCTCATAAAAGAAACTTTCGCCGGCACCTGCTTCGAACCAAAAGCTGGATCTGCCAATTGAAATACCGAAATTAAGAATACAATCGTTACTACGAATTTCCGAAAAAACATAAGCATTCACCTTCTGGAAATCATTTTCCATTAGCACTGCCCATTATTTTGGGAATTTACTCAGTCTAAGTATGTTCAATCAAATATAAAGTCAGTTACATGCTGTCGGCAGCCTTCTCCCTTATGTTTATTGAACTAACGTTATCCGTTAGCGTAACGAAGGCATTGATTGCCAGAGTCTATCCACCGAATGAAATTCTGAACTGTGTCAAAGTTGCTACCTTCCACATGAACTTCATCTTTTATTTCTACCTGACATACTCAATAGAACAATTGCTAAAGCAATTATTGGGATTAGATGTCCTTCGAATATTTATTTTGTGACTTTGTCGGCAATCTGACGATATTCTTGTCATCCGACAATTTAGTATAAATGTAGAGGGTGCATGCATTTGAGGTCATTGGGATAAAGATAAATAACTTAGTGGCTTTTTTATTTTATCGGATCAGTTAACAAGGCATGCCTGTAATTCGGCAGCCTCCTTTCTCAGGCAATACTTCCAATCCAATCTCAATATTGCGTTCGGAATATGATTTCGAATGGAGGAAAATACTAATCAAAAATTAATTAGGGAGTTTTTATCATGGAAATAATTAAACCCATTCAGCTTGGTTCAACTAAATCGAATATCAGTGAAAAACTAACATCAGCAGAAATGGGTAAACTTTGGGCAACATACATGGGAAACAGCATGTCAAAATGTATATTAAGCTATTACCTTCAACACGTTGAAGACGAAGAGATCAAAACTTTATTAGAGAATGCATTAAAATTAAGCGTAGAGTTCATGAAAACAACGAAAGATATTTTTAAGAAAGAAAACTTCCCAATTCCTAACGGTTTTTCAGAAGAAGACGTTAACCTTGGTGCTCCTCGTTTATTTGAAGATGAATACTATGTTCATTACTTGAAATATGCAGCTAAAGCAGGAATGAGTATTTATAACGTAGCCGTACCGCTTGTTTATAGGAAGGATGTAAAAGAGTTTTTTATTTATTGTATGGATTCCACAATGGCTTTGATAGAACAAATCAACGATATATTAATGAATAAGGGATTAATCATCAAACCACCTATTATTCCAGTTCCAGATAAAGTGGAATTTGTTCATCAAGGTTTTTTAAATGGTTTTTTGGGACATGTACGTCCTTTACACGCATTAGAAATTGCCCATTTGTATGATAATATTGAAAATAATGCAACAAGCAAAGCATTAATCATGGCATTTAGCCAAGTAGTAAAATCGGAAAAGATTCGAAAATTGTTTATAGAAGGTAAGGATCTGACTCATAAAAGCATTGAACAGTATATGGAAAAACTACATAATGAAAATCTACCTTCACCATCATTTCTTGACCATTTGGTTACAACATCAACGTTTTCTCCATTTTCAGATAAGTTAATGTTATTTCATAAGATTGACATGTTTTCAATGAAAATTAGAGCGTTTGGAAATTCTGCGGCTGTAAACGGAAGACATGATATGGGAGTCCTCTATGCAAAGTCATTAATGAAAATCTCATCATTTGTTGAAGATGCAGCGAAAATTTTGATTGAGAACGGATGGATGGAACAACCACCCTTTGCTGTTAATAGAGATAAGTTAGCGTCTGAAAAATAATCGTTAATGTAATTGAGAAAAGAACCAACCGCGACTTGGTTCCTTAGTATGTATATTTCATTTCCCTTTATTTGTGGCAATATTAAGTTCACTATATATGATGGTCATGTTCTCGTATGTATCCTTAGTCTGAATCAGTTGCAGGAACCATCTTCCTCTTTATTCCCCCCTCTTGATAAACTTCAATTTAGCTTAATAATAAAAAGTGACCCACAGCTACGTGCTGAGGGTCTAAGTTTATATTTTAAAGGGGGTCGACTTTTATTATAAGCTTGAATGATTAATGCCACATGAAAATAAGATTTCAATTATGTAACAAATATTTAATTGTGAATTTCGGTTGATCCACGGCAAACTGTCCCCTGTTCATGAAGCCTTTCTGCGATAGTTTAGAGCATATTCTATGGACAGCCAGGCCCGTTAACACAACGCGGCCACCGTTCATACCGGCAGCCGCGTCTATTAAGCTATAGTTCGCCGAGGGAGCGTAATACAAAAAACAGCCGTTTGTTCTGTCTGGCTACCGATTGATTCTATTCAGCTATCGTTCTGCGATAGCTGAATCATAAAATGAACTCAATTAACTTCCTATCTATCTCAGCGATATCACCAATCTCTGATGTACCATCCCAAAGGATAATTGAAGAAGCCTCATCGTTTTCAACAAAATCTTCAAGTAGGCATAGTTCCCCCATGAACAAAGCCCCATATTCTGTCCGTTCAGGGCCATGAAAACTTGGCTGAAGTCTAAACTTCATTAGACCTTTGAACTCAACCATATTGATATTCTGATTGGTTTCTTCAAGTAATTCTCTAATTACACATTGTTGAGCATTCTCTCCCGGTTCAATGACACCTCCTGGCAGTTCCCAGTTCTTTCTCCACTTATTGTTCAAGAAAAGGTACTTACCTTGGCACCTCACCACGATTAGAGCATGTGTTAAGGGAGCATCCAGTATAATTGCATTGAGTTTATCATACTCGATTCTTATAAAATCCAAAAAAACATTACCCCTTGAGTCTGTCATGATTGCCATTTTAATTCCTCCTTTTCTATTGTAACAAAAATAAAAAACGCGCTAGACCCTAAGTCCTGCGCGTTTTTATCGCAGGATGGGAAGCGCGAATAGCGTTAACCCATCCCTATTTTTTGAGGGATGAATTAACGCTTTTCATGATGATGAGATTGTTTTAAGGTCAAATTAAACATCACCAATTCTCCTTAATCAACATTACATTGTAATAATACCCACCAAATTGCTATAGAGTCAAGCATAAATCCCTCCGTTCGCATTAGCGTAACTGCCCGTTAGTTTAATCGCCGGGGGAGCCATCACATTATAACCCCATCCTAATAACAATAGATTCCATTCATCTAGCATAATCACTTCCTCCTGTTGCTAAAAAAAGCGTTCACCCAGTAAAGTGAACGCCTAATTGCTTCGAAACTTTATTGTCTGCCAACATTATGTTAGCGTTAGTTCGTTGGTACTTGAAATCACAAGCGGCTAGAGTAACTCAACTTTATGTAGTAAGAGTTATTTGTGATATCTCCCAATCTTTAACTCCATAAAAAGCATAATCTCATCCATATCACTGTCCGATAATTTGTTGAATAGCTCAATTAACTTCAGTTCTTTTTCATTAATCACTGTTTGAAACAAATCTATTGTATGTACGTTATTCTCTTCTTTAACAAACTCACCGAGGATTAGCCAACTCAAATTAGTTTTACATGTCCCAAGAACGAATAACGATCATGAACGCTTTTTTCGTCAAACTAAAACCCGCCATCGCCGGATGACAGGACGCCGTAGTTGGAATGATTACATCCTTTGAAGTGGAGAGTTTGTTGTGTTGGTTGACGATACTCTTCAACAGGAAAATGAATTAGAGCGTCTCCAACTTGTTGATTACAACACTTTTGCTCAAGAACGTAGCAGATGGAACGAGCGTCTTCATGAAGGGATTAAGCGAAATCTGATAATGGACAAGATTGATTAATCAAATCCTTCATATCAATCTTCGATCTACCTGTTACATGTAGGGAGAGAAAACGAACACCGAAGTAAACGGTATTTCTTTTCAAGGTGATCGTGTGTCTGGAAAGCACGGAGCCGTACACCTGGATGTTAGGCTGACTAGCGTCACAACTGAATAACATGTCCACATGACCGTCCGGAATCGCGACGAAATCTGGAGATCCCACGCTTTTGGAGCGAAATTGATAAAATAAAGCGGGGATGTGGCGCGCGTCGCCATGCGCTTTGTATTCTTGATAATCAGCCGTATGCCGCTCTATTTCAGGCTGCAAAGGGACATAACCATGGGTCGTATCCGTCATGAACTCATTCATCGCCTGCTCCCCCTCAAATATCCAATTGGTTTTAAATCATTATTTTAATGAGCGAACTAAAAATTGTCAACATATATAACATATGCAAATATATTAAGTGACATGAACGGGCGGAATTCCAAAGATATTGGTATGAAATAAGCATTCCAAGCACACTAACGTTGCATAAAACTTAACGCCAAAATCTTACTTATTGAATATAACTGCCCGTCGTTAGCGCAATGACGGCTGCCCTGCGGCAGCCGTTTTGTGTTGAACTATCGTATCTCGTTAGTCCTATGAAATTCCTGACCTCTCGGAAGTCATGACTTTTTCCCATACAATTCCGTTAGATCTGCAATTTTTGTCATAATCCTCTCGGGAATCTCCTTTAACAGCTTAAACCAAGGCACAAAAAGTTCTTCGTCCAAACGGTATTCCTTATATACCAAGGCAGGTGTAAACGCACAAGATTTCAAATAAGTCTCTACCAGCTTGTTCGTCTCCTCATTCGTCATAATCGTTCCTTCCAGAAAATAAGGAATGGTCAAACCATCAACACCAGCATCTTCGTTTACTGCAGTCATAAAGTGTGGAACGAGCTCCAAAAACTCAGCTACTGGACTAAATGCATGCTTCCCAGGCTGCGAAAACAGCCGCACATGCGTCCCATCGAGCAAATTGCTTCGGTCCTTCAGGAGCCCTTTCAAATACTTGCCGTGAAAGCTCGCTTCACAATCGATGACATTTCCATCATGGCCTATGTAAACCCATACATGCTCCAATTCATACAAATGCTGAATATCATAATCCCAATAAATTGCGTATTCAATAATCTGCTTCAAACGTAGATCATTGAATGAAAACGATCTTCGAAAGGAAGGGGAGACCCCCTCCTGTTCAAAAATCGTTACCCCGACCCGAACCGGAAAAAAGGGCTCATTTTTATCAAAGTACAGATAAGGCGCGTAAACCTGAATAGTTTGCATATCCATAGGATGCTCCCCCTTATTTTTTATTACAATATCCTCTTGTTAACACTTCAAGTTGCAGATTAAGCTTGCAGCTTCAGGTATGAGGTATATTCAACTTTAGTTTCCGTTAGTTGAGCCTCTCTGCGTTAAATCAGAAAAGGTGCCACGATTTTCGCATTTTTTTAGGTATGATATTCATTATAGATCCATCACGCTCCACGATGGCAAGACCAAGAAGTTGCAAATCCCCGTTGGAGATTTTGTCAACATATATAGACTACCCTCCACGATGCTAAAACCGAGATTTCTAAGATCTGAACTGTAAAAAAACATATTAAATTCCTACTCTCTCTTGTATGTTGAATAAATTGAATCATTCCCAGAATGTTTTATAATTTCATACATTTGTTCAGCTAATCTCCCGTTAGCTTAATCGCCGGAGTGGCCCTCAATCAATTTATCCCCCACCTAATGACAAAGATTCGTTCGTCTAACTAGCATCCTGCTAAAAAAAGCATTCACCCAGTAGAGCGAACGCCTAATTACTTCAAGACTCTATATTGTTACTTCAAAACTTATTGTCGATGAATATAACAACCGACGTCCGGTAACAGAGTTGCGTAATTGTATTACCGTCAATTAGAAGTGATTAAACATAAAGCCAAAGATTTCGCTTACTCAAGAAATGAATTTAACATCCAAACATGCTTTTCCAAGGATGTGTGAATAGCCAGCAACATATCTGCCGTTGTGTCATCGTTGAGAGATTCTGCTAATACCATCCCGCCCCTTAATTCTACAATCATAATTTCAAAATCTTGAGCGATGGTTTTCACCATTTGATCCGCATTTTCTGTCCCGGTTGCTTCTTTTACTGAGGAATAATTTAAATAATCTACCATTCTCGCCATCGGCAGCCCCTTAATTGCAAGTAACCGTTCTGCTAAATCATCACTGTGAAGCGCAACTTCGTTGTATAACTCTTCAAATTTGAGATGAAGCGTAAAAAACTGATGTCCTTTCACATACCAGTGGTAGTTATGCAGCTTGGTATACAGCACATTCAAGTTTGCTATTTGTTTATTCAACACTTCTTGCAGTGTTACGGTAGTTGAACTCATCATATCTCGTCTCCAAAATTCAATTTATTTTTTCTATAAAATATTTAGCTATAAACTATATTTCCTCTATCTCCAGATTCCAGTACTGCCTTTACGATCTCCAAACCAAAGCTTCTTCTATGCTCTAGTAATGAACCAAACTTTTTGCTTTGCCATATTAAATCCCATCCTTTTCAAAATAGTTTGCGATTCTGTTAAGAATCTGAGCTTATTTCATCATGATTCCAACAGGTCAGATCATCGCAGCCGGTACTTTTTTGTTCCTTCCGCCTGATGAGTTAACTATACCGAACTTGTTGATCTTTCGCTTCGCTGTAAAGTCCGCACTATTTGTTCATTTAGTTCAATCGTGCAAGTTGCTTTTCAATATTTCTTTCCAAAGCCGTGATTTGATTTTTCTATTCATTAAAGGGTTAAAATTTTGTAAGGTTGATTTTCCACAGATTGTTGGCATATGTATAAAAATTCCACCACAGCAAACAATATGGCTAGTATTAGTGGGAAGTGGGGGATTTTCCATGTTAAGGGCTGACACAACTAGTCTCATTGTTGAACAAATCACGGAACGTCTTGGACAATCTCCCGACTTCATTTGTAAAGAACTGGTAATCAACGAAGAATTGAACCTTTACTGCATTTATCTTGCATCGATCGTAACGACGAATCAGATCGATGAAATGCTATTGAAGCCCATTTTTGAAGGAAATCCAAGCATAGAAACATCTACACATCATCCAGTTCACTGGTTGACAAATAGAATCCCGCTTATTGGGCGGAAGGAATTGTCAGGATCCATAGAAGGTATCAACGAACTTCTTGAAGGTCATTGTCTTCTCATTCCAACCTGGGGAAATACAATTCTAAGTTATGATGTCTCAAAAGGGGAATATCGTACTATTTCGGAACCCACATCGGAGGCTTCTGTTCGTGGTCCAAGAGAGGGCTTCGTTGAGGATATATCGCGGAATGTCGCTTTAATCCGGAAAAGACTGAAGAACGAACATCTAGTGTTTGAATCCATGACGATCGGGTCAGCAACAAAGACTAAAGTATACCTGACTTATCTCAATAATGTAGCCTCCGTGCAAGTTATTGATGAGTTCCGCCGTCGTCTTCATGCCATTCAAACCGATAGCATTTTGGAGAGTGGATATATTGAAGAATGGATTCAAGATAAAACATTCTCGCCGTTTCCTCAACTAGTTAGTTCAGAACGACCAGACATCATTGTCGCTAAATTACTCGAGGGACAAGTCGCGGTCATTACAGACGGAACACCGATCGTTCTATTGGGGCCCGTCACTTTTTTTCAAATGTTCTCATCGGCAGAAGACTATTACCAACGAGCGGATATTGCCACTCTTACGCGTTGGTTGCGTATGCTTGCTTTTTTGTTATCCATATTCATACCCTCTCTTTATATAGCGGTGGTAAGCTATCACCAGGAATTATTGCCTACCTCCCTCCTAATCAGTTTGGCGGCTCAACGTGAAGAAGTGCCGTTTCCTGTGTTTATTGAAGCGATTATCATGACGGTAACATTCGAGATCTTACGTGAAGCCGGACTTCGTATGCCGCGTATTGCCGGCCAATCCATATCTATCGTAGGCGCTCTCGTTTTAGGCCAGGCCGCAGTGGAAGCCGGGCTCGTTTCGGCAGCGATGGTTATTGTTGTATCCCTTACAGCTATTTCGAACTTCGCATCTCCTAACTACAGTTTCGGTATTACTCAAAGAATCATTCAGTTTTCTTTTATGCTATTGGCCGGGGTACTGGGATTATTCGGCATCATGTCCGGCGTTTTTTTTCTACTGGTTCATTTGGTGTCGATACGTTCGTTCGGTGTCAAATATATGACTCCACTAGCTCCCGTAGCGCTTTCCGACTTGAAGGACACCTTGGTTAGGGTCCCCCGGTTTTTAATGAAACGAATTCCGCGTGCGTTTTATTCAAAGAAATAAAATGGAGTGAGAATCGTGAGAAAATCATGTCTTGCCTTATTTCTTCTGCTGTTCTGCTCAGGATGCTGGGATATGAAGGAAATTAATCAATTAGCGATTGTCAACATCGCTGCAGCCGACAAAGACCCGAAAACGGGTATGATCACCGCTTATTTTCAAGTCATTAATCCCTCAGGTGTCTCAACGAAAAAAGGCGGCTCAGGAGGCGCAGCCGTATATACGTATGATTTCAAGGAATATAGTTCGGGGAGATTTGCGGATAAGACAAGCAGGGTAATGCCAAGGTTGTTTTATACACCTCAAATACAGTGTTATATTGTTTCGGAACGGTATGCCCGGCAAGGTATTTTAGATTTAATTAATTTTCTGGAGCGAGATCCGGAACATCGGACAAATGTGGATATTATCGTTTCCGACGCACCGTTATCCGTTGTCATGAACAGCTTTACCTCTCTGGAAAGAGTACCGGGCCGGTATATTCGCTCTTTGTTTGAACTTCATGCGCGTAATTTTCATATGAGTGTATTCCCTAGCCGGTTAAACGATTTAGCGAAAGGTATCAATTTCCACCAACCGACCATCATCCCCATTCTCGAATACAGCAGCAAGCAACCTGCTTCTAAGGCAGATAAATTAGAAAGCATCAATGCAAGTAAAGAGTCGATGAGTTTTGATGATGGAGCTGTGTTTATCCATGCTCGCATGGTTGGCCGTTTGGGTGTGGAAACAAAAACGGTATTCTACATCTTGAATGGCAATCTCGAGAAATTTGTAGAACCCATTGTAGTTAATGGAGAAAAGGTCGATGTTGAAGCACAGAATGTTCGAGTTCATAGGGAATATGACCGCTCTTCCTCTCGTCTTACTATACAGGTCCGAGCTGATCTTCGGATATTAAGCAATAAACAAAATGAAATGACCGTTCAGAATCTTCATGATATAGAAACGGCATTTAATCAATCCCTAAAACAGAAAGCAAAGTCTTTCGATGAATTGTGTAAAAACAAAGACTGGGATCTGCTAGGCATTCAGGATAAAGGCGTTGATCCTGCAGCATGGCATCAATTTAAGGTCTTGGTTCTCGTAAACTCCAAGGTCACAACGATCGGGAATACAGGATCTTCATACAAGGTAGAAAAGAGTGATTGATAGATGGAAAATGCCCAGCTAAGCGGATGGCAATTGGTCACATTAACTTTTTGCTTTGTCTGCGGTACTACGTTTCTTTTGTTACCGGGAAAACTTATCGCTGATGCAAAACAGTACGGTTGGCTCGTTTGTGTGTGGTCGTTATTGTACGGGTTAGTTCTGGCGGTGTTGTGGCTGTATTTATCCAAACGTTACCCTGGGAAAAGTATCGTACAAATTGCGACACAAGTTCTGGGGAAATGGGCCGGAGGAATCGTCACTTCTCTTTACATCCTTTATTTCATACAAATTGCAGCTTGGGTAACACGTAATCTAGGTGACTTTATGCATGCCAATCTGATGCCGCGAACTCCCATTTCTATTTTCAATATCGTAGTGTTGCTCGTGTGCGCTTATGCTGTTGTGAAAGGGATTGAGTCGATTGCAATGGTTTGTGAGCTTGTTACGCCGTATATTGTGGTCGCTTTCTGGATTCCCTTCTCGGTCATGCTTAAGGTTTGGGACTGGCGGGCGTTCAGTTACCCCTATCATTTTCAGCTTTGGACCACAATTCTTCAAACCAAATATGCGCTTGCATTTCCCTATATGGAGACGGTTATGTTCATGATGCTTTTTCCATATGTAAAACGCAATTTAAAAACTTCATTTCTTTTAGGAATCGGCTCAGCCGGGGTTATCCTTTCTATTTCTATGTATATGACAATTGGTATTTTAGGATTAGAGCGCGGCTCCCATCATCTATACCCGGTTTACACCATTTTTCGTGAAATGAAGTTTTCCGGTTTCGTAGAACATTTAGAATCGATTCTTTCTATAAATATTTTCCTGTTAGTCTGTATCAAATTAAGTTTGTTATTTTATTGTGCGGTAACAGCGATATGCCAGCTGTTCAAAGTGGACAGACGCTCTGTAGTTGCCTATCCGTTAGTATGGATCATCTCCGCGTACTCCCTCTTATTCGCAAACGTTATAGAGAACGTTGAGTGGGTTCAAAAGTATTTGTTTAGCTACTATATGCTTTACGCCGTCATCGTTCCGGCCATTCTAATTATTGGTTCCTGGCTGCGGAACAAACAGAGGAGTGAAACCACGGCATGATCAGTATGCTAATCCTGTACACAATATTTCTCATCGGAGGTTTGATGGTTCTTAACCGGGTACGAAAGTTGATTAGAAAGGAATTACTTATTTTCATCGGGGTGACAACAGTGGGTGGAGTTCTTTGGGGAAGCATCATTGTACATCATCCACTTGATTTGAATAAGCTCATCGCATTGATTATTGACGAGTTGCAATAAGATTTCATGTTTGATTTTTCGGAGCTCCTATTTTTTTCATATATTCAACGATTAATCTATCTAAGCACTGGCTGATGCATATGACCTCAGGGTGATGTAAATCATAGCCAGAGGAAATGACTTTGTTTTCCAGTTCTTTTTTTATTCTCTGTATTAGTAAGAATAAATCGTGCTCTTGGATGAGTTTTTCCATTCTATTATCTATTAAACTTTTTTTCAATTTCCTCACTGTGTAGATTTGATTTGTTCTGAGCGGCCGATGCGTTAAATATACCAGACGAATCATGATATTACTTTTCTCATAAGCTCAAGGAATTTATCTATCTAGCTCATATTCTGTTCAAAAAAAACAAGGCCACCTTTAGCAAGGGGCATTGGTTCGGATCATCTCATTGCCGCCAACCCGGCGAAACTCATTTTCTTGAAGGACCCTTAGCAATTTGCCTTGAAGCGCGTAATCGAGGTCACCGATCTGTCGGATGTCCGCTACTTCTACCTAATATTGTCTTAACTGCGGAGTAAGCGATAAATTTTGTTGCTGAACTAATGAAAGCGAAGCTTCCATTCTTCTCCCCCCCTTATTACTAAAAGCGCTTACATAAAAATAAGAGATCTATCTTTTTACATAGCAAAAATTATGCCAACGGGGGAACTCAAGCCTTTGCAATCCATTTAATCTTACGTCAGATGATGTAACGGCAGAATTCATTATATGAATCTGCCGTTACTAGGTTTTACCTTAAAAGCTTAGATTTATCTTTTCCTCTTTTATTGAGCACTAACATCCTCATGATCTGTACCTCTAATAACGTCGTACCATGCCTCAATATCTTTTTCAAAATTAGCCGTCTTTTCCCGGTATCTTTGCAGCGAATCCTTACCAAGCGGCAAGTGAACCGGCGGCTTCTCCGCGCCCGCAACCTTCACGATTGCCTTGGCCAACTTGATGGGATCGCCCGGTTGTTTCTTATTCGCTTGAGTAGCGAATTTTCTCATTTCTCCTACTGTTTCCGCATAATCCGGAATGATGTTACTTGACCGCGTTAACGACGCAGCATCCAGAAATTCCGTACGGAAGAAGCCTGGGGCTACCACGGTCGCATGAATCCCAATCGGAGCCAACTCCAATGCAAGAGATTCCGTCAATCCTTCGACAGCAAATTTAGTAGAACCGTATACTCCCCACCCAATATTACCGCTTAATCCTCCAACGGATGAGATATTGATAATATGTCCAGAATGTTCTTTTCGCATAAAAGGCAGTACCGACCGGGTGACATTGAGCAAACCAAACACATTGGTATCGAAATTCTTTTTCACGTCATCAGCAGTGGCTTCCTCAACTGCACTCAGAAGTCCGAATCCGGCATTATTGACTAATACATCGATTCTTCCGAGTTTTTGAACAACTTGATTAGCGACTTCAGCCGCCTGTTTTTCATTCGTGATATCCAAAAGAACAACACTAAGATTCTCGGGGTTTCCTAATTTATTAGATAATGACTCCGCCGAGCTACGGACAGTCGCAACGACTTTATCTCCTGTATCCAGCACTGCCTTTACGATTTCAAATCCAATACCTCTGGATGCCCCAGTGATGAACCAAATTTTTTGCTTTGCCATATATAATCCCATCCTTTTGATGATTTTTGTTATTATGTCCTGCCGGCCGATAAGTTAACTATACTGAACTTTTGGAGCTTTCACTTCTCTGCAAAGTCCGAACTATTTGTTCATTTAGCTCATTTCTTGTTTTGTTACAATAGAATAAGCTCATGCGAATTGCATGAGCCTCTGATAGAAATCTATTATGTTAATCTTAGCGGTTTTTTAAGCAGTGATGGAGAAATACCAAATCTCTCCTTAAATACCTTTGAAAAGTGAGCTATATTTTCGAATCCCGTAGAAAAGCAGACATCAGTTACAGATAGTGAAGTATGAGTCAGCAGCTCTTTTGCCTTTTCCAATCTTCGATTACGTATGTAGTGTAAAGGAGAAGTATTATAAATTTCCTTAAACTCCCGCTTGAAGGTTGATAAGCTTCTCCCAGACAAATAGGCGAGATCATTTAAAGATAAGGGATTAAAAATGTTTTCTTCAATAACCTCCGTAATGCTTTTTCTTTCTTTCCGTTTCAGTTGCAAAAACTGAATTAAAAAATTTCCATCGGTGTCTGCCACATCAAATAGCAATTCAAGCAGTTTAATCTTGATAAGCCCATTTCTTACTTCCTCAGGTTGATTAAAATAAGGCTTTAGAGATTCAATATAACTAATAAGGCGGTCATTTACTGATTTAACCGATACTGGAACAAGAGCCTCGGGGTAGGAGGGCTTGAGATCGGCCATCTTGACAAACTCGTTAAGTAAATCATCCTTTAAAAAAAACATCATATAGTCGAGTAAATATTCCTCTTCCTTCTCCCCCGACTTCTCATACTCGACAGTGATTGACCTCTGCAAGAGAACCATTTCATTCTTCTTTACAGTGTATGACTGGTTCCCGTAGCGAACGGTGTACTTACCTTTGAGTACAAACAAAAACAAGTGGTCCTCAAGAAACATGGTTCCTGTGTTATTTTGCGTATGCGTACACGATTCTATGACAGATAACCCGTTCATTTTTAAAATACTTTGATTATATGGGGCAGTTGTCAATTCCAGAGGCGCCTTTACAACCTTACTGGACCTTATGAGCAATATGATTCCTCCTTTCTATTTAAGATTTTCAATTAATGTTCTAACAAATCTAAAACATGATACTTTACCGATATATCAATACCCGTAGGTCGGTAATAGCTGCCCCCATTAACGGATAACTATTGACGCGGCCTTGAATTCGTTACCAGCGATCCGGGTCTTAGTCTTTTCAAAGGATTACACTCTTACATACATTATAACCTAAAGCGATGGATTTACCCGTCACCGCCGAGCCGCAGAAATCGAATTTTAATATATTTCTCCACTATCCTCCCGTTAACTTATAACTTTATTTACTGTGCTAATATGTTTCATTCATTTGCTCGTAAGGAGCTTGCATTCGATCGTCCAAAGGCGGCAATTCGGCTTCCCCAAGCGTCAATAACACCACAAATAAAATAAGACGATCCTGAGAAAGATGATCAGGATCGTCTATTTTTCTTGAAATATTTTCAGGCTCGCCCAGGCGGCCGAAATCGCATTTCAAAAATTTTATTACCAAATTAATCAGGTAACCACTTTTTGATTTCCCGTATAAGGTCTTCCAATCCATCACGCGATGGTATTGCACCGCTCTAATGGAGAATTATAATGGTAAAGTTAATACAGATTGAGGATTTATTTGATACGGTCAGAAACGGAAATACCTAAATCCCCTTTCTTCTCATTTCCAGAGGAGCCGCAGCGCCAATTCCGTGATTTTTTCTGTTTTCCATACCTTTAGTTTAACTTTCCAACAATTTTGCAATGTTAATTTTCAGGCATGGGCTAAATGAACAATAAGTTAGAACTTTCTGGGAAAGTAAACTCCGTAAAAATTCGGTATAGTAAGCTTATCAATCGACAGGAACAAACAAAAATAATAACGGATGGTGACTCACTATGCATCAATTGCGGCGCGGAGACTCTGAAAAAGCTGATACGAAAACCAAAGTATCCTACCTTGAACTTTTCTTTGACTTGGTATTTGTTTTCACCATTACTCAGGTAACCCATTTAGTCATCGATACTCACTCCGTATTGGATGTGTTTAAAGCTTTAATGGTTCTGACCGTAACCTGGTGGATGTATAGCGGATATGCTTGGCTGGCAAATAATATTGGAACTGACCGATTGCTTTATAGGATGCTGATGTTTTGTGGTATGGCCGGTTTTCTTAGTATGGCCATTAGTATCCCATCTATTTTTGGGACGGGTGGAGTTCCGTTCGGCATCGCTTTTCTACTGGTTACGGTCATTCATATCCTTCTGTTCAGACGTTCACCACATGTAACATCGATCAAGGCAATTACATACTTGGCTCCTTTTAACCTTTCAGCAGCTCTTTTGGTTCTTGCCTCCGGAATATTGAATACCTGGTATACATGGAGCTGGTGGTTGACGGTTGCAGCTGTCTTGGTTATTCTGACCGCTTCGTTTAAAAATCAAGGCGATATTTTTGTTATTAACACTCGGCATTTTGTTGAAAGGCACAGCTTGATTGTGCTCATTGCGCTAGGCGAAACCATTCTGTCCATGGGTTTAGGTTCCAGCCATTTATATTTCAGTTTCAAGCTATTTGTGTCTATAGTTTTAGGATTGGCCATCGTCATCACTTTATGGTGGAGCTATTTTGACAAGGATACGATACTGGCTGAAGATTATATGTTGCAGGCATCACCTGAGAAACGCGCTCGACTAGCTATGCAGGCTTATTGGCATGCTCATTTAATTATGATATCTGGCATTGTCATCTCTGCTGCAGGTATCGAAGTAGCAATTAAACAACTTAACGGCGAATCTGTACACTCTTTTTCATGGTATTTAAATGGCGGCATTGCCTTATACCTTGTCGGAACCGCAATATTCAGAAGACTGGTTCGCATCGGACCTGGAACGCGACTTGGTTCAGCCGCTCTATCTTTATTCATTCTTATGTTCAACGCCTTCAGTTGGATGGGAACTTTACAAATGATGACAATTCAGATTTTAGTGTTAGTAGGAATGATTGTAATCGAACAACACAAGTACAAAAAATTATCTAATTAAATCCTAAGATTACATAGTAAAGCCGGAGGAGGGTAGACAAATCATGAAGGTTTTGATCATTGATAATAATGTCATCTTTGCCGAAATGGTTCGAATGTATCTTGCCGAAGAAGACTTTACTGTTCAAACCGCTTCAACGGCTCGGGACGGGCTCAGGACATTTCATTCCTTTGTACCGGATGTTGTATTGCTCGACCTCTCGCTTCCGGATGTAGACGAGATTACGTTGTGTAAAACTTTGCGACAGCAAACGCAAACACCTATTATAGTTGTTTCTATCAATTCCAGAGCAAGTGAAATCATCAAGGCTTTTACTGCAGGGGCTGACGATTTCTTAACAAAACCCTTTAGTATGCAGGAATTGAAAGCAAGAATCATGATAGCGATCCGCAAATCAATACAGCCACCTTCTACGGAAAACAGTCCGGAAATTCCCGCAGATGAACATTTTCTGCAATTGCAATTGGACCCGGTTCGTCGGTATATCTCAGTCAATGGTGATATGGTTGAGACAACATTTTCAGAATTCGAACTCTTGAAGGTTTTTTATGAACATCCATATCGAGTATTTACACGCGATGAATTAATTACGATTATTCGAGGCATTAATTACCATGTTAATGATCGTTCCATCGACGTTCATATTACGAATCTACGGAGGAAGATCGAGATAGACCCCAAAAAGCCGAAATATATCCAAACGGTATGGGGTCTAGGCTATCGATTTGCGAAACCTTAAATTGCATCTTTACACCCTTAAAATTGCCCACAATCCTTGCAAAACTCTGCCATGTATGTGAGGTCTGATAATTTTCTTGCATGGATTCCAACGTGTTCTAGATTTCACCCCGAACGCGTTGGCTTAAGCCCTTTCGATCTTTCGGGACATTCATTTGGGAGAACGAAAGATTATCTTACAATGTATTGTCCAAGTGGGAAAGTTTGGAAGGTGGGGAGAACGGATAGTCCGTGATTGCCATCCGCTCCTTCTTCGTAAAAAGATTTGAATCAGATTTTAAGGGGAGACTTATGATTGGGCTTTTGCAGGGGGGGCTTGCATGTGGATGGAGCCACGCCAAACCTCTCTTTAAACACCTTGGAAAAATGAGCCACACTCTCAAATCCTGTCGAAAAACAAACATCCGTAACGGATAAAGAGGTGTGAAGCAGCATTTCTTTCGCGATATCCAACCGGCGATTACGGATCCAGCGTACAGGTGATGTTGTATAATAGATCGCTTGGAAATCTCGTTTAAAAGCTGATAAACTTCTGCCTGATAAGTAAGCAAGATCATTTAGCGAGACAGGGTTGGTTAGATTCTGCTCCACAACCTCCGTTATGCTCTTCCTCTCTGAACGCTTGAGCTGTAAAAACTGGAATATAAACTGTTCGTCAGCATCCGCAACATCAAACAATAATTCCAACAATTTTACTTTAATTAATCCCTCCCTAATGTTATCGGTTTCCTTGAAATACGGTTTCAACGAATAGATATATTTAATTAATCGTTCATTGACCGCTTTGACAGATACCGGTACTAACGCTGATGGATAGTTACTTTCGAGATATGCCATATTGATAAATTCAGTGAGGAGCTCTTCTTTAAGAAAGAACATCATATAGTCCAAAACATAGTCAGAACCTTCTTCTCCCGATTTCTCATATTCAACCCTGATCGATTTCTGCAGTAAAACCATTTCATTCTTTCGTACGATATATTCCTGACTGCCGAATATTACCTTATAGGTTCCCTCTAGTACAAACAAAAGCAGATGATCCTCCAAAAACATGGTTCCCTTTAAACCTTTTGTAAAGGTACAAGACTCGACAACTGTAAGTCCTTTCATCTTCAAGATCCCTTGATTAAGCGGTTCTCTGGCCAGACCGTGAGGAACCTTTATTACTTTTTCGGCTCGCAAAAACAACTGTATTTCCTCCTTATTGTTCAACTGCTAGGAACAGCTCCATGGGAACAAGGACCATACTTACGAGTAGTTTGATCCTACCGC
Organism: Paenibacillus sp. V4I7; assembly: GCF_030817275.1. Lineage (NCBI taxonomy): Bacteria > Bacillati > Bacillota > Bacilli > Caryophanales > Paenibacillaceae > Paenibacillus > Paenibacillus sp. V4I7. The sequence goes on along the minus strand of NZ_JAUSZD010000002.1, from coordinate 7,691,091 downwards.
CTCCGCATTTATAAAATTCCACTCTACAAACAGTCATAATAAATGTGACCAGGATGATCATATTAATAAAGACCTATCGAATAAACCCTAGGCGAAAGCAGAATGAAAGGTACCAATCTTAAGCATCATCCACAGGTGAAGTTGCTCGGCGTATAACGATCGGAATTGAAAAACCGGAGTGCGAACGCCCCCGGTTCAATTGGATGTATTCGACTTAGAAATTAGACATCATCATGATCTGTGCCTGTAATAACGTCATGCCATGCCTGTATATCTTTTTCAAAATTAGCCGTCTTTTCCCGGTATCTTTGCAGCGAATCCTTGCCAAGCGGCAAGTGGACCGGCGGCTTCTCCGCGTTTGCAACCTGCACGATTGCCTTGGCCAACTTGACGGGATCGCCCGGTTGTTTCTTATTTGCTTGGGTAGCAAATTTTCTCATTTCTCCTACCGTTTCCGCATAATCCGGAATGATGTTACCTGACCGCGTTAGCGACGCAGCATCCAGAAATTCCGTACGAAAGAAGCCCGGGGCCACTACGGTCGCATGAATCCCAAGCGGGGCCAATTCCAATGCAAGTGACTCCGTCAATCCTTCAACAGCGAACTTCGTTGCACCATACACGCCCCATCCGATATAACCGCTCAATCCGCCAACTGACGAGAAATTGATGATATGTCCAGAACGTCTTTGACGCATATGGGGCAAGACCGCCCGGGTCACATTCAACAAGCCGAAAACGTTGGTTTCGAAGTTTCTCCTCACCTCTTCAGCAGTAGCTTCTTCAACGGCACTCAACAATCCAAATCCTGCATTATTGACAAGGACATCAATTTTGCCGAATTTCTGTACGGCTTGATTCGCAGCCGCTATCGCCTGTTGTTCATCGGTAATATCCAGAAGAACAACTTGAAGATTCTCCGGATTTCCTAATTTATCAGCTAAAGACTCTGCCGAACTCCGGACCGTTGCAATAACATTATCCCCGGTTTCCAATACAGCCTTCAGGATCTCAAAACCAATGCCTCTTGCTGCCCCGGTGATAAACCAAGCTTTTTGATTTGTCATATTGCCGCCTTCTTCCTTTGTCTTATTGGTTGTAGTACGTTATCTGCTTGGAAACCTAATAATCTCATCAGCAAGCAGATATTCTGCATATTGCCGAGAGCTCGAAACTAATTCTTCCTCGCTTTTATCATCGGTATCAAAGATCGTGAAAGGCATCAAGAATTCGGTTTCGATTAAATTACTCGTAGCATGGAAAGGACTAAGGAGCTCATGAATCGTATAAAGATCACCGCCTCCAGGCCGATAATCAATTTCCGAGCCACCCATAGAAATTGCCAACCCAAGTTCCTTCCCTCGCAGCTTTCCTCCTTTCGACGTATAGCCCCAACCGTAAGTCAGGACATCATCCAACCACTTCTTAAGAAGCGGAGGTGAACTATACCAATAGAACGGAAACTGGAAAATGATCCGATCATGCTTTTCAGCGAGTTCTTGTTCTCTTTGAACATCAATACACCAATCCGGATAGGATGCATATAAATCATGCACGGTAATCTTCTCCGAATACTTCTTTACTTCCTCCGTCCAAGCCTTGTTCACTCGAGATTTGCCCATATTAGGATGAGCGACTAGTACCAAAGTCTTCACGATTACCCCTCCTATTCTTGGAATTCGTATTTTTACTTCCTTCAGTATTTGCCTTGTACATATTGTTTATGAATTCCGGATGTATTAACTTTAACGTATATTTGGGCTTTCCGCTTTTCTGTAAGGTCCGATCTATTTGTTCATTTAGCTCATGCCCGTTTTTAGAAAAGAAAAATGCACCCACTAGAATTTCATCGGATAAACCAGGATGGTTACTCCAACGTCCATTCCAGGGGGTGCACTACTAGTAGGTTATATTCCCATTTCATCCTATGCGCCTTTTTTAATCAATTGCTAAGTCTTTTTTTCTAGAGCCGGAATAACCAACATACTATGTTTGCATTCAAGTTTTGAAGGTATGCAAGGGGATACCGCGGGAGTTGAGAAACCTATTGCTCCACGATGTTGTTAAGCCAAATAACCATATTCCATGAGTGATTGCTGAATTTCATCCAGCAATCTTTTTACCTCCAGGGATTGGGTTTTCAGACAGACGATTTAGTTCATTTGAAGAAACGTTGTGTAGGCAACATCGAAAGCTTTTGCTCGGGGAACTTCGATAACAAACACACTCCCTCCCAATTTTCTTTTGGTTATTGGGTTTATTGCACGACCAGCGTAATCTGCCCGTTAATTGAGAAACGGCAGCCGATCGTTTTGTCAGCTGCCGTTGTGTCTTAATTGTTTTCCGTTCGTTTTATCAAATGTATTATTGTTTCCCCGCCATTTATCACGCAACCATACGGGCTGCTTGCCGAGATGGCTGCCGGCTCACGAAATAGATGCTGAGCAGGATCAGAACGAGTCCCGCGAACAGCGAAACCGTAAACGGTTCGCTGAAGATAAGGCAGCCTGTGAGGATAGCCACAAGAGGGATCAGGAACGTAAACGACGCTACTTTGCTCGCCTCTCCGGAGCCAATCAACCGATAGAACACGAGCCAGCCCAAGGCGATGACGAAGACAGATATGAAAAACAGGCTCCCTATGAAGCCGGCGCTCCAAACCACGTCGGACCAGTTCTCGACGCAGGTACCGAGCACCGTCATGAATCCCCCCCCGATCAGCAGTTGAAGCGTCACGAGCCATATCGGATCCACGACGGCGCTAGATTTTTTGACGAACACGACGCCAAGCGCCCAGCTGAGCGCTGATCCCAAGGCAAGCAATATCCCCGCGACAGAGATATGGCCGGAGATACCTCCCGCGCCGCTGCATATGACGGCAACACCGGCAAATCCTAGAACGAGACCAATGATTTTTAGCCCGTTCATCGATTCGCCCAGCCACAACCACGAGAACAAACCGACCAGTACCGGCTGAAGAAAGACGATCGCCGAAAACAAGCCTGACGGCAGGTACCCTAGTCCGATCGTTTGCAAGCCGTAATACAGCACGACGTTGAGGATGGCGGAAACCGCATAGATGCGCCAAGTTCGCCTGAATTGCAGGTTCTTGAATCTCGGAATGGCAACCCCCAAAAGCAATAGTCCACCCAGCAGGGTTCGAATACCGGAAAACAGCACTGGCGGCATGTAAGCCAAAGCATATTTGGATAAGGGCCAGTTGACTCCCCAGACGATGACGAGGTATGCGATCAATAAAGCCGTTTGGACACCTGTTGATTTCTTCATGATGTAATTGTCCCCCTTACGAAACGAATAAAGTCAGCAATATATTTTCCATCCAATGAAGAGTGCAGAAGGCAAGGCTTTTGGAATTAAGGACATTAATGCAAAAGAGGCCAACATATTGTTGCATTTCAATAAATTAAAGGCTGCCGTTCAGGAAGAAATTATTGATTTTATAAAGTTGAAAATGAGTCGATATTAATAATTTAGTTATTTTTATATTGTTCTATCATCTCTCACTGCTCATAGGGATACTTTACTTAGGAGAACGTATGCTGACTGACAAGTTACGTCTACTTAAGCGTCCAAACTCAGCTAAAGGGACATGGGGCATTGTATTTGTGCCTTGTTCACTCGAGATTTGCCCATATTAGGATGAGCGACTAGTACCAAAGTCTTCACGATTACCCCTCCTATTTCGGAATTCATATTTTTACTTCCTTCCGTATTTGCCTTGTACATATATGAATTCCGGATGTATTAACTTTAACGTATATTTGGGCTTTTCGCTTTTCTGTAAGGTCCGATCTATTTGTTCATTTAGCTCATACCCGTTTTTAGAAAAGAAAAATGCACCCATTAAAAATTTCATCGGATAAACCAGGATGGTTACTCCAACGTCCATTCCAGGGGGTGCACTACCAGTAGATATGAGGTAATAATGTCCCTATTTATAAGTCTAAAAGTCAGTTTTTCAATATGGCTTTGTCTATAACAGCCATAGGAATTGCTTATGCAAAAACTTAATAAAACTTTTAAAGGGTATAGTTTTTTTTAAAGCATTGTATAGAAAACAGAATATTGTTTGTACAGTTAAATTTCATTAGACTGAGACAGCAGCACAGAATGTCCATTTTTATGGACCTGTTCAATCAAATATGGAAAGTTGGGATCTTTGAATGTTTGACGGCAAGACAGATCTACTATTGGCTGAAAACTCTGCAATTTAATTTTAGGAGGAAAAAGTATGCTGAATAATCAAACAAGTAAAGAATGGGCAAATCCTACACCCGCGGGTCTAGTGGCACTGGCAGTTGCCTGCGCATGTTTTTTCGCTTTGCTGACCGGTCGCGTGGAATCTTCTGCGCTGCCTCTTATCGCCTGTTGGCTGCTAGGCGGCTTTGTAGTACAGTTGATCGTCGGCATCTTGGATTTAAAGAGACAAAATGATACTGGAGGAAATACATTTCTATTTTTCAGTGCGTTCTTCATGTTGGTGGGTGGCCTGGAAATGTTGCTCAAATACGACGCGATAACAGCAGGTATACCTTTGGATTCTCGGATTGACGGTTATGCATGGTCGGTGTTGGCAATTATATTGTTGCTGTGGACGCCTGCATTTTTTAAATCATTCAGCCTGCTCTCTGTTATAGTAATATTACTGGATGTTGCCCTTCCGTTTATTGCACTGACTGATCTTGGTGTGCTGGCAAAAGGCTTTGAACAAATTTCTGCATGGGCGCTGCTTGCTTCAGGCGTTGTTGCAGTGTACCTCTGTTCAGCACAGGTTGTAAATCAGGCGTATGGTCGTGTAGTCTATCCATTGCCACGCTTAGCACGGGTAAAGATGCAGACGGTAACAGTAGCAGACCCCAAATAATACCTAAACAACGAGCCCACCATTTCCTGGTGGGCTCTCATCTTCTATGTCGCGGATTTACATGTTCTTACATAGCGGCCCTCCCCTGGGATGAAATTCTATAATTTACCATACCTCACTTACTCATCTCCTCAATCCTTTCAATTGTTTTAACAAGCTATATCCCAAATTATAAGTCTAAAAGTCAGTATTCTTACTAGTAATAAGGCTTTCTCTATAACAGCCATAGGAATTGCTTATGCAAAAACTTAATAAAACTTTTGAAACGTCTGACGGCAAGACAGATCTCCTTTTGGCTGAAAACTCTGCAATTATCCTTGCGCATCGCGGGCCTTTTCAGCGTACTCATCGCTATTTGACCAATTCCATAAACTTATGCGCTGTGGTGGAGAGCGGCATGTTGCCCATGATCATGAATCCTACCTGGGACGATGGCATGTTGCGTGGAGCTGAATTCCCGGGTCACGTACGAAACGCCGAGGCCCTTGCGCGCGAATTAGATCAACAGGTCGACGCTGCCGACCTCGATTTCGAACAATTCCGTGATGGCATCCGGACCCGGCTGTTCCGTGAGAACAGTAGATCGGGTACTGAAGAAGCTGCTCCATCGACATCACCACGCCTTTGAGCTCAGCGTAACGGGCTTTTATTACTTCCTCAAACAAACCTTATTCACTCGAGTATGTCCAAATTAGGATGAGCGACGAGTACCAATGTTTTCACGATAACCCCTCCCATTCTCGGAATTCTCTAAAGATTGATTCAGCCTAACTTGAACATTTCATTCTCAGTAATAATGAAAAAATATAGGCCACATAAATATGCCTCCTACCTTGAACTAATTCTATTAGTAAACAAAGTATCAAACAACATATAGGGAGTACTTATATTATTTAGTCGAACGGCCCTATAGCTTAAACAGATTGAATGTATAGAAAATATAGAATTGATCGATATATTTCGGTATTAGTATTATAAGACATGCGAGAGGCTTCATAACTAGTTATTTTGAATGCCATCGTAAAACTCTAAAAGGTAGGAGAATACAGATGATTACAGCAGATCAAGCCCGCAAGATCATCGCCGCCGGCGAGGCGCGGGCCACAGAAATAGGCGTTCCGGTCAATATTGCAGTCCTGGACGCTGGCGTGAACCTGAAGGCCTTTGGCCGGATGGACGGTGCCCTTCTGGGCTCCATCGACATCGCTCTCGGCAAGGCCCGGACAGCCGCGCTGTTCGGCATGCCCACCGAGGCTATCGGTGAATTTTCCAAACCCGGCGGCACCTCGCCCGGCCTGGAGCAGACCAATGGCGGTCTGGTGGTCTTCGCAGGAGGTCTCCCCCTGCTAGACACCAGCGGCATCCTGATCGGCGCAGTCGGCGTATCCGGTGGCGCAGTAGCTCAGGACCTCGACATCGCCCAAGCCGCGGCAGCGGCGCTCGGCAACTGAACACTAACCCAAGCAAACCATCAACCCATCTGAATGTGAAAGGAATGTATATATCATGACCACTAAAACCATCCTCATCACCGGCGCTGGCTCGGGCTTCGGCAAGGCAGCAGCCATCGGCATGGCCAAGAATGGCCACAACATCATCGCCACCGTCCACGTATCCTCGCAGGTGACCCCGCTGCGCGAGGAAGCCGCAGCACTCGGCCTTACCAACCTGCGCGTCGAGCGGCTCGACCTGACCGACCCTTATGATATCAAACAGGCGCAGTCCTGGGACTTCGACGTACTCTGGAACAATGCGGGCATGGGCGAAGCCGGCCCGGTCTGGGAAATCCCCGTCGATCTCGTCCGCAAGAATTACGAGGTCAACGTCTTCCTGCCACTGACCCTCACCCAGGGTGTTGTCCAGAAATGGGTTCGCGAGGGCAAGCGTGGCAAGGTCGTCTTCACTTCGTCCATGGGCGGCCTGTTCACCCCCGCCAACTGGGGCACCTATGTTTCGACCAAGCATGCGCTGGAGGCATTCGCCGAAGCCATGCAACAAGAGCTGACCCAGTATGGGATCAAGGTCCAGACCATCAATCCGGGCGCCTATTACACGGGTTATAACGAGACGATGGCGGACAATCCGTTCCGCTGGCTCGACGACCAGGTCAACTTCACAAAGCGCGCCGATCTGCGCAAAGGTTTCGACGATTTCTTCGCCACGCCTGAAGGCAAGATGGATGCGCAGGAGATGATCGATCGCATGATCGAAATCGTCCCCGCCGACGAAGGTAAGTTCCGAAACGTCGTCCCCCAGGTGGTCGAGGACATGCTGAAGGACCATCAGCTCGCCGCCTGGGAAAACCGGATCTGATCTCAACCTAGCCACCGAACGGGCGCCTCAAGTGGGTGCCACCAACCCAAGCACAACCATCAACCCATCTGAATGTGAAAGGAATGTATATATCATGACCACTAAAACCATCCTCATCACCGGCGCTGGCTCGGGCTTCGGCAAGGCAGCGGCCATCGGCATGGCCAAGAATGGCCACAACATCATCGCCACCGTCCACGTATCCTCGCAGGTGACCCCTCTGCGCGAGGAAGCCACAGCCCTCGGCCTTACCAACCTGCGCGTCGAGCGGCTCGACCTGACCGACCCTTATGATATCAAGCAGGCGCAGTCCTGGGACTTCGACGTACTCTGGAACAATGCGGGCACGGGCGAAGCCGGCCCGGTCTGGGAAATCCCCGTCGATCTCGTCCGCAAGAATTACGAGGTCAACGTCTTCCTGCCACTGACCCTCACCCAGGGCGTTGTCCAGAAATGGGTGCGCGAGGGCAAGCGTGGCAAGGTCGTCTTCACTTCGTCCATGGGCGGCCTGTTCACCCCCGCCAACTGGGGCACCTATGTTTCGACCAAGCATGCGCTGGAGGCATTCGCCGAAGCCATGCAACAAGAGCTGACCCAGTATGGGATCAAGGTCCAGACCATCAATCCGGGCGCCTATTACACGGGTTATAACGAGACGATGGCAGACAATCCGTTCCGCTGGCTCGACGACCAGGTCAACTTCACAAAGCGCGCCGATCTGCGCAAAGGTTTCGACGATTTCTTCGCCACGCCTGAAGGCAAGATGGATGCGCAGGAGATGATCGATCGCATGATCGACATCGTCCCCGCCGACGAAGGCAAGTTCCGAAACGTCGTCCCCCAGGTGGTCGAGGACATGCTGAAGGACCATCAGCTCGCCGCTTGGGAAAACCGAATCTGATCTCAACCTAGCCACCGAGCGGTGCCTCAAGTGGGTGCCGCCCGTTCTTGCCGCTTTCCATGCTCAAGACCTGCACTAGGGTTATCTACAACGCCGCACTGAGCGTCACCGCGACCGCGCTGGCCCTAATCGCGATCGAGTCCCGCTCCTCTTCCGATATCGAGACACAAAACAAGACTTCTGTCGATAAACGATGTAGGGGTTGTTTCGTGAAGAGGGACGCTCGTTGGTTACACAAGCAGTAATGTCTCGAAGCAGGTTATGCTCCGGTTAACCATTCTCTAATTACGAGTGGGTGCTATGTTTAGAATAAATTTGAATTTGCTAGAATATCGCGTACATTGCATCGCATGACTAGGTAGGGCGGTGAGGCATTCACGGTTATACCTACGGATATAACGCAGGGGGACCGGGCTTGCCACTGAAGCAGCAGGGACGTAGCCGCGTATGTGTTTATGAAGAAAGCTTTTCCGATGTAAAGTGAAAATAACAGCCCCGTATTTATTTACGGGGTTTTTTGTTGTTGATCGGTAACATGTTCGAACGTCAAAATGATTCTGTGTTTGAGATGATCAATTCTAATAAAAACCTATTGACTAGCCGAAACCTCTAAGCCTTCCATATAGTTCCGCAACATTGCTTATTATGCGAGACTTAATAGTTTTAACGACGGGTCACAGACTCAGGTGAACATCCGATCGGCCCTGGCTACTAAGAAATACACGACCAAGACAAAAATGGTCAACCAGTAAAAACCGGTTGACCTCATAATACGACGGAGAACGTTAGTTCAATTAACCGCCAACGCGATTTACCCATTCAACTCGTCTTGCCATACGCTGCTGATATTCGCTCGATAACAGGTCGGAGTGGCGGACGAACAAGCCTAAGCTGAACAGGCTGATGTCCTTGTTATTATTATCATGAATAAAGGAGAGCATATTCTCGGCCAGGCTGTTGTTCGACTTCACGCGCTCTTGGGAGAACCAGTGTTCCAGCGCTGCCAACGTATCGAGAGCTGCCTGATGCAGCTCCTCGTACGTGCGGCAGGATCGTAAAGGTAGGTCCAGCTGCTCCAGCTGCCCGAACAGCACCAGCGATTGGCCACCCGACCAGTCGATGATCATCGACAGCTAGTAGTTAGTCTTTTTTTCAATATGGGTTGAAGGGTAAATCGAAGAAAGAAGCGTTTAAGCTTCATAATTGCCCTATTTGCGATGGCCATAGTCTGCTTACTTTTTCGATTGTTCTAAAAAGAAATCGATACATGTTTGAACCGAAGGATTATTGTAATGATGCTTTTTAAAAATAAGCTTGATCTCACGAACAGGCGTTGGATCTACGAGTCGGATCATTTTTAATTGCTGACCAAAAAGGCTGCTTTCAATTAAATAAGCAGGTAAAATAGCTACCCCCATCTTATGCAGTACCATAAAAAGAAGAATTTCCGTGGAAGTTGACTTAAACTTTGATTGCAAAGATTTGGCGATCTTATGGCTTAATTTATGAAGTTGCTCGATTAAACTTATATCATTAACAAATAAGGCAGATTCTAAATCTTCTAGCTCGTGAAAAGAAATAACGGTTCGATCTGCCCATGGGTGATCCGCATAAACGACCAATGCTTGTTCTTCTTTATATAGGTGCATCATATGAATTTCTTTGTTTGGTTCATGTTTGTCGGTAATGCCAATATCGATACTACTATTCAATAATTGCTGTGATGTATCCTCTGCACTGGTAAAATTTAATGTGATATCAGGATACTGTTCATGGAATTCCAAAAAACGGGGTATTAAACAAAAAAAGGCCATAGGCGAGATGCCTATTAAAAGATTATTTGTTCGAGCATTGCGTAACTCGTAAGTTTCTTTCTTCGATTCTTCAATGAGCCTCATCATGAAAAGAGCTTTTTCGTAAAGTATTTCACCAGCAGCTGTAATCTTTACCCCTCTACCAACTCTCGCGAACAATGGAGTTCCAACTTCTCTCTCTAAAAATCGAATCTGTTGACTTAAATTAGATTGAGAGATCATTAAAACTTCTGCAGCCTTAGTAAAGCTTCCTTCTTTGCAAATTTGAACGTAACATTCTAGTTGCCTGAACACGAAAGATTTACCTCCTTTTCCCAATAGATCGTACTGTTTAATATGATCGTCCTGTACTTACATATGAATTCATCTCTTGAATGAATATGCGTGCAGCGGAATGATATACAGATTCTTTTGATCGAAATCCTTTACGGTATGTACCTAAACCAGCTCGCTGCGATCTTCGTTAAAGCGGGAGATGATCGTATTCAGCAGCTCTTCCGTCATGAAAAATTCCGATCGGAAAAAATCCAGGTTCCCGGTCCGATTATTCAAGATGACATAATTATCCGTATATTTGGTGACAGCGATCGCATGGCTCTGGCTAGAAGCTATCCCATTAATGCCGTTGACGAAACTGGAAACTTTGAGCTTCTCATAGTTGGTCAAATATTCGCCTAAATACTTCCGAGTGTACTCAGAAACGCCCAGCATCAAACCGATCTCTTGCGGAGACTGCAGACGGACGTCCGTATAATCGCTCAGCTGCCTCGTTTTAGCCGCCACATCTTCGTTAAACGCATTTCACCGCTTGGACATATGAATTCATCTCTTTAATGAATATACGTGCAGTAGACCTCATAGTAACGGATTTAAGATATACAAGAGATATATCCCAACAAGGAACATGGCCTTCTAATCTTACAATACGCAAAGAATCGTCCCTTAGACTTTCGAGCAAAGATGTTGGTATAAGAGCTGCTCCAAGTCCATGACGAACCCAATGAATCAATGCTGAAGTGGAGGACGTTTCTATTATCGACTTCAAGGTAAACCCACAAGAGAAACAATACATATCAATTAATGATTTGTTTTCTTTACGAAACATGACCGAATTCATTTGCTTCAAGGATCGAAAAGGAATCGAAGATTTATCGGCTAAAGGATGTTCTGAGTGAATCAATAGCGCCATATCTTGTCTATACAAATGAGTCGAAATGACCGAAGCATCAGAAATCGGATTTGCAGTGATTCCAATGTCTACCCTTTGCTCCAAAACTTTATTCTCTGCATCCTTTGCATCGATAATTTTTAATATAATATTCGGGTACTTCTCGCGAAATCTCATGAAATAAGGAGCAAGATATTCAAGTTCAGCAGGACAACATCCAATAGAAGTTGTTTCTCCAGATATATTGTTTCGGCCATATATTTCATTTCGCGCCTCTTCAAGAAGATTCATAATAGCGTTTCCCTTATTCAAGAGAATTTTTCCCGCTTCCGTTACTTCAACTCCCTTACTTACCCGATCAAACAATGGAATATTATACTCATCTTCCAAAACCCGAATTTGCTGACTTAGTGTAGGCTGAGTCACACCTAATTCTTCTTTAGCTTTGCTGAAACTTCCCGATTTGCATATTTGAATAAAATATTCAAGCTGGCGCAATTCCATAGTGTATCCCCCCGCTGCAAAGATATTTCAAACAAAAAATACTGCCTCATTGAGAGCAATGTGCACCCCTTAGAATTGACTTCACCTATATATTCGCCTGGCTGGCCGGTCCTATTCAAGAAATCTCAGCTTGGCCGGTTCGCTGTTTTTCGTGTGATTGCTGGACTTTGTAAACATTATAAGAAATAACACGTCATGTACCGCATCGGAATCGTTCAAATTTCCTCGATCACAGCCACATTTAATTGCAGATCTAGGGAGGATAGCCCGATGGCAACGATACTGCGATCGGTAAATCCTTCTTTGGAGATTCCTCCCGCCATTACGTACCCTATACATTGCGTATCCGGGAAGTGATGATGAAACGATGCACCGACACCTCTTCAAAATCGTAATGATCGGAATAGAAGAACAATATGAAATTCAGAGTTTGGTGCTTAAGCTGGAAGATCGTCTCCTCAGCCGCTTCGGCTGTTTCTGGTTGCCTGCTAATACTCTGAATAACCTTTAACAAGAGAGCAAATTCCAATCTGAGTTTGTCTTGATATCATCATTTTGATTCTATCGTAAACGATACCACGATCTGCTTGTCATTACTTTGTTGTAAAGTCCATTTTTGTTGTTCATTTCGTTGTCTCAGAGCATGTCCCTAGTTGGGCGGTGCATCGCTAACGGTCCATGGAATCTTTCTGGGGGACCCTAAAATGCGAGAAATACTATTTACACACGTACCATACCTTTGAGGAGCTCAAGCGGGACATTGAGGCCTATATCCGCTTTTACAACAACGAATGATTACAAGCGAAAAACGGCCTCAGCCCGATGGAAAACAGGACTAAGGCCGCTTAATTGATTTTATTTTTTGTACTGTCTACTTGAGAGGGTGCAGTTCATGCCCGGCTGCCGTCGTGAGTTTGGTATTAAGCTAATGTCTCCCGTTAAGCTTAAAGACAGTTCGTTATTCTACACTTAAAAAAAATAGTCCCGATGGCTGTAATAGCTCACCGGGACTAACTAAGTGTTCACGACTTAATATCAGATCTGATTTTACCTTTATTTAAAGAAATCTTTATTTTAATGATTTCATCGATTTCTTTTTGATCAAACCCATCTAACAACCTATAGTTAGAAATCATGCTTAACTCTCCTTCTGATAGAACAGAAGAAACATTAGATTTAATTAAATCATTCTCAATTATTATTAAATCATCTATATTACAATTAAATTGTTTCTTTATTGCTAATAAGGTATCAAAAGATGGATTGCAATTTCCTTGCTCAATCTCACTTAGATTCCCTTGAGAGATGCCTATTCTACTCGAAAACTCCACTTGATTCATATTATTTAATTTTCGTAATCTACGAATATTGGGGCCAATATTTATCATGATTTCACATCCAATTAAATAATAGTGGCCCGAACATCTTATTGATCGGGCCACTTGAATGAAAGTTGTTAGTTTAAACAAGAAGTTATTATTGCGGTTCCACACTTTTGTTACCAGTTCCATACTTTTGTTACTGGTTCCACACTTTTGTTACTGGTTCCACACTTTTATTTCACCAGACAAGCAGTTTCAAAATAATTTAAACCTACTCCACCGTCACACTCTTCGCCAAATTACGAGGCTTATCAACATCATTACCACGCGCCAACGAAGCGTAATACGAAAGCAGCTGTAGCGGTATTACCGCCAACGCTGGTGATAGAACATCCAGCGTCTTCGGAATAACGAAGGTGCTGTCTACAGACTTCTGCAGCTCCAGCTCACCTTCTACGGCAATCCCAAGTACATTAGCGCCGCGCGCTTTCACTTCTTTGATATTGCTCACGGTTTTCTCAAGCAGCTCATGCTGAGTAGCCAACGCAATCACCGGAACACCATCCTCGATTAGCGCTAGTGTACCGTGCTTTAATTCACCTGCTGCATAAGCTTCTGAGTGAATGTAAGAAATCTCTTTCAGCTTCAAAGATCCTTCCATGGCCACAGCATAATCCAAGCCTCTTCCGATGAAGAAGAGATTATCATGTTTAGCCATCTCCTCAGCGACTGCTTTAATGGCTTCCGCTTGCGCCAAAATTTCTTCCACTTGAGCCGGCAGCTCTTTCAAGGCTGTGATAGCTTCTTTAATTTCATCAGATGTTTGCGTTCCTAGCGTTTGAGCTAGGTGCAAGCCGAGCAAATAGAAAGCAATTAACTGTGATGTATAACCCTTCGTAGATGCTACTGCAATTTCTAGTCCCGCCCAAGTTGTGATCACATCATCTGCTTCACGTGCTACTGAGCTTCCTACCACATTCGTAATAGCCAGAACATGCGCACCACAACGTTTAGCTTCACGAAGCGCAGCAAGCGTATCCGCAGTCTCACCAGACTGGCTAACTACGATGACAAGCGTATCTTTCGTAATAATCGGTGAACGATAACGATATTCAGAGGCAACATCCGTTTCCACCGGAATGCGCGCCAATTTCTCAATAACATACTTACCAACCATACCCGCATGAAAGGCTGTACCACAAGCAACAATATGAACACGGTTAATGTTGCGAATCGCATCAGCTGTAATCGTAAGCTCGTTCAACGTCACGCTAAGACCATCAGGGGAAATACGGCTGCCCATTGTGTCGCGGTAAGCTTTAGGTTGGTCATAGATTTCTTTCAACATAAAGTGATCAAATCCGGCTTTTTCAGCAGTTACAATATCCCAATCGACATGAAACATTTCCCTGGAAATAAAATTCCCCTCTAAAGTCATTAATTCGACACCGTCACGCGTCAAGAGCGCCATTTCGCCATCATTTAAAATAAACACATTTCGCGTATATTCAAGAATAGCAGGGATATCCGAACCAATGAAATTCTCGCCTTCGCCAATACCGATGATCAAAGGACTAGCCTGGCGCACAGCTACAAGGCGATCCGGTTCATATTCTGTCAGTACGCCTAGAGCAAATGCACCTGTCATATGCTTTACCGCTTTTTGGACAGCTTTTAGGATATCTCCTTCGTACAAATCAGCGATTAAGTGAGAAATAACTTCTGTGTCCGTTTCAGATACAAATTGATGACCTTTCGCAGTCAACTCTTCTTTGAGACTAATATAATTTTCGATAATGCCGTTGTGCACAACCGAAAATTTCATCGAATTATCCGTATGAGGATGAGAGTTCACATCCGAAGGCTTACCATGTGTTGCCCAACGCGTATGTCCGATTCCAACGCTTCCGTTCAGTGGAGTCTCATCCAGCTTGGATTCAAGATTAGCGATGCGGCCTTTTGCCTTCTTAATTTGTAAACCATCAGCCGTATACACAGCTACACCTGCAGAGTCATAGCCTCTATATTCGAGCTTTTTGAGCCCTTCCAATAAAATTTCTTGAGAATTACGCTTTCCAATATAACCAACAATTCCGCACATAGTAGTACCTCCATAGTTTTATAAGCCTCTTCTAAAAGGGCTATTTTTCAAAGATCCTGGTTCAACAAACAATTAGCTAGACAAGAAAAACGGCAAATCAAATAAACATATATAGGACGATCATTACGTTCATATTATTAATTAAATAGATGTTGGATACTTGTCAGCCTGGTCGCCCAAACGTTTTTGCTCTCCAACTTAACGGCACTCCTCATGCCGGAAGGTCCCCGCCGAATGTTTCGAACACCTTCACCTCGTCAACTCACTGCGCGTAGTAGTAGCAATCTCACTACATTTCCGTCCCGCTTGCGAGTTCTGGCGCTATTTGTTGCTTAATTAACCTCTATCCTGCCTTTCCTTCTTGAGTCAAATACATCATATTCATTTTAGCGCGAACGCGCAACTTCTTTTTTCTTGGAAAATCCCCCAATTAGCAATAAGCACGAAAGGGGGATCCACTTGTCTCTGCCTTTTATACTAATTGCTCTTGGATAACCTTAGCAATATCATGA
Source organism: Paenibacillus sp. V4I7 (assembly GCF_030817275.1). Classification (NCBI taxonomy): domain Bacteria; kingdom Bacillati; phylum Bacillota; class Bacilli; order Caryophanales; family Paenibacillaceae; genus Paenibacillus; species Paenibacillus sp. V4I7. The sequence goes on along the minus strand of NZ_JAUSZD010000002.1, from coordinate 7,675,571 downwards.
ACATAAGCTTCAACTTGCTCTTTGTCAGGACCTTCAGCCATAACACGAATTAACGATTCCGTTCCCGAAGGTCGCACCAGCACGCGGCCGTTATCTCCGAGTTCTTCCTCCACTTTTCGAATGGCTTCCTCAATCACAGCGTTGTCCTTGAGCTTGCTTTTATCCGCAACGCGAATATTAACCAACAGCTGCGGGAACTTACGCATAATTCCTTTTAACTCACTAAGCTTGCGCCCCGATTGGACAATGGTGTTCACCAGCTGTAAGGCCGTCAGAATCCCATCTCCGGTCGAGATGTAATCGAGGAAGATAACATGCCCCGACTGCTCTCCGCCTAAGTTATAACCGCCTTTACGCATCTCTTCCATCACGTAGCGATCGCCTACTGCGGTTTGCAGAGCTTTAAGACCCGCTTTTTCAATCCCTTTGAAAAAGCCAATGTTCGCCATCACCGTCGTCACAATCGTGCCGTGGTTCAGCTTCCCTGTGCGATTCAGCGCATCGCCCAGAATGCTAAGGATGAAGTCGCCGTCGACTTCTTCACCAGTCTCATCGATCGCGATCAGACGATCCGCGTCGCCGTCAAAAGCAAGACCAATGGCTGCGCCATGTTTCACCACTTCTGCGCGAAGCTTCTCAGGATGCGTGGAGCCGCAATGATCGTTGATATTGCGACCGTTCGGCTCAGCGCCGATGGTGATAACTTCCGCTCCTAGCTCGCGGAAGACCGTAGGAGCCAGCTCGAAGGCTGAGCCGTTCGCGCAGTCCAAAACGACCTTGTACCCGGCGAAAGACTCGGATACCGTCTCCTTCAAGAAAGCCAGATAGGCGAACTTCGCATCTGGCTCATCGGAAACCGTACCAATCTCGCCACCAACTGGGCGAGGTAATTCATCCACAGCCGCGTCAAGCAGCTGCTCAATTTCAAGCTCCGTCTCGTCTAGCAGTTTGAAGCCGTCGCCCCCAAAAAACTTAATCCCGTTATCCTCAACCGGATTATGCGAAGCCGAAATCATAACGCCTGCATCTGCTCCAAGCTTTTTCGTTAAATAAGCTACCGCCGGTGTGCTGACGACGCCGATGCGAATAACCTCAACGCCAATCGATAGCAAACCTGCTACGAGTGAAGCTTCCAACATTGGACCCGAGATCCGTGTATCTCTCCCGATAACGACCTTCGGATGCTTAGCCTGTCTCGTTAATACGTATCCGCCACAGCGGCCTACTTTATAAGCTAATTCTGGTGTCAGTTCGCCATTAGCGACTCCTCGCACACCATCTGTACCAAAATATTTCCCCATGTTTATATTCTCCTCTTTTTCTATAACCCATTATGGATTTGTTACTTTAGGTGCTTTCTCGCTGATTTCTACAGTTGCCTTGACTTCTTGCGGCATACCGAGCTTCACATAGGTAGGCAGATTTAATGTCACCTTCAGCTCATGCTTGCCTGGCGGCAAATTACTAACATCCAGGATCGCCTGTACATCCTGCACTTTCATTTGATCAATAAGTGCAGGAGCGCCCTCTACCGTAATGTTTAGCTGAGCCGTCTCCGGCAGTGTAACTTTGGTATCATAGCTTTCATTTTGACCAATAATCGTGATCGGTACATTTTCCAAAGCCTTCGTAATGGAAGGAACAATTTCCACGCGAACTGTAACTTTGGCAGGATCCAGTTGAGTTACTTTATTCCTCAAGGGAATGTCCAGTGCAAACTCCTTTGTTTCCTTGAGATCCTGAACACTCAGCTGCGGACCCTGATAAAACTCTAGGCGATCTACAACATCTTGTGTACCGTAGACGGTTACCTTGTCCGGATTTTGGGTAACCATCGCTATCGCGAATCCTTTCGGCGGCTCTCCACTAATCTTCATCTGCAGTGGTATGGTTTGGAACGGGCTCGTGATTGGCACTTCTACATCGACCACAGAAGGATTGATATTTAGTATGACTTCTTTGCCATCTTTATCAAAAGCTTGCAGTCTCACTTGCTTCGTAATTGCTGCCTGGGCCTTATCTACCGAAACCTCGCCGCGAACATTCTCGATCTGCTCTAGCTTGCTAGTCTGCGCTGTAATATACACCTTGGCTGGCTTTATAATCGGTTGTCCAGCTTTTAGACCAGCTGCCGGTGTTCCTTTGACATTAATGACGACTGGCACTTCTTTCATCTGCAGCTCTTCGATAATCACATGCACGGTTCTAGGAACAATTTGAACTTCCACGTCTGAAGGAAAACCAACTGGTTTAAGCGTAACTTGATGATCTCCCTTGCCCACTTGCGTCAAATCGAGTTCAATTTGATAGGAATTGCTGGTCGTCACTTTCTTAACCGATGATTCCTTCCCTTTCACAATAACCTGTACGTTGGCAGGAGTCATGGACGAAATGTGGTAATGAGTTTCATCATATTTTGTCGTAATAGCTACATTATTTATGGTTTCCTCCCGCTCGCGAAGAGGAGAATTTCCGGATAGATTGGTTTCTTCCATGTGAACAACAACCCATAGCAAAATACCGATAACAAGCGCAACAATCCGCACCACATTCGTATTGCGTAACCATTTATCCATTCGAACGCCCCCTCCATTTCAAGAAAGGGTTCTTCTCATTTGTTTTCGCCTTCGGCTTCAGTTCTTCGAACAATTTGGCAATCAAAGATTCCTCTTTAATGTCCCGTACGATATGACCATTTATTGTGAGCGAGATTTGCCCGGTCTCTTCCGAAACAATGATACACATCCCATCTGAAACCTCACTCATCCCAATGGCCGCACGATGCCGTGTACCAAGCTCTTTACTGATAAAGGGATTCTCAGACAAGGGTAAATAACAACCAGCAGCCATTAATTGGCCTTGTCGAATGATTACAGCGCCATCGTGAAGCGGCGTATTCGGTATGAAAATATTAATCAACAGCTCCGCGCTGATCTTACTCTCTATCGCAATACCGGACTCGACATAATCAGTTAGACCAGTCTCTTTCTCGAAAACAATCAAGGCCCCTATCTTTCTTTTGGCCAAATAATTCGCAGCACGTATCACTTCACTAATCCGCTTATTAACATCTTGATCTTCTTCCGTAGAAGATCGGCTGAATAGTTTCCCCCGGCCCAACTGCTCCAATGCCCGCCTTAGCTCCGGTTGAAAAATAATAATGACCCCAAGAACCCCGAACGTAAAGGTCTGGTTCATCATCCATTGCAGCGTACTGAGCTGAAACCAAATACTAAATACCCATGTAATGACGACAACAAGGATACCCTTCATAAGTTGAATAGCCCTTGTCCCTCGCACCAACAGGATTAGTTTATAAATCACATAGCTAACGATCAGAATATCAACGATATCCTTAGCCGAGATGCTCGTGAGTAAGTCCATTTATTATTCTCCCCCAGCGACTGAACACAATGATCTCTCTATAATAGAATCATAACATAAACCCAGATATACTTCTATTTTTCTCTCTTCACAAGACGTTATCAAATCGAGTTTGGTTCATTTTATTCGTATAGGAAGACAAAAAAAGTCCTCCTCTGGCAGAAAGCCATTTGGAAGACGTTTCAAGCTAATGCGAGAGCATTCCCACGAACTCGCCTAATTTATACCAAACCCAGCCCAATGCTTCATCGACTTGCGTGACGTGCCCAGAGATATGCGCGGTTGACGCTAGATTGAGAGAACCATCAATAACGATTAAGTTTCCTGTTACTTCGCCTTCAACTTTCAGTTTCCCCCGCTGAACAACAAGATCACCTTTTACCGTATGCCCTTGCGGTACAGTAACTGTATTACCCTCAATCACAACGTCCTGAAGGTTACTTCCCTTCACCATCAAATTCGTATCATCATTCCACATGGACATGAAGCTTCCGAACATGACAGTAGCGAAAACAACAGCTACCGATACAGCAGGATGCTTGCGAATGAAGTCCATCCAGGAATTGCGCTTCTTCACTGGAGGCAGTCCGCTCATGATTTGTGCAGTTAACGTTTCAGATACTCTAACGGGAGGCAGCATTCTAACCATCGCATCCGTTTTCTCCAATTGTCTGAAGAGCGCATGACATGCTTGGCAGGATATCAAATGCTCCTTCAATCGCTGAGAATCGGATCCTTGCAAATCACCGTCGAGATATTCATGTATGAGCGGGAGGGCTTCTTTACAATTCATGATTCAGCCACCCCTTTCTTAGACTTTTGCATGTTGTGGTATACCATACGTTTGAATTCCAAATATGTTTCACATATGAACAGGATTTGTGTAGCCAACTTGATCCTCCTGCTCTAACCTTTTACGCAAGTACTCCCGCCCACGGTGTACACGTGTTTTGATCGTTGTAACTGGCATATCAAGTACGTCGCTTATCTCCTGCAAAGACATATCGTGCAGATATCTCAGAATCACAACGGATTTATATTTTTCAGGTAACGTTTCAATAGCCTGGCGTATCTGTTCCTGTGTTTCGGAGACAATCACTTGCTTCTCAGGTGTATCCTCATGACTTGGGAGCATGGCATAATAATCATTGCCCTCTCCATCTGGCATCTCCGCATCAAGCGAGTAAGTGTTCTTTCTTCGACGCAGCTTATCGATACACAGATTCGTCCCTATACGGAAAATCCAAGTCGAAAACTTCTGATTCTCATCGTATCGGTGCAGATTGGTATATACCCGCAAGAACGTCTCCTGCACAGCATCCTCGGCTTCTTGCTTATTATTCAGCATACGGTAAGCCAAATGAAAGATCTTGTCCTTATAGAGCTCCACAAGCTCTGCAAAAGCATTCCGATCCCCATTCCTGGCCAGCTTAGCCAGACGTGCTTCTACAAAGTTCAATTCTATTTCCTCCGGCTTCTCGACAATTCGAATCTTAATATAGGGACCTTTAATCGTAGGATTAAAGTCTCTCTGCTATACATACGTAGAAATTATGATTTGTTTTCAGAAATAATTATGCCTCCTATGATCAGTCCCATCCCTAACCATTGTAACCCATTTACCGGCTCTCCTATAAGTAGATGAGCAGCAATAACGGCCACTGGCAGTTCAACCGATCCAAGCATAGCGGAAAGAGTACTACCGATTCGCGGAATTCCTATATTAAATGATACCGTAGGTACAACCTGCCCCAAGAAGCCCAACAAAAGTCCCCATAACAGCAGCGTACTTCCATTCTCATGTACAAAGACCGTCGGAGGATACAGGATATACATCACAGGCATCGCCGCGGTAAGCATAATAGCCGAATTCATAAGAGGAGGCAGGGCACTAATCACTTGTCCAGTAAAAAAGAGGAATATGCTGTACGTCAAAGCCGACAACAATCCATACAAAATTCCCAGGAAACTAAATTGTTCCCAGTTCGTCTCAAACACATTTACGGCGAGTAATGTACCCACCAAAATTAAGACAATCGCTATGCTTTCTGCCTTTTTTGGAAGCCTTCGTTTCACAATACAATCCATGGCAATTGTCATCCAAGTGAACTGAAACAGAAGAATAATTGATAAAGAAGCATTCAACTCTTTTAAAGCAATATTGAAAAAGACCGTCGTTAAAGCCAATCCAAAAATACCTATCAAACCAAGCTTAATCCAAGGACCCTTAAAGGGATTGACCCACGATTTTTTGTGAAAAAGAATCAACATCCATACAAACAAAGTACCCATAGTCATTTGTGCCGGTGTAATTTGCCCTTCTGTAAATCCTTGATCATATGCCATCTTGATAAAAGAGGAAAGCAAGCCATAGCTTGACGCCCCAATAATGACAAGGACCATTGCTAACCATCGCCCCATGTTGATGTACAACCCCCGTCTATGGGCAATATGTATAAGGACAGGAAAAGTCGAGCTGCCTACGTTATACGTGGCCCCCGACTTTATCATCCTGTATCTTACTTTTACGCTCTAAGTTTTATCAGCCCGTATTTCTAAGCCCAGCGGCTATTCCGTTAATCGTAAGCAGCACTTCACGAAGCAGGATAGCATCATCCTCGTTATTCTCACGTAATGCACGAAGTTCAGTAAGCAGTTCTACCTGCATATAGCTCAACGGATCTACATAGGGATTACGCAGACGAATGGACTCCTGAATAACAGGAACATTATCCAAAATCTCTTGCTGACCCGTAATTTGTAAAATAATAGACGAAGTCAGTTCATATTCTTCCCTAATGAGATTGAAGATACGCTCTGCTATTGCAGATTCTTTGACCAGGTTGCCGTATTCCTTCGCAATTTGAAGGTCTGCTTTGGCAAGAGCCATTTGCAAATTATCAATCATCGTCTGGAAGAACGACCAATTCTCATACATTTCTTTCAAAGTTTCTAAGTTCGCCGCTTTTCCTTGATAAAAGCTTTGGAGACCCGAACCTGCCGCGTACCAAGCCGGAAGCAAATACCTAGTTTGGGTCCAAGAGAATACCCAAGGAATCGCACGCAAATCTTCGAATTTATCGCTGTTTTTACGTTTGGATGGTCGTGAACCGATATTCAGCTCGCCAATCTCTGGAAGCGGTGTGGATTCTTTGAAGAACGTCAAGAAGTCTTCGTCTCGGAAAATGAGATCCTGATACTTCGTCTGAGCTTGTTCCGAAATACCACGCATAATGTTCTCCCACTTGTCTTCCAGTGGATTTCTTTGCGGAGAACGGGATAATTTGGATGCCGTAATTAAGGCAAAAGTTGCTTGCTCCAAGCTGCGGTAAGCAATACCTTGCAAGGAATAACGGGAGGATAATACTTCGCCTTGCTCCGTAATCTTAATGCCGCCACCAAGCGTTTCAACCGGCTGAGCCAGAATGCTGCGGTTAAGCGGCATACCGCCACGACCAAGTGCTCCGCCACGGCCATGGAAAAACTTCAGTTTCACGCCATATTGTTTAGCAGCTTCCGTAATATCCTGGAGCGCCATACGAAGCTCCCAGTTCGCTGTAATCACTCCGCCGTCCTTATTACTGTCTGAGTAACCCAGCATAATCTCATGAAGCTGTGTCACAGGGTCAAGGCTAGCTTTGTAAGCAGGGATCGCTAACAACGTGCTCATAATGCCAGGAGCCGCATGCAGGTCATCAATCGTCTCAAAAAGAGGTACTGACTGAAGCGTACTTGTCACGCTGCCATCGCTCTCTTTGCGATATAATCCAGCCTCTTTCGCAAAGACTACAACCTCCAAGAGGTCACTTGCTCCTTGCGTCATACTGATGAGATAACTATTAATACAGTTGCGACCGAATTCCTTCTGTGCTTTGCCCACAGTACGATAAACATCTATACACTCTTGTGTGCTTTCAGAGTAATCTAAATACGTAGATGTAATTGGTCTTGGATCATTCAGTACATCCGTTAAGAGACTGATTTTCTCCTCTTCCGATAGCTTACTGTAATCACTCGTGATGCCCATTTTCGCCAAAACCTCAGTCATCGCGTTCTCATGTTCTTTACTGTGCTGTCTGATATCCAGTGCAGCCAAGTGGAAGCCGAACAGCTCAACCTGACGAATAAGCTTTTTAATATATTTATCAGCTACATAGTCAGCAAAATGCATCCTCAAGCTAACCTCGATGATTTTCAAATCACTAATAAACTCTTCGGGATTGTTGTATTTCTGGCTTGTAGGAACATTCGGATTGCCAGTGTTATGAACCTTCTCAATCATATAAGTCGTCTTAATGCGATATGGTTCCTTCTCATTACGCCAAACGTCCTGTATATTTCCCATAGCCTCACGGTCACATTGAATAGATTCAATTAGATCGTCACTAACGTTCACAATGCTTTTACTAAAGCTCATATGCTCAAGTGTTTCTTTGAGAACTTCTTCATACTTCTGCAAAGCCAGTTGACGATGCAAACCTAGTGTTTCCCAAGTTACATTCGCTCTGACCGATGGGTTACCGTCACGGTCTCCACCAATCCATGAGCCGAATTTTAAGAATGACGGCACGTGCCATGAGTCTTGTGGGTAATATTTATTTAAACAACGCTCAAGCTCATGATAGATCTCTGGAAGTACATCAAATAAAGTTTCGTCAAAATAATACATACCATTACGAACTTCATCAATAACCGTTGGTTTCCGATCACGAAGCTCGTCCGTCTGCCAAAGATTAAGAACCTCTCCAAGAAGCTTCTCACGCAATTGCTCACGCTCGCGATAAGTCAGCATAGGGTTATCGAGTTTCATCATATCTTCGGAAATGCGCAGATTAATATCAAGCACAGCTCTACGCATAGCTTCTGTCGGATGTGCTGTCATTACTAGTTCCAAAGAGATAGCTTTCAGAATTTCTTGAACCTCTGCATAAGGAATATGATTGTTCTTTAACTCTTGCACAATACTCTCTATGGAACCTGGCTGCACGGATTCACCGGAGGAACGCTCGTAATCTCTTTTACGACGGATCCGGTGGTTCTGCTCAGCAATATTAACAAGTTGGAAGTAAATAGCGAATGCGCGAATCACTTGATGACGAATTTCCGGATCCAAGGAAGAGATCGTTTTCTTGAATTCATCATATATCTCAATTACATAGTGTGCTCTTAAAGACTTACTCATCTCACGAATTCTCTCGACAACATCAAGCAGATCATTCCCGCCTTGATGAACCAGAACTTCACCTAGTATGTGGCCCAAGAAGCGTACGTCCCTGCGCAGCAGGTTATTCGTTGCTTGCTTCTGAAGGACAATATCATTCTCTAACATAACTCTCCACCTCATCTATTCACTATGTTGCATTAATGCTTCTCTCTACAAAAGCCAGATGCTATAAAAACTCATTTCAGAATATTTTACCACAATCCGCCCTCGGCACATAGTATTAAAATAAAAAAAAGCCACGCTAGAGCGTGGTAATTTATGTATTACGTCATTTGCAACCTATACAAATTCACAGAACGAGCCCCTGTTAGTTCTCCTCATTCCAATTCGATGAGTTCTTTATATTCCACTTCAAATGAAAAAAGACCACCCGAAGGTGATCTTTTTTTCTGAAAGCGGGCGGCGGGAATCGAACCCGCGCGATCAGCTTGGAAGGCTGAAGTTCTACCATTAAACTACGCCCGCGTGTCTATCGGGACGACACGATTTGAACATGCGACCCCCTGCTCCCAAAGCAGGTGCTCTACCAAGCTGAGCTACGTCCCGATAAGGTAATAACATATGAAAGATGGCGCGCCCTGAGAGATTCGAACTCCCGACCTTTTGATTCGTAGTCAAATACTCTATCCAGCTGAGCTAAGGGCGCTTAATTAAATGGAGCGGAAGACGGGGATCGAACCCGCGACCCTCGCCTTGGCAAGGCGATGCTCTACCGCTGAGCCACTTCCGCATGGGTACCTCAGGAGTATAAATACTGCTGAGGATTTGATGCGCGTAGAGGGACTTGAACCCCCACGGTCACCCGCTAGATCCTAAGTCTAGTGCGTCTGCCAATTCCGCCATACGCGCATGCTGTAAATAAGGCAAGTGAGTCATGTAGGATTCGAACCTACGACACCCTGATTAAAAGTCAGGTGCTCTACCAACTGAGCTAATGACTCAAGTGAAGAACTGGGGATCAAGGATTTGAACCTTGGCATGACGGAGTCAAAGTCCGTTGCCTTACCGCTTGGCTAATCCCCATCAGAACATGCCGTCGAGAGGACTTGAACCCCCAACCTACTGATTACAAGTCAGTTGCTCTACCAGTTGAGCTACAACGGCGTATGAAGTTAATGGTGGAGGCTGACGGGATCGAACCGCCGACCCTCTGCTTGTAAGGCAGATGCTCTCCCAGCTGAGCTAAGCCTCCATGGGATATGAAGATTATTGGTGACCCGTAGGGGACTCGAACCCCTGTTACCTCCGTGAAAGGGAGGTGTCTTAACCACTTGACCAACGGGCCTTAATCATAAAATTAACTGGAGCTTCCAACCGGAATCGAACCGGTGACCTCATCCTTACCATGGATGCACTCTACCGACTGAGCTATGGAAGCATTGGCTCCCCGAACAGGACTCGAACCTGTGACAACTCGATTAACAGTCGAGTGCTCTACCAACTGAGCTATCAGGGAAAACTGCTTGGCAACGTTCTACTCTCCCAGAACCCTGCGGTTCAAGTACCATCGACGCTGGAGGGCTTAACGGTCGTGTTCGAGATGGGAACGCGTGGGTCCCCTCCGCCATCATCACCAAACAGTCAAAGCGTGTTTGCGCCTTGAAAACTAGATACGAAACTTGCGTAAAGTAAGATTACTTAGGAATTTTGGTTAAGCCCTCGACCGATTAGTATTCGTCAGCTGCATGCATTGCTGCACTTCCACCTCGAACCTATCAACCTCGTCGTCTACAAGGGGTCTTACATACTGGGAAATCTCATCTTGAGGGGGGCTTCGCGCTTAGATGCTTTCAGCGCTTATCCCCTCCGTACATAGCTACCCAGCGATGCCTCTGGCGAGACAACTGGTACACCAGCGGTACGTCCATCCCGGTCCTCTCGTACTAAGGACAGCTCCTCTCAAATTTCCTACGCCCGCGACAGATAGGGACCGAACTGTCTCACGACGTTCTGAACCCAGCTCGCGTACCGCTTTAATGGGCGAACAGCCCAACCCTTGGGACCTACTTCAGCCCCAGGATGCGATGAGCCGACATCGAGGTGCCAAACCTCCCCGTCGATGTGGACTCTTGGGGGAGATAAGCCTGTTATCCCCAGGGTAGCTTTTATCCGTTGAGCGATGGCCCTTCCATTCGGTACCACCGGATCACTAAGTCCGACTTTCGTCCCTGCTCGACTTGTAGGTCTCGCAGTCAAGCTCCCTTATGCCTTTGCACTCTGCGAATGATTTCCAACCATTCTGAGGGAACCTTTAAACGCCTCCGTTACATTTTAGGAGGCGACCGCCCCAGTCAAACTGCCCACCTGACACTGTCCCCATACCGGATCACGGTACCAGGTTAGAACTCCGATACGATCAGGGTGGTATCCCAACGATGCCTCCACCCAAGCTGGCGCTCAGGCTTCAAAGGCTCCCACCTATCCTGTACAGATCGTACCAAAGTCCAATATCAAGCTGCAGTAAAGCTCCATGGGGTCTTTCCGTCTTGTCGCGGGTAACCTGCATCTTCACAGGTATTAAAATTTCACCGGATCTCTCGTTGAGACAGCGCCCAAGTCGTTACGCCATTCGTGCGGGTCAGAATTTACCTGACAAGGAATTTCGCTACCTTAGGACCGTTATAGTTACGGCCGCCGTTTACTGGGGCTTCAATTCATAGCTTCGGGCTTGCGCCCTAACCACTCCTCTTAACCTTCCAGCACCGGGCAGGCGTCAGCCCGTATACTTCGCCTTGCGGCTTCGCACAGACCTGTGTTTTTGCTAAACAGTCGCTTGGGCCTTTTCACTGCGGCCCCCTCGGGCTATTCACCCTACCGAGGCACCCCTTCTCCCGAAGTTACGGGGTCATTTTGCCGAGTTCCTTAACGAGAGTTCTTCCGCGCGCCTTAGAATTCTCTTCTCACCCACCTGTGTCGGTTTGCGGTACGGGCACCTTCGCCTGGCTAGAAGCTTTTCTTGGCAGTGTGAACTCATGACCTTCGGTACTTAAATTTCCCTCCCCATCACAGCCCAGCCTTAACGATGTGCGGATTTGCCTACACATCAGCCTCACTGCTTGGACGAGCATCCATCAGCTCGCGTCACTATCCTTCTGCGTCACTCCATTGCTCATAACGGCTACGGTGGTACAGGAATTTCCACCTGTTGTCCATCGACTACGCCTTTCGGCCTCGCCTTAGGTCCCGACTTACCCTGAGCGGACGAGCCTTCCTCAGGAACCCTTAGGTTTTCGGCGGATCAGATTCTCACTGATCTTTTCGTTACTTATACCGGCATTCTCACTTGTATGCGCTCCACCTGTCCTTACGGTCAGAATTCTACGTACATACAACGCTCCCCTACCCATGCACTAAAGTGCAAGCCATAGCTTCGGTGGCGTGTTTAGCCCCGTTACATTTTCGGCGCAGAGTCACTCGACCAGTGAGCTATTACGCACTCTTTCAATGGTGGCTGCTTCTAAGCCAACATCCTGGTTGTCTGTGCAACTCCACATCCTTTCCCACTTAACACACACTTGGGGACCTTAGCTGATGGTCTGGGCTGTTTCCCTTTTGACAATGGATCTTAGCACTCACTGTCTGACTCCCGGATTTAAGTTTGTGGCATTCAGAGTTTGACTGGACTTGGTAACCCTTGGCGGGCCCCGCACCCAATCAGTGCTTTACCTCCACAACTCAACATCCGAGGCTAGCCCTAAAGCTATTTCGGGGAGAACCAGCTATCTCCGAGTTCGATTGGAATTTCTCCGCTACCCCCACCTCATCCCCGCATTTTTCAACATGCGTGGGTTCGGGCCTCCAGTGAGTGTTACCTCACCTTCACCCTGGACAGGGGTAGATCACACGGTTTCGGGTCTACGTCCACGTACTAAAGCGCCCTATTCAGACTCGCTTTCGCTGCGGCTCCGTCTTTTCAACTTAACCTCGCACGGGAACGTAACTCGCCGGTTCATTCTACAAAAGGCACGCCATCACCCATATAGAGGGCTCTGACTTCTTGTAAGCACACGGTTTCAGGTTCTTTTTCACTCCGCTTCCGCGGTGCTTTTCACCTTTCCCTCACGGTACTGCTTCACTATCGGTCACTAGGGAGTATTTAGCCTTGGCAGATGGTCCTGCCGGATTCCGACGGGGTTTCACGTGACCCGCCGTACTCAGGATACCTCTAGGGGTTTCGTTCGATTTTGGCTACGGGGCTTTTACCCTCTATGCCGGACCTTTCCAGATCACTTCGCCTACCGAACTAACCCCACAACGAGGTCCTACAACCCCAAGGAGCAAGCTCCTTGGTTTGGGCTATTCCGCTTTCGCTCGCCGCTACTGACGGAATCACTTTTGTTTTCTTTTCCTCCAGGTACTTAGATGTTTCAGTTCCCTGGGTATGCCTCTACTATTGCTATGTATTCACAATAGAGTAACTGCGCATTACCACAGTTGGGTTCCCCCATTCGGACATCCCCGGA